>DASTUL010000185.1:0-2953 GCA_035759645.1 Lysobacteraceae bacterium | reverse complement strand
AGCGTCGCGCCCCAGGTGCGGAAGTCCTTGGCGGTGAACGCCTCGCCCATGCTCGTGCGCAGGTAGTCGTTGACGGCACCCGAGTCCACCGGGCGCAGGTCGCCGTCGTCGTCGCGGTACTGGAACAACGCCTGGCCCGGCAGCTGCTGGCAGTGCTTCACCAGTGCCACCAGCTTCGCGTCGTCCACCGCGACGTCCTGCAGTTGTCCGCCCTTGCCGCGGAACCGCAACCGCGCCCGGCCGCCGCGCACGAACTTCACGTGGTGGTTGCGCAGCGTGGTCAGGCCGAACGAGCGGTTGCTGCGTGCGTAGTCCGCGTTGCCCACGCGGACCAGCGTCTCGGCCAGCACCGACACGACGATCGCCAGCACCTTGTCCCGCGGAAAGCCGCGCTGCGCCAGGTCGCGCCGCAGTCGCCGCCGCAAATGCGGCAACGCGGCGCCGAACGCGACGATCCGGCCGAACTTGCCGGTACCGCGCTCGGCCTGCCACTGCGCGTGGTAGCGGTACTGCTTGCGCCCGCGCGCGTCGCGGCCGGTCGCCTGGACGTGGCCGTCCGCATGCGGACAGATCCAGACGTCGGTCCAGGCCGGCGGGATTGCCAGCGCGCGGATGCGCTCCACCGTGTCGGCGTCGCGAACGCGCGCACCGTCGGCGTCGACGTAGGCGAAGGCCTTGTTGGCCCCGCGTCGCGCGATGCCGGGCGTGGACGTGTCGACATAGCGCAGTCCCGCGCGCGTCGCGGCGCGCCGGTCCGGGTGGGTGGGCGACGCCTGCGCGGATGCCATGCGGCGAGCATGGCCGGCGGCGTCGTCAACGTTGCGAGAAGCACGCGCTGCTCAGTCGTCGTCGCGTGCGGCCTCAGCGGCACCGGGATGGTCGAAGCGGCAGCCTTCCTTCCAGAGGCGTTGCTGGTTGCCGTGCGCGGGAAATCCGCCCGCATCCTTCAGCAGCCGCGCCATGTGCATCAGGTTCCAGGCCAGGAAGGTCGTGTTGCGCTGGGTGAAGTCGTTGTCGAAGCCGGCGCCTTCGTCGCCGTAGGATTTGCCGGGCCCGGCCTCCCCGACCCAGGCGGCATCGGCGTTCGGCGGAACCGCGAAGCCCAGGTGCTGCAGTCCGTAGAGCACGGTCATGCCGATGTGCTTGGCGCCATCCTCGTTGCCGGTCACCAGGCAGCCGCCGACGCGCCCGTAGAACAGGAACTGCCCCGCATCGTTGAGCCTGCCGCCTTCGCCGTACAAGCGCTCGATCACCCGGCGGCACACCGAGCTCTCCTCGCCCAGCCAGATCGGCGTGCACAGCACCAGGATGTCCGCGCGGAGCACGCGCTCCAGGAGCGCAGGCCAGTCGTCGCGGTCGAAGCCGTGCTCGCGCATGTCCGATTGCACCCCCGGGGCGAGGTCCAGGTCCACGGGGCGCACGCCATCCACCGTGACGCCCTGCGCGCGCATCACCGCGATCGCGACGTTCGCAAGCCGCTGCGTATGTGACGATTCGCCGCCACGCTTGAGCGTGCAGTTGAGGAACAGGGCCCGCAGGTCGTCGTACTTCGCCGGTGCGCGGCCGCAGTCGGGGGCGGTCATGCCGGCACCAGCAGGCGCTGGCCGAACCAGTCGCGCGGGTCGTTCCAGGCGCCGGCGATGCGCAGTCCCGCCTCCGCGGCCATGGCGGCGAACGCGGCATCGTCGTACTTGTGGCTGTACTCGACCTGCATGGCCTCGTCTTCCTCGAAATCGAACGCGTGGCCGGCGATGGTGACCCGCTGGGGACGCTGGCTGACCAGGAACGTCTCGATCCGCCGGCGACCGGCGTCATAGCGCGCGTCGTGCGCGAACGCCGCCAGGTCGAAGTCGGCGCCGAGCTCGCGGTTGAGGCGTGCCAGCAGGTTGAGCGTGAACTCGGCGGTGACGCCGGCCGCGTCGTTGTAGGCGGCCACGATGAGCGCCGGATCCTTGTCCAGGTCGATCCCCACCAGCGCCATGCCCTTGCTGCCCATCGTCTGGCGCATGCTGCGCAACAGCGCGGTGGCCTCCCGACGCTCGAAGTTCCCCAGTGTCGAACCCGGGAAGAACACGAGCACGCGCGCGGGCTCGCGTTCCGGGAGCGGCAACGGCACCGGCTGTGTGAAGTCGGCGCAGACCGGCAGCAGCTCGACATCGCCGAACTCGTTCGCCAGCCGTTCCAGGCTGGCCAGCAGCGCCGTGCGCGAGATCTCGATCGGGGTGTATGCCACCGGATCCTCCAGCGCATCGAGCAGCAAGCGGGTCTTGCGACCACTGCCGCTGCCGTACTCCACCACGTGCGCGCGAGGCCCCACGGCGCGCGCGATCTCCGTTCCGTGCGTTTCCATCAGCGCCAGCTCGACGCGCGTGGGGTAGTACTCCGGTGTCCGGGTGATCGCCTCGAACAGGCGCGAACCCGTCGCGTCGTAGAAATACTTCGAGGGCAGGCGCCTGGGCCTGGCGGCGAGTCCCTTCAGCACGTCGCCCAGCATGTCGTCCGGCGTCGGCTGGAGGTCGGTCAGGCGCGAGACCGCGCGTTCGACGACGGTGTTCATGGGCGATCCTTCGCCAGGCGCAACCCGGAGAACTGCCAGCGATCGGCTGCGTGGAAGAAGTTGCGGTAGCTGGCGCGCAAGTGGCTCGCGGCGCTCGCGCAACTGCCGCCGCGCAGGACCTGCTGGTCGCACATGAACTTGCCGTTGTATTCGCCAAGTGCGCCGGGCATGGCCTTGAAGCCGGGGTACGGCGCATACGCGCTGGAAGTCCATTCCCACGCGTCGCCGAAGAGCTGGCGCGGCCGGCCCGCGCGCGGCTCGGCACCGATCGGTTGCATCCAGCCCGAGTCGGCGAAGTTGCCCGCGACCGGCGCGCCTGCCGCTGCGTGTTCCCACTCGAACTCGGTCGGCAGGCGCGCGCCGGCCCAGCGCGCGAACGCATCCGCCTCGAAGTAG
>DASTUL010000184.1:0-6932 GCA_035759645.1 Lysobacteraceae bacterium | reverse complement strand
TCGAACACGTGGAACCTGGTCGTGGGCTGCAGCTGGTCGGCGGCGATCCAGAACCCCGCCGGCGCGCCATCGTCGGCCAGCCCGCAATCCCAAAGCGCAACGCCCTCGGCTTCCGCGCCGAACGCGGTGGCCACGTCGTGCCCGGTATAGGCGCCGTCCAGCCGATAGACGCGCAACGTCGACGCGGCGGGCGGGAATTCGTCCGCGACCAGCAGGGTGCGGGTCAGCGGATCGCCGGCAAGCGACTCCACCATGTGCAGCACGCCGTCGTCCGTGTCGCCGAACGCACCGCGGTCCTGCGCGAGCATGCCGCCCGCGCCATCGAACGAGACGCGGTAGCGGCGCACGCGTTCGTCGAGCTGGCGGTCCGGCGGCACGACATCGAAGTCCTCGCCGAGCATGTAGCTGTCGGTGACGTACACGTCGAGTTCGCCGGGAGCGACTTCATGCAGCCACAGGCCGTAGGGGCTGCGCAGTTCGGCAGTGCCGAAGCTGCCCAGCGGCTCGAAGCCCGGCAGGCGCAGCACCTGGACGCGATGCCCGTCCCGTTCGACCACGAACAGGTGGTCGCCCCAGGCGGCGATGCCGTTTGGACGCAGGAATTCGCCGGCGCCGCTGCCCTTGGCGCCCACCGTGCGCAGCCGCTCACCGGTCAATGCGTCGTGGACGGCGAGTCGGTGGCTCGACTTGCCGGTGGCCACGAGCCAGAGGCCGTTGTCCTCCGTGGGCCAAGTCGCCAGCGAGTCCAGCTCGTCCTCCGCGGCGGGCGGGGAAACGTAGCGTTCCGGGACCACTGCGTGGGGGACGACCGGCCGCGGGAGGGCGGCGGTGGCCGCGTCCCGGGGCGGCTGGCCGGTGCAGGCCGCGAGCGCCACGCTCGCCAGCAACGGGATCGTGAGAAGAGGGGACGGACGCATCGCAAAAGTATGCGGGGCGGGTGCCGGAAATAGATATATCGCTTCATCCGCATGAAGCGATTGACAACTCCAGGAACCCCCGGCAAGCTGGCGTGACCATCGAGACCGGCTGAGGGACAGGCCCTTTGAAGCCGGGGCAACCCGCGATGCATTGCATCGTGCGGGTGCCAAATCCTGCGGGGACCTCGGGTCCGCCGGCAGATGGTTCGTGGCGCGCAGCGTGCGTGCGTGGCGGGCCGTACGGCGAACAGAGGGGGGCTCCGCAGCCTCGATGGCCTTGTCCACTTCCGGGATGACGCCATGGCCATTGCAACCCCCTTCGATCCCGCGGCGCGCCGCGGACAGCTCGACATCACCCTGCCCACGCGCTATGCAGGCACACGTCGCGTCACGCTCCGGTACGAACTGCGCGGACGCGCCGGCGCACCGCTCGTGCTGGTCGCCGGCGGCATCTCCGCCAATCGCCACCTCGGCGCCAGCGCCGAATTCCCCGAGAGCGGATGGTGGGATCCTCAGGTCGGCACCGGGCGCGCACTGGATCCGCGCCGGCTGCGCCTGCTGGCGCTGGACTGGCTGGGCGCGGACGGCAGCCTCGATGCGCCGATCGACCCCGCGGACCAGGGCGATGCGATCGCCGCGTTGCTCGACGCGCTGCACGAAGACCGGCTGGACGCGTTCATCGGCTGCTCGTACGGCGCGGTGGTGGGCCTGCAGTTCGCGGCACGCCACGGCGACCGGCTCGGGCGCCTGGTCGCGGTGGCCGGCACGCATCGCGCGCATCCGTTCGCGAGTGCATGGCGCGCGCTGCAGCGCCGCGCGGTCGCGCTCGGCGCGCTGCAATGCGACGAGGCCGATGGCGTGGTGCTGGCGCGGCAACTGGCGCTGCTGTCCTACCGCACGCCGGCTGCCTATGCCGCACGCTTCGGCCCGGCACGGGTCGTCGACGGACGCGTGCGCGTCGGCGCCGAGGACTACCTCGACCATTGCGCGGCGGGGTATGCGGCGACGACGCCGCCCGTCGCGTTCCTGCGGCTCTCCGAGTCGCTGGACCTGCAAGCGGTCGACCCTGCGCGGATCACCTCCCCGGTGACGCTGGTGGCCGTGCCCGGCGACCTGCTCGTGCCCCTCGAGGACGTGCATGCACTGGCCGAGGGCTTGCGCGGCGAGACATGCCTGCGCCTGCTGGATTCGATCCACGGGCACGATGCGTTCCTGAAGGAACATGCCGCGGTCTCAGCGATCCTGCGCGAGGCGCTCGACGACCTCGTCGCCTGCGACGCCGCGGCGGTGGCGGCATGAGCGCGCCCGCCTCCTGTGCGCCGCGTGCCAGCACCCGCGCGGTTCGCGCCGGCATCGACCGCGATGCCGCGTTCGGCGCGGTGACGCCGCCGCTGGTGCTGTCGAGCAACTTCAGCTTCGCGGGCTTCGACCGCAAGCGCGCCTACGACTACACGCGCAGCGGCAATCCCACGCGCGACCTGCTGGCGGAGGCCCTGGCCGGCCTGGAGGGCGGCGCGGGGGCGGTCGTCACCGCGAGCGGCATGGCGGCGGTGGCGCTGGTGCTGCAGGCGACGCTGCAGCCGGGCGACCGGCTGGTGGTGCCGCACGACGCGTACGGCGGGAGCTGGCGCCTGTTCGATGCACTGGCGCGGCGCGGCCACTTCGACCTGGCGGTGGCGGACCTCACCGATCCACGCGCATTGGCCGACGCGCTGCGGGTGCCGGCCAGGGTCGTCTGGATCGAGACGCCCTCGAACCCGTTGCTCCGGATCACCGACCTGCGCCACGCGGTGTCGGCGGCGCATGCGGCCGGCGCGCTGGCCGTGGTCGACAACACCTTCCTGTCGCCGGCGCTGCAACGGCCGATCGAGTGGGGCGCGGACGTGGTGGTCCACTCGACCACCAAGTACATCAATGGGCACAGCGACGTGGTCGGCGGCGCCGTGGTCGCGCGCGACGCGGGCCTGCACGACCAGCTCGCGTGGTGGGCCAATTGCCTGGGCCTGGCGGGCGCGCCGTTCGACGCGTTCCTCACCCTGCGAGGCCTGCGCACGCTCGACGCCCGCATGCGCGTGCACGAGGCCAATGCGACGGCGATCGCCGCGCGCCTGCACGCGCATCCCGCCGTGCGCGAGGTGCACTGGCCGGGCCTGCCAGGACACCCTGGCCATGCGCTGGCCGCGCGGCAACAGCACGGATTCGGCGCGATGCTCTCGATCGAGTTGCGGGGCGGCGTCGACGCGGTGCGCGCATTCCTCGATGGCCTGCGCTGGTTCACGCTCGCCGAATCCCTCGGCGGCGTGGAGAGCCTGGTCGCGCACCCGGCCACGATGACCCATGCCGCGATGACGCCCGAGGCGCGGCGCGTGGCCGGCATCGGCGACGGCCTGTTGCGGTTGTCGGTGGGCATCGAGGATGCCGACGACCTGCTGGCGGACGTCGACGCGGCGCTCGACCGTGCACTGGCCGTGGTCGATGCGGGAGCAGTGGCTTGAACGGCGCTGCACCGGCGCGGATCGCGTTGCTTGGCATCGGCAACGTCGGTGGCGCCGTGTTGGCGCGGTTGTCGCATTGGCGGGAAGGAGCCGGCGGCACCGCGCTCGAGCTGGCGTACGCGGCCGATTCGCGCCGGGCGTACTGCCCGGAAGCGGCGCTCGCTCCGCAGCAGCGCCTGCACCCAGTGGGCGACGCCGTTCCGCTCGCAAGGATCACTGGTCGCCTCGGCACGCGCGGCACGCGGATCGTCGTGGACGCGACCGCCAGCGACGACGTCGCCGCGGCACACGCCAGCTGGCTTGCGAGCGGCGTGCACGTGGTGACCGCGTGCAAGCTCGGCCAGGGCGGGACGCTCGCCCGCTGGCGCGGCATCCGCGATGCCGGCGAACGGGCGGGCACCCGCTACGGCGATCGCGCCACGGTCGGCGCGGGGCTGCCGTTGCTCGACACGCTGCGCGCGCTGCAGGCCGGGGGCGACCGCATCCACGGCTTCGCGGGCGTGCTGTCGGGATCGCTCGCCTGGCTGCTCGACCGGCACGACGGTCGTCGGCCGTTCTCGGCGCTGGTCGATGAGGCGCGCGTCGCCGGTTACACCGAACCCGACCCGCGCGACGACCTGTCCGGTGCCGACGTGCGTCGCAAGCTGCTGATCCTGGCGCGCGCGGCTGGGGTGCTGCTGGACGAAGTCGACGTCGACGTCGCGCCGCTGCCCGCGCTGGACGCCACGATGCAGGCGCAGTTCGACGAGGCGCACCGGCGCGGTGCGCGGCTGCAGTACGTCGCACGGCTGCAACATGCCGACGGTCGCTGGCACGCGCGGGTCGGCCTGGAAGCGCTGCGGACCGGCGACCCGCTCGCCTCCGGCGGCGGCACCGACAACCGGCTGGCGATCTGGTCGGACCGCTACCGGGAGCGGCCGTTGCTGATCCAGGGGCCCGGCGCGGGCGCGGGCGTCACCGCCGCCGCACTGCTCGACGATGCCTTGCGCATGGCGCGCGAGGCACGGACGCCACGGGTCAGGGCAACGCGGAAACCGCTACCGGCGAGTATCCCGGCTTGACCGCCCGCGCGAAGTAACTCTCGATCGGTTCCGGGCGGTGCACGGCGTAGCCCTGCGCCAGGTCCACGCCCAGTTCGGCCAGGGTCGCCAGTTGCGCCGGCGTCTCCGCGTGCTCGGCGATGCTGCGCTTGTCGAGCACGTGGGCGATGTCGGTGATCGCGCGCACGATCTGCAGCGACAGCGGGGACTCGTGCATCTCGCGCACGAAGCTGCCGTCGATCTTGAAATAGTCGACGTCCAGCGACTGCAGGTAGCCGAACGAGCAGAACCCGGTGCCGAAGTCGTCCAGCGCGAAGCGGCAGCCGCGGGTGCGCATCTGCGAGATGAACCGCTGCGCGCGCGGGATGTCGCGCAACGCACTGGTCTCGGTGATCTCCAGGCACAGCTTTTCCGGTGGAAAGGCGCTGCGCCGCAGGCGTTCGCTGAGGAACGCGATGAACCCTTCGTCCACCAGCGCCTGTGCGGACAGGTTGATGCAGCAGGCGTCGATCTCGGCGGGGTCCGCATTGCGCTCCAGCCAGCCCAGCGCCAGGTCGATCACGCCGCGGTCGATGCGCACGCCCAGCCGGTAGCGGTCGGCCGCGGGGAAGAACTGTTCGGGCAGCAGCAGTTGGCCGGTGGCGGGATCGCGCAGTCGCAGCAACAGCTCGAAGTGGCGCCCGGCAGGCGCGGCGCCGGGCAGCGGTGCGGCGAGCGGCACGATCGTCTGCCCGTACAGCTGGAAGCTGCGCATGTCGATCGCCTCGCGCACGCGCACTGCCCAGCGCATCGCGCGCGTGCGGTCGAGCCGCTCGCCGCCATCCAGTGCCGCGCGGCAGATCTGGTTTCCGCCCAGCTCCTTGGCCGCGAAGCACGCCGCGTCGGCCTGCGACAGCAGCCGGGCGAAATCCTGCTCGCCCTGGAACGGCACCAGGCCGATGCTGGCGGTCACGCCCAGGCTGCGGCCCTCCCATTCGCAGCGGTAGCCCTCGATCGCGCGCATGAAATGGCGCGCGCGCTCCTCGGCCGCGGCGGGGAGGCAGTTGTGCAGCAACAGGCCGAATTCGTCGCCGCCGAAGTGGCCCACGGCATCGCCCGGCCGCAGCGTCGCCTGCAGCACGCCGGCCACGCCGCGGATCAGCGCGTCCCCCGCCGCATGGCTGGCGGTGTCGTTGACGAGTTTCAGATGATCCAGGTCGAGGTAGGCCAGCGCGCGCGGCGGCGCGCCCGGCGCCTTCAGCGTGTCGCGCACGACCTGCTCGAACGCGGTGCGGTTGTGCAGGCCGGTGATCGGGTCGATGGTCGCGTTGCGCAACAGCCGCTGCGAGGCCACCCGGCGCTCGTGCGTCGCCAGCGCGAGGGCGAGCGGCAACGCACCGAGCAGGCACAGGAACAGCAGCAGCCGCGCGGTATCGAGCGCGCCGGTGGGCACCTCGAAACCGGCCACGCCGAGGCTGGCGAAACTGCCGATCAGCAGGCAGGTGCACAGGATCGCGCGCGCGGTCCACCACGGCGGGAACCGCATCGCGCACCAGGTCAGCATCGCCAGCGGCAGCGCGGTCACGCCCAGCGCGTAGCTGCCGCCGGCGCTCGCGGCCCAGGCCATCACCAGGTAGCTGCCGATCAGCAGCACCAGCCACGACAATCGTTCCGGCTCGCTGCCGTGCTCGCGATAGGGGTTCTGGCCCACGGCCACCGGCCGGGGGCGCAACAGCAATGCCGGGGCGACCGCCACCACGCCGAGCAGGTCGCCCAGGAACCAGCGCAGCAGCCCCGCGCCCGTGGCATCGGCCTCCAGCATCCCGGCATAACGCAGGCCGGCGATGCCGATCACCGCACTGACCGCGGACAGCACCACGCCGCCCTGCAACACCTGGAACGCCTGTCCCAGCCCCATGCCGCCATGCCGCGTGCCGCGCGTGGCGATCCAGCCACCGGCCAGGGTACCGAGCAGGTTGCTGGCCACCGAAAACGGGACGAACGCGTCGGGCACTTTCCCGACCGTCGCGTGGTAGGCCAGCATTGCCAGCGGCACGAACCACGTGTGGCGCACCCCGTACAGCACGGCGCCCGCGATGCCGACGCCGGCGGCCGGCCACAGCAACGCGACCGACCCCTCCTGCAGCGGCAGCGCGGAGAACACGCAGCCGACGAAGTAAAGGGCGGCCAGGCCGAAGCCCTGCCACACCGGTGCCTGCTTCAACTGCAACGTCGTCCCCCTGGCCGATGCGTGCAGGAGGCCGAGCATACGCCCCGTGCCGGGGGCAGCGTTAGCCGCCGGCGCGGCGCGTCAGGCGGGCGTGCCCAGGGCCGCGTCGATGTCGCTGGCGCGCACCGCAGCCCAGCCGTCGCCGCCTTCCTCGTCGACCTGTTGCGCGGCGCGCGCTGCCAGGTCCACGGCGTTTTCCCAGCCCAGGCGCCCGCGCCGGTCCCGCACGAGCGGGAATTCCGCCAGGCCCACCGATGCGGTGACCACCAGC
>DASTUL010000183.1:0-13993 GCA_035759645.1 Lysobacteraceae bacterium | reverse complement strand
ACCAGCGAACCGGCGCCGGAGCCGCGGCCCGGGCCCACCGGGATGCCGTGGTCCTTCGCCCAGTTGATGAAGTCGGCCACGATCAGGAAGTAGCCGGGGAAGCCCATCTGCACGATGACTTCGAGTTCGCTTTCGAGGCGTTGCTCGTACGGCGAGCGGCCGTGCTCCGGCGCGGGCGGGTGGCGTTCCAGGCGGCGCGCCAGGCCCTCGCGCGCCTGGCTGCGGATCCAGCTGTCCAGCGTCTCGTCGGCGGGGACCGGGAACGCGGGCAGGTAGTAGGTGCCCAGCGACAGTTCGAAGTTGCAGCGCGTCGCCAGCGCGACCGTGTTGTCGATCGCGTCGGGCACGTCCGCGAACAGCTTCGCCATGGCGTCGGCCGGCTTGAGGTATTGCTCCGGGCTGTAATCGCGCGGGCGGCGCGGGTCGTCGAGCACGCGCCCGGTGGAGATGCACACGCGCGCCTCGTGCGCTTCGTACCCGTCGGCATCGAGGAAGCGCACGTCGTTGCTGGCCACCACCGGGATGCCGCGGTCGGCGGCGGCCGCCAGGGCGAACGCGTTGAATGCGTCCTCGCCCTCGCGCCCCGTCCGCACGAGTTCCAGGTGCAGGCGCTCGCCGGTGGTGCGCTGCCAGTCCGCGAGCCACTGGCCCGCGAGGTCGTGGCGTCCGGCGGCCGCAAGTTGCCCGGCGGGACTGTGGCGTCCCGCGAGCGCGAACAGGCCGTGGTTGTCCTCGCGCAGCCATTCGGGGCGCAGCACCGGGCCGTCGTTGCGTTGCCCCTGCATCCACATCCGGCTCAGCAGCCGGGACAGCGACAGGTAGCCCTCGCGGTCGCGGCAGAGCAGGGTGAGGCGCGCGGGTGGCTCGTCGCCCTCGGCGATGCGCACGTCGGCGCCGGCGATCGGCTTGATGCCGGCGGCCTCGGCCGCCTTATGGAACTTCACCAGCGCGAACAGGTTGTCCAGGTCGGTGACCGCGACGGCCGGCTGGCCCAGGTCGGCGCAGCGCGCGACCAGCTCCTTGATCCGGATCGTGGAATCGGCCAGCGAGTACTCGCTGTGCACGTGCAGGTGGACGAAGGGCCGCGACATCAGGCCTCCGCGGTCGCGAGCGTGGTCGCGTCTTCCATGGCGAAGTCCAGCGCGAGCTGGCTGTCACGCACCGGCGCGAAGCTGCGGCGATGCACCGGGCAGGGGCCATGTTGCTCGAGCGCGGCGCGGTGCGCGGGCGTGGCGTAGCCCTTGTGTTCGGCGAACCCGTAGACCGGCCAGCGTTCGTGCAGTTCCAGCATGTGCCGGTCGCGGCTGACCTTCGCCAGGATCGAGGCGGCCATGATCGTACGATCGCGCGCATCGCCACCGATCCAGGTTTCCGCGGGGCAGCACAGGCCGGGCGGCATCGCGTTGCCGTCGATGCGCGCCAGTTCGGCGACGTGGCGCACGCCTTCCAGCGCGCGGCGCATGCCCGCCATGGTGGCGTGGTAGATGTTGATGCGGTCGATCTCGTCGACTTCCACGAACACGACGTGCCACGCCAGCGCGCGCTCGACGATGCGCGCGTACAGGAACTCGCGGCGCGACGCGCACAGCTGCTTCGAGTCCGCCAGGCCGTTGATGCGCGGGCGCGCGGGGTCGAACACCACCGCGGCGACCACGACGGGCCCGGCCAGCGGACCGCGGCCGGCCTCGTCGATGCCGGCGATGCGCGGCGCCGGCGAAATGTTCGCCATGCGTGCGTTCATCGCCTGGCCTCCAGCAGTTCGACGACGGCAGCGGCGGCGCTCGCGGACGCATCGCGCCGCAGCGACTCGTGGATCGCGCGGAAGCGTGGCCGCAGCGCGGCGGCAGCTTCCGGCTGCTCGAACCAGTGCAGCACCGCGGCGGCGAGGCTCTCCGGCGTGCAGTCGTCCTGCAGCAATTCCGGTACCAGCGCCTCGCCTGCCAGCACGTTCGGCAGGCTGACGAAGCGCGACTTGAGCAGGCCCAGGCGCCGCACCAGCGCGTGTGTCAGCGGCGCGATGCGATGGCCGATCACCATCGGCCGCTTGGCGAGCATCGCCTCCAGCGCGGCGGTGCCGGACGCGAGCAGGACGACGTCCGCGGCCTCCATGGCGGCGCGCGCTTCGCCATCGAGCAGGCGCACGCCGGCGGTGCCGGCGTCCGCGACCTGCCGTTCGAGCACGGCATGGCAAGCGGCATTCGCTGCCGGCACCAGCACCGCGAGGCCGGGCAGCGCTGCGGCGACACGCGCCGCGGCGTCGAGGAACGCAGGTCCCATGCGCTCGATCTCGCCCAGCCGGCTGCCCGGCAGCACCGCCAGCACGGGGTCGTGCATCGGCAGGGCGAAACGCGCGCGCGCCGCGGCGCGGTCCGGCTCGAGGGGCATGGCGTCGGCGAGCGGATGCCCGACGAAGCGCGCGTCCACGCCGTGGCGGGCGTAGATCGGCGGTTCCATCGGGAACAGGCACAGCACGCGGTCGGCGCTCTCGCCGATGCGTGCCGCGCGGCCCTCGCGCCAGGCCCAGACCGACGGGCTGACGTAATGCACGGTGCGCACGCCGCGCCGCTTGAGCTGCCGCTCCAGGCCGAGGTTGAAGTCCGGCGCATCGATGCCGACGAACACGTCGGGTTGCCAGTCGAGCAGGCGTGCGCGCAGCTCGCGGCGCAGGCGCAGCAGGCGGGGCAGGTGGCGCAACACTTCCGCCAGGCCCATCACCGCGAGTTCGGAGCAGTCGTGCCACGCCTGCAGGCCCGCGTCGCGCATCGCCTGCCCGCCGATGCCGGCGAACTCGGCATCCGGCAGCCGCTCGCGCAGGGCGGCCACCAGCCCGGCGCCCAGCAGGTCGCCCGAGGCCTCGCCGGCGACGAGCGCGATGCGCACGCGCCTGTCCTGGTCGGTTGCCACGGTCCCCAAGGTGTTGCCCAAGTCGTCCCCCCAACCGCTCAGCGCAGCAGCGGGCGCTCCGCGCTGTCGACGAACGCAAGCAACGCACGCACGTCGTCGCTGTCGCGCGCCAGTTCCGCCAGCTTGCCACGCGCTTCCTCCAGCGGGTCGCCGGACACGTAGAGCGCCTTGTAGGCGCGCTTGATCGCGCTGATCCGCGCGCTGTCGAAACCGCGCCGGCGCAGGCCCTCGGCATTGATGCCGCGCGGCCGGCCATAGCCTTCCTGGGCGACCATCACGAACGGGGGCACGTCGCCGTTGACGAACGCACCCATGCCGATGAACGCGTGCGCGCCGATCCGGCAGAACTGGTGGATGCCGGCGAAGCCGCCGAGGATCACGTGGTCGCCCACCTGCACGTGGCCGGCGAGCGTGGCGTTGTTGGAGAAGATGCAGTGGTTGCCGACGCTGCAGTCGTGCGCGATGTGGGTGTAGGCCAGCAACCAGTTGTCGTCGCCGACGCGGGTCGTGCCGCCGCCGCCCGCGGTGCCGCGGTTGATCGTCACGAACTCGCGCACCTGGTTGCCGTCGCCGATCACGAGTGCCGCGCGTTCGCCGCCGTACTTCTTGTCCTGCGCCTCGCCACCGATCGCGGCGTGGCCGTGGAAGCGGTTGTCGCGGCCGATCCGGGTCGGCCCGGCGACGGTGCAGTGCGGGCCGATCCAGGTGCCTTCGCCGACTTCGACTTCCGCGCCGACCAGGCTGAAGGCACCCACGCGGACGCCGGCGCCGAGGCGTGCGCCCGGGTCGACGACCGCAGTCGGATGGATGTCGGGACCGGCCATCAGCCCTTGTCGACCTCCGCGCAGAGGATCTCCGCGCAGGCCACCTGCTGGCCGTCGACGCGCGCGATGCTGGTGAACACGGCCATGTTGCGGATGGTGCGCTTGAGCGTGACCTCCAGGTCCAGGCGGTCACCGGGCACGACCATGCGCGAGAACTTCGCGCCGTCGATCTTCACCAGGTAGTAGATCTTGCCGTCGGCCACGCCGCCGTCGGCGACGCAGTGCGAGAGCTGGGTCAGCACGCCGCCGGCCTGCGCCAGCGCCTCGAGTACCAGCACCCCTGGCATCACCGGATGCCCGGGGAAGTGGCCGTTGAAGAAGCCCTCGTTGCCGGTGACGTTCTTGTAGGCGAGCACGCGCTTGTTGGCCTCGAACTCGACCACGCGGTCCACCAGCAGGAACGGGTAACGGTGCGGCAGCAGTTTCTGGATCGCCGGCACGTCCAGGGGCATCTTGATGTCATTCATTTCGTGGTGTCCTTGGCGCCGACGCGCCTGGCGAGCACGTCGAGCTGCTTGAAGCGCGCGGCATTGCGGCGCCAACTGCGATTGTCCATCAGCGGGGTGCCCGAAGAGTACTCGCCGGGTTCGCGGATGGAATGGGTGACCAGGCTCATGGCGGTCACCACCACGCGGTCGCAGACTTCCAGGTGGCCGAGGATCCCGGCGCCACCGCCAACCAGGCAGTAGCGGCCGATGCGCGCGCTGCCGGCGACCGCCGCGCAACCGGCCATCGCGGTGTGCGCGCCGATGCGCGCGTTGTGGCCGACCTGGATCTGGTTGTCCAGGCGCACGTCCTCCTCGAGCACGGTGTCGCCGAGCGCGCCGCGGTCGATGGTGGTGTTCGCGCCGATCTCGCAATCGTCGCCGACCACCACGCCGCCGAGTTGCGGGACCTTGATCCAGTGGCCGGCATCCATGGCGATCCCGAAGCCATCGGCGCCGAGCACGGCGCCCGGATGGATCCGCACGCGACGGCCCAGGCGCACGCGCGCGACCAGCGTGACCCGCGCGACCAGCACGCAGCCGGGTCCGATGGTGCAGTCGTCGCCGACGACGCAGCCCGGTCCCACGACTGCGCCAACTTCGACCACGCTGCGTGCCCCGACCGTCGTGAACGGGCCGATGGACGCGCCCGGGTCGACCTTCGCCGTCGGATCCACGACCGCGGAAGGATGCACGCCGGGCGTGACCGCGGTGGCGGGCTCGAACAACGCTGCGATCTTCGCGAATGCGGCATAGGGGTCGCCGGCGACCAGCGCGGTGGTCGGACATGCGTCGGCGTCCTCCTCGCGCAGCACGACCACCGCCGCGGCGGTGTCCGCCAATTGCGCCCGGTAACGCGGGTTGGCGAGGAACGAAAGGCGGGCAGGGCCCGCGGCCTCCAGCGTGGCCACGCCCGCGACGACCACCGCGGGGTCGCCGCGCAGGCCGAGCCCGAAGCGCTCGGCCAGCGTCCCCGCGGTGTGGCGGACGGCGTCGGTGCTGGTGTCCCCGTTGCCCATCACGCGCGCCGCCGCGGGGGCTAGAACGCGCCGCCGAAGGTGAACTGCAGCCGTTCGGTCTCGTCGCCGTCTTCCTTGACCAGCGGGAACGCGTAGCTGATCGAGATCGGTCCGACCGGCGCGCGCCAAAGCAGCGACACGCCGGTGGAAGCGCGCAGCTTGCCGGCGTCGAACGCGTCGATGTCCTCGAACACGCTGCCGAAGTCGACGAACGCCGAGACCCGGGCCGCCGGCGTGTCGAGCAGCGTGGGGAAGAACATCTCGATCGAGCCGGTGGTCTTGAGCGCGCCACCCATGGGCTGCCCGCGGCTGCTGCTGCCGGGGATCACGTAGCGGGGACCGACCGTGTTGTCGCGGAAGCCGCGGATGGAGCGCACGCCACCGGCGTAGAAGTTCTCGAAGAACGGCAGGCCGTCGGCGGTGACCGTCTCGACGTAGTCGGGCGAGGTGGCCAGGCACGGTTCGCTCGGCGCCGGGCCCGGGACGAAGACCGACGGCGTCGCCGGGTTGTTGTCGGTATCGACGAAGCTGCCGGCCGTGAAGCACAGGTCCCGCGTCACCGAATCGCCGTAGCTGTCGCCGTAACCGATCTCCGCGCGCGTGTTGAGCACCAGCGCGCGGCTGATGCTCCAGTACTTGGAAAACTCGTAGTTGATCTTGTAGTACTCGGCCGTCGAGCCCGGAAGGGAGACTTCTCCCGACAACCGCTGGTACGTGCCGCGGGTCGGGGCGAAGAAGTCGTTGCGGGTGTCGCTGGCCCAACCCAGCTGGGCGCGCCACGCGTGGAACGTGCGGGTGTCCAGCGCCTTGATGTAGTCGACGATCGGCTCGGGCGTGGAATTGAAGGTGTGGATCTCGTTGCTGTCGATGCCGAACAGGGCCGAAATCGAGTTCGTCTCGCTGATCGGCAGGCCCAGGACCACCTGCGCGGCGCCGCTGGTGTTGGAGTAGCTGGCGATGTTGAACTCGGAGTTGTCGAGCTCGCGCCACCACAGGTTGTAGCCGAGCGACATGCCTTCGTCGGTGAAGTACGGGTTGACGAACGAGAAGTCGTAGCGCTGCACGTAATCGTTGCGTTGCGCCTGCACCGACACCTGGTTGCCGCTGCCCAGGAAGTTGGTCTGCGACAGCTGGACGGAACTCGTCAGGCCGGTCAGCTGGGAGAAACCCAGGCCGAAGGTGAAGCTGCCCGAGGTCGTTTCCTTGACGTTGTAGACGACGTCCACCTGGTCCGGGCTGCCCGGCACCGCGGGTGTCTCGACCTCGACCGTCTCGAAATAGCCGAGGCGCTGCAGGCGGATCTTGGAGCGGTCGATGGCGGCCTGCGAGTACCACGCGCCCTCGAACTGGCGCATCTCGCGGCGCAGCACCTCGTCGGCCGTGCGGGTGTTGCCCTTGAACACGATCCTGCGCACGTTGACGCGCGGGCCGGGGACGACCTGCATGTTGATCGCGACGGTGTTGGCTTCGCGGTCGACGTCCGGCAGCGGGTTCACCCGGGCGAACGCGTAGCCGATGTTGCCCAGGGTCGCGATGATCGCGTCGGACGACAGCTCGAGCAGCTGGCGCGAGAAGGTCTGGCCCTCGCGCACGAGCAGCATCCGTTCGATGCGTTCCTGCGGCAGCACGGTGTCGCCGGTCACCTTGACGTCCGAGACGGTGTAGACCTCGCCTTCGGTCACGCCGGCGGTGATGAACATGTCCTGCTTGTCGGGGCTGATCGCCACCTGCGTGGACTCGATGCTGAAGTCGACGTAGCCGCGGTCCAGGTAGTAGTTGTTCAGCGTCTCGATGTCGCCGGCCAGCTTCTCGCGCGAGTACTGGTCGTCGCGGCGATACCAGGACAGCCAGTTGGACTCGGCCAGTTCCCAGCGCTCCAGGATGGCCTCGTCCTCGAAGGTCTCGTTGCCGACCAGGTTGATGTGGCGGATGCGCGCGGCGTCGCCCTCGTCGATGACGATCGTGATGTCGACGCGGTTGCGGTCCAGGCGCGACACCGTCGGGATGATGGTCGCGTTGTACTTGCCGCGGTTGTTGTAGGCGCGCTGCAGCTCGAGAGTCACGCGGTCGAGCGCGAGGCGGTCGAAGGTCTGGCCTTCTGCGATGCCGATGTCCTCGAGGTTGGACATCAGGTCCTCGGTCTTGAGGTCCTTGTTGCCGGTGATGCTGAGCTCGTTGATCGCCGGGCGCTCGGTCACGGTCACCACGAGGATGTCGCCCTGGCGATCCAGGCGCACGTCCTCGAAGAAGCCGGTCTGGTAGAGCGCGCGGATCGCGCTGGCGGCTTTGGACTCGTCGAGCACGTCGCCGCGCTGGACCGGCAGGTAGGTGAACACGGTGCCGGCGGAAATGCGTTGCAGGCCGTCGACGCGGATGTCGGCGACCGTGAACGGCAGGGCGCTCGCGCGCGTGTCCGTCGCTGCGGCCGGGGCCTGTGGCGTTTCGGTCGCCGTGGTCTGCGCCCAGGCGGGGCTGGCGAGCGCCGAGGCAAGGGCGAGGACAAGCAGGCGGCGTGGGCAGTGGGGCGTCATCAATCGCGTCCGTCGGTGTGTAGGGGGTTGGTCCGGCCCGGCATCACCGCACCAGCAGCAGGATGTCGTTGTAGAACGCCAGGGCCATCAGCCCGGCGAGCAGGACGAGGCCGACGTACTGGCCGGCAGCCATGGCGCGTTCGCTGAGCGGGCTGCCCTTGGCAAGTTCGATAAGGTAATACAGCAGGTGACCCCCGTCCAAGACTGGAATGGGCAGGAGGTTAAGGATCGCCAGTCCCAGGCTCAGCAAGGCGAGGAACTGGAGGAACCAGGCCGGGCCCATTTCCGCCGAGGCATTGGCGACGCGGGCGATGGTGATGGGCCCGGACACATTTTGCGCAGACGCGTTGCCGGTCACCATCCGCCCGATCATGCCGACGGTGTCGCGGCCCAGCTGCCAGGTCGCGCGCAGCGCCGCGGGGACCGCCGCCAGCGGGCCGTGCCGCAACTCGGCATCGGGCGCCGGGGCCGCTGCCGGCGCGGGCGCGAAGCCCAGGACCCATTCACTTGCGCCGGCGACCGGTGGCTCGCGCCGCGCCGGGACGATTTCCAGCGCCAGCCGTTCGCCGTCGCGCTCGACCTCGACCATGCCGCCGCCGCCGAGCGTGCCCAGGCGCTGGACCTGCGGGCCGATGTCGTCGAACGAGGCGATCGGCACCCCGTCCACCGCGGTGATCCGGTCGCCCGGTTCCAGGATGCCCTCGGCGGGGAGGCCCGGCTCGACCTGGCCGACGACCGGGGGCACCAGGCGATGGCGCGGCACCAGGCCCGCGAGCGACACCGCCCGTCGTTCGTCGAAGTCGCCAGGCAGTCGCGAGAGTTCCAGCCCGCGCGTCGTTTCGGTGCCGGCCGCGGTGCGTATCCGGACGGGGACGTCGCGGTGGTCCATCGCCGCGGTGGTGACCGCGAACATGACCTCGCTCCACGTCGGGGTGCGCCGTTCGCCGACCGCCAGCAACGTGTCGCCGCTGCGCAGGCCCGCCTCGGCGGCGATGCCCTCGGCCTGCCCGACCACCGGCGCGTAGTCCGGGCGGCCCACCACGAACATCGCCCACAGCAACGCGACCGCGAGCAGCAGGTTGGCGACCGGTCCCGCGGCGACGATCGCGATCCGCGGCCAGACGCCTTGCCGGTTGAACGCGCGGTGCGCGCGCTCCGGCGGCACTTCGCCCTCGCGTTCGTCGAGCATCTTCACGTAACCGCCCAGCGGGATGGCGGCAATCACGTATTCGGTGCCGTCCCGGCCGCGCCGCGACCAGAGTGCGCGGCCGAAGCCCACCGAGAAGCGCAGCACGTCCACCCCGAACCGGCGCGCGGTCCAGTAGTGGCCGAACTCGTGGAAGGTGACCAGGACCCCGAGGCTGACGACCAGCCACCAGACCGAGCCGATGAAGTCGCTCATGCCGCCGCCGCCCGCGCGGCAACGCGCGCGTCCGCGAAGCGGCGGGCACGCAGGTCGGCGTCGAGCAGCGCAGGCAGGTCGTCGGCAGGCAGGTCGTGCATCGCGGCCAGCGTGTCCTCGACGATCGCGGGAATCGACAGGAAAGCGGTCCGCCGCTGAAGAAAGGCTGAAACCGCCACCTCGTTGGCCGCGTTGAGCACCGCGGGCGCCGCGCCGCCGGAGGCGAGTGCCGCGTAGGCCAGCTGGAGGCACGGGAACGCCTCGGTGTCCGGCGCCTCGAAATCGAGCCGACCGCCCTGCGCCACCAAGTCCAGTCCGGGGACGCCCGAGGCGATCCGGTCCGGCCAGCCCAGTCCCACCGCAAGCGCCGTGCGCATGTCGGGCAGGCCCAGCTGCGCGAGCGTCGACCCGTCGACGAACTCGACCAGCGAATGCACCAGGCTCTGCGGATGCACCAGCACGTCGATGCCCGCGCCGGGCAGGCCGAACAGGTAGTGCGCCTCGATGACTTCCAGGCCCTTGTTCATCAACGTGGCCGAGTCGACCGAGATCTTCGGCCCCATCGACCACTTGGGGTGGGCCACCGCCTGTTCCGGCGTGATGTCCGCAAGCTCCGCGCGCGACCTTCCGCGGAACGGCCCACCGGAGGCGGTCAGCACGATGCGGCGCAGCCCGGGTCCGGCGCTGCCGTCCGGCAGGCACTGGAAGATGGCGTTGTGCTCGCTGTCGATCGGCACCACGACGGCACCGGCATCGTGCGCGGCACGGACCAGGAGCGCCCCCGCGAGCACCAGCGATTCCTTGTTGGCCAGCAGCAGCCGCTTGCCGGCGCGCGCGGCGGCCAGGGTGGAACCGAGCCCCGCTGCACCCACGATCGCAGCGACGACGGTGTCGCACGCATCGCCCGCGGCCAGTGCCTCGATGGCATCCGCGCCCCCGTGCGGTTCGGTGTCCAGGCCGGCTGCGCGCAAGCCGTCGCGCAAGGCGTCGAGCAGGCGCGCATCGGCGACCGCGGCATGCGCGGGACGATGGGTGGCGCACAGGGCGACCAGCGCGTCGACGTTGCTTCCCGCCGCCAGCACGCTCGCGCGCAACCGGCCAGGGTGGCGTGCGATGACGTCGAGCGCGGAGGCGCCGATCGAACCCGTGGCGCCGAGCACGGCCACGTTGCGTGCCGCGTGTGGCATGTCAGAAGCCCAGCATGTCCTTGCCCAGCGCGAACGCCGGCAATGCGGCCACCATGCCGTCGACGCGGTCGAGCAGGCCGCCGTGGCCTGGCACCAGGTTGCTCGAGTCCTTCACGCCCGCCTGCCGCTTGAGCAGGCTCTCGAACAAGTCGCCGACCACCGAGAACAGCACGGCCACCAGCGCGACCAGCGCGACCGCCGGCAACTGCCCGGGCGTCGCCCCGGCAAACACCGCCACGACCAGCCCGAGCGCCACGCCGGCGACCACGCCGCCGACCAGGCCCTCGACCGTCTTGTTGGGACTGATGCGCGGCGCGAGCTTGCGCCGGCCGAACTTGCGCCCGGCGAAGTACGCGCCGGTGTCGGCCGCCCAGACGATCGCCAGTGCCACCAGCAGCCAGCGGTGCCCATGCGGCTGGTCGCCGTGGATGATCGCGACCGCGCACCACGCCGGCACGATGGCCAGCGTGCCCGCGGCGAGCTTGGCCGTCCGCGAGTCGAAGGAGAACCGGTTCAGCCAGGAGATCGACACCAGCCACCACAGCACGCCGGCAACGACCATCAACTGCAGCAGGACCCAGCTGAAACCGGCACTGGTGCGCGAGGCCCAGACCAGGGCGACGATCAATGCCAGGTTGGCCACCAGCAGGACCGCCTGTGCGACCCCGTCCTCGACACCGGACAGGCGAACCCACTCCCACAGGGCGACGAGGAACGCGATGGCCGCGAACGCCGTCAGCCAGGAGGTGGGCAGCAGGAGCACCGCCGCGATCGTGATCGGGGCCATGATCAGCGCGGTCAGGGTGCGCAGCTTGGTCATGCAGGAGTCTCGTCGGAGGCCGGGCGAAGCTGCGCGCCCGTGAGGCCGAATCGGCGCTCGCGCCGGGCGTAGTCGTCCAGCGCGCGCTGCAGTGTCGCCGCATCCAGCTCGGGCCACAACGTATCGGTGAACCAGAGCTCGGTGTAGGCCAGCTGCCAGAGCAGGAAGTTGCTGATGCGGTGTTCGCCGCCGGTCCGGATGAACAGGTCCGGCGCCGGCAGGTCGGCCAGCGCGACGTGGCGCGCCATGGCGGCCTCGTCGATGTCGGCGGCCCGCAGCCGGCCGGCCTCGACGTCGGCGGCCAGCGCGCGCGCGGCGGCCGCGATGTCCTGGCGACCGCCGTAGCTCGCCGCGATGACCAGTTGCAGGCGGTCGTTGCCCTCGGTCGTCGCCTCGGCGGCGTCCATGCGCGCCTGGATGCCCGCGCCGAACCGGCCGCGCTCGCCGATGAAGCGCACGCGCACGCCGCGCCGGTCGAGCTCGTCGACCTCGCGGTCGAGCGCGTTCATGAACAGCTTCATCAGGGCGCCCACTTCGTCCTGCGGGCGGCCCCAGTTCTCGCTGGAGAAGGCGAACAGGGTCAACGCGCCGATGCCGCGCTCAAGGCAGAAATCGATGCAGATGTTGACCGCGCGCGCGCCGGCACGGTGGCCGATGACGCGGGGCCGGCGGCGCTGTTCCGCCCAGCGCCCGTTGCCGTCCATGATGACGGCGAGGTGGCGGGGCACTCGCTGGGTGACAGCGGGCCGGGCGACTGCAGGCGTGTCAGGTTCCACCCTCAGACCGCCATCAACTCCTGCTCCTTCGCCCTGACCACGTCGTCGACGTCCTTGATCGCCTTGTCGGTCAGCTTCTGGATGTCGTCCTCGGTGCGGCGCACTTCGTCCTCGGTGACCTGCTTGTCCTTCAGCAGTTCCTTGACCTGGTGGTTGGCGTCGCGGCGGATGTTGCGGATGGCGATCTTGGCGTCCTCGCCACCCGCGTGGACGTGCTTGGACAGGTCGCGCCGGCGCTCCTCGGTGAGGGCCGGGATGTTGATGCGGATGACCGTGCCTGCGGTGTTGGGGGTCAGGCCGAGGTCGGAACCCAGGATGGCCTTCTCGACCGGGGACACCATCTGCTTCTCCCACGGGGTGATGGTGAGCGAGCGGGCGTCGGTCACGGCGATGCTGGCGACTTGCGACAGCGGCATGTCGGCGCCGTAGTAGCTCACTTTCAGGTGTTCGACCAGGGCGGTCGAGGCGCGCCCCGTGCGCAGCTTCGTGAGGTCGTGGCGGAAGGCTTCGACGCTCTTCTGCATCCGGGTCTCGGCGTCTTTCGTGATGTCGCTGAGCATCGGGGGCTCCGGCTGGTTCGTAGCCGACGGATTATAGGGCAAGGCCCGTCAGTGGCCCCCGTGCGGGGCGTTGTCGTGCCGGTCGTGGCCGCATTCGGTGCCACGCTCGATCTGCAGGGTCGGATGGTTGATGCCGAACCGCGTGTCGAGCGCATGGACCACCGCATCGATGAAGCCGTCGTGCCCCGTGTCCTCCGGGCGCACCAGGTGCGCGGTCATCGCGACCTCGCCCGCGCCGAGCGACCAGATGTGCAGGTGATGGACCGCCGCAACGCCCGGTTGGGCCATCAGGAACTCGCGCACCTCGGCGGGCCGGATGCCGGTCGGGACCGCGTCCATCGCCGCGTTGAACGCATCGCGCAGCAGCGCGAAGGCCCCCAGCGCCACCACGACGCCGACCAGCAGCGCGGTCAGGGGATCCAGCCAGTGCCAGCCGAACGTGAGCATGCCGAAGCCTGCGAGCACGGCCGCCAGCGATACCGCCGCGTCGGCCACCAGGTGCAGGAACGCGCCGCGCCGGTTGAGGTCGCGCGCGTGCCCCGCGCGCACGAACCAGGCGGCACCGAGGTTCACCGCGATTCCCAGCGCCGCCACGAGCATCACCGGCAGCCCCGGCACCTGCGGCGGTTCGGCGAACCGGCGCACGGCCTCCCAGCCCAGCGCGCCGGCAAAACCGACCAGCAGCAGTGCGTTGGCGAGTGGCGAGAGCAGGGTGGCGCGGCGCCAGCCGTAGGTGTGGCGCTCGGTCGGCGCGCGCTTGGCCACGACCGCGGCGGCCCACGCCAGGCCGAGGCCGAGCACGTCACCCAGGTTGTGCAACGCGTCGGACAGGAGCGCCAGCGAGTTGGTGGCGAACCCGTAGCCCGCCTCGAGGACGGTGTACGCCAGGTTGATCAGCGTCACCCACGCGAACGCGCGGGTGGTGCTTCCGTGTCCATGGTCGTGGCTGTGCATTCGGTCCGGACCTGTGTGAGCCGCTATAGCGGCTCCCACAAAGGCTCATTTCCGGGCAGTCACCAGCGTGCCGACTTCCTCGCCCTGCAGGATTCGCAGCAGCGTGCCGGGCTGGGCCATGTCGAAGATGCGCAACGGCATCTCGCTGTCGCGGCACAGCGCGAAGGCGGCGGTGTCCATCACCTGCAGGTCGCGCGAGAGGACTTCTTCGTACGTCAGTCGCTCGTAGCGCGTCGCGTCCGCATGCTTCTTCGGGTCCTTGTCGTAGACGCCGTCGACCTTGGTCGCCTTGAGCAGCAGGTCCGCGCCGATCTCGATCGCGCGCAGCGCCGCGCCGGAATCGGTGGTGAAGAAGGGGTTGCCGGTGCCGGCGGCGAAGATCACCAGCCGTCCTTTCTCGAGGTGCCGGATCGCGCGGCGCCGGATGTAGTCCTCGCAGACGTCGTTGATCTTCAGCGCACTCATGACGCGGGCCTTGCCGCCGAGCTTCTCGAGCGCGTCCTGCATCGCCAGCGCGTTGATCACGGTGGC
>DASTUL010000182.1:0-8441 GCA_035759645.1 Lysobacteraceae bacterium | reverse complement strand
GTCGCTGGTGCGCAGGTGGAGCGCGCCGTGGGCGCGGTGCACGTACCAGCCGGCGACCAGCGTGGCCAGCGTGTTGCTGCCGATTGAATAGGGCAGGAACTCCGCCGGTACCGGCAGGACCAGGGCGTGCAGCAGCGCCAGCGCCACCGGCACGGTCGCCACCCAGGGCAGGCCGTAGCGGACGACCACCGCGTAGCCGATGCCGGCGCTCGGCCAGAACAGCGTGACGTCCTCGGGTACGCGCAGGTACAGGCTCGCCAGCACCGCCCCGGCGAGGTACAGGCCGGTCAGCAGCAGGAAGCGGCGGATCGACGCCTCGGCCACGCGCATGCACGGAGTGTAAGGCGGAAGGGTGGATGGCGGGCCGTGAAGCCCGTCCCCGGCGCGCGGCTACGGCGCCGTGGCGTCAGCACTCGATCACGTTCACGGCGAGGCCGCCGCGCGAGGTTTCCTTGTACTTGTCCTGCATGTCGCGACCGGTGTCGCGCATGGTCCGGATGACCTTGTCGAGGCTGACCTTGTGCTTGCCGTCGCCGCGCAGGGCCATGCGCGAGGCGTTGATCGCCTTCACCGAACCCATCGCGTTGCGCTCGATGCACGGAATCTGCACCAGGCCGCCGATCGGGTCGCAGGTCAGGCCCAGGTTGTGTTCCATGCCGATCTCGGCCGCGTTCTCGACCTGCGACATGGTGCCGCCCATCGCGGCGGTGAGGCCGCCGGCCGCCATGGAGCAGGCCACGCCGACCTCGCCCTGGCAGCCGACCTCGGCCCCGCTGATCGAGGCGTTTTCCTTGTAGAGGATGCCGATCGCCGCGGCGGTGAGCAGGAAGTCGAAGAGGCCCTGTTCGCTGGCGCCAGGCACGAAGCGCTCGTAGTAGTGCAGGACCGCCGGGATGATGCCGGCCGCGCCGTTGGTCGGCGCGGTGACGACCCGCCCGCCGGCCGCGTTCTCCTCGTTGACCGCGAGCGCGAACAGGTTCACCCAGTCGAGCGTGGCCAGCGGGTCTGCCTGCTCCGCGGCGGGCATCGCTTCGAGTTCGGCATGCAGCAATGGCGCGCGTCGCTGGACGTGCAGGCCGCCGGGCAGGGTGCCGCCCTCGCGGATGCCGCGCTGCACGCAGGACTGCATCGCGCTCCAGAGTTCGCGCAGCCCGGCGCGGATCTCCACCGGCGTGCGCCAGGCCTGCTCGTTGGCGAACATCACCTCGGCGATCGTCAGCCCGTGCGCGTCGCACAGCGCGAGCAACTCGGCACCGGTGCGGAACGGATACCGGAGCGGCGTGGTGTCCGCGATGATCCGGTCCTCGGCCGCTTCGTCCTGGTTGACCACGAAGCCGCCACCGACCGAGTAGTAGTCGCGCGTCGCGATCACGTCGCCCTGCGCGTCGTACGCGGTGAAGCGCATGCCGTTGGTGTGGTACGGCAGCTTCTGCCGCTTGTTCATGACGAGGTCGGTCTTCTCGTCGAACGCGATCTCGTGCCGGCCCAGCAGCCGGATCTTCTTCGTGTCGCGGATCCGGGCGAGCGCAGCAGGAATGACGTCGGGGTCGACCTGGTGCGGCATGTGGCCTTCCAGGCCCATCATCACGGCCTTGTCGGTGCCGTGGCCGCGACCGGTCAGCGCCAGCGAGCCGTACACCTCCGCACGCACGCGCGCGGTGCGTTCCAGGTCGCCCGCCTCGCCGAGCCATTTCTGCACGAAGCGCGCGGCCGCCCGCATCGGCCCGACGGTGTGCGACGAGCTGGGGCCGACGCCGATCTTGAACAGGTCGAAGGTGCTGACCGCCATGGGGGCCTGTCGCGATGCGAAAATGACCCGCCATTGTATGTGGGAGTCGCCATGGCGGCGAAAAGCGACTTGTGACCGGCCTCATCCTTTTCCAGCGCGACGACTGCCATCTCTGCGACCTCGCCCTGGCGGAGCTGGCCAAGGCGCGCGCGCCGGAGTTCGCCAGCGTGTTCATCGACGGCGACGACCGGCTGGAACAGCGTTACGGGGCGCGCGTCCCGGTCTTGCGCGACACCCGCGACGGACGCGAGCTCGAATGGCCGTTCGATGCGCGCCGGCTGGCCGCCTGGCTGGACGCTGGCGCCTGAACCGCGCTAGTCCGGCTTCCGCTAGTCCGGTTGCCGCTAGTCCGGTTGCAGCAGGACCCGGGCGCTGACCGCGATCGCGTCGGGAAGCATCGTGGTGTCCGCCCAGTCGCCTCCGCCGACGCCGAACCGGGTGCGCGAGATCGAGGCGCGCGCTTCCAGCACCGGTTGTTCCCCGGGATGCCACTGGAGGTGCAACGTCACCGGTGCGCTCACGCCGCGCAGTTCGAGCGTGCCTTCCGCGACGTAGCGGCCTTGGCCGAGCGCGCGGAAACCGGTGGCGGTGTAGCGCGCCTGCGGAAAACGCGACACGGCGAAGAACGCGGCATCACGCAGCATGTCGTCGCGCTCGGCGCTTTCCGTATCGACACTCGCGAGCGGCACCACGACTTCCAGGCGGGCCTCGCCGGGTCGTGCCGGGTCGAACGCGAGCGTCGTGCGGAAGCCGGGGAACCGGCCAGTGAACACTTCACCGTCGTATTCGCCGGCGAAAGCCAGCGTCGAGCGGGGCGCCTGCGTGTAGTCGGCCGCCAGGGCGTCCGGCGCCAGCAGCCCTGCGACGACCAGGCACGCGAATGCGATCCGGCTAGCCATCGCGGCTGCCCTCGTCGACCCAACCACGCGGCAACATCCGCGCCAGCGTCGCGTCGCCGCGGAAGAGGTGGTGCCAGAGCGCGGCGGCGACATGCGCCAGCACGACGACGACCAGCAGCGTGAACAGCGTCTCGTGCAGGTCGTGCAGGTCGCCGGCCAGGGCTTCGTCCGGACCGACCAGCTTCGGCACCGTGAACTGGCCGAACCATTCCAGCGGGCGCAGGCCGCTCGCGGAGTCGTACAGCCATCCGGACAAGGGCATGGCCAGCACCAGCGCGTAGAGCAGCCAGTGGGTCGCGCCGGCAGCGATGCGTTGCACGCGCGGTACGCCTGCGACAGGCGGCGGCGCGCCTGCGTACGCCCGCCATGCCAGGCGCACGACCACCAGCGCGAGCACCAGCAGGCCGATCGACTTGTGCAGGTCGTACACCCAGAACCACTTCGGCGAACGCGGCAACGCGTCGAGGCTCAGGCCGATGATCGCCATCACGACGACGAGCAGCGCGATCGTCCAGTGCAGAGCCTGGCTGACCGGGCCCCAGCGGTCGAGGTTGCGCAGGCGGGCGCCGAGGCCGCTCATGGGACGGATGCCGTCGCGGGCGCACGCCCGACGTAGCGCGCCTCGGCCTCGATGCGCAGCTCGACGGTGTCGCCCACCAGGGACGACCAGTCGTCGATGCCGAAGTCGCTGCGTTGCAGGTGCCCGCTCGCGGAGAAGCCGGCGACGCGATGGAACGGCGGGAGCGGATAGCGCTCGAGCTGGTTGAACTGCACGGCCAGGCAGACGTCCTGCGTCGCGCCATGCATCGTGAGGTCGCCGCAGACGCGCGCGGCCCAGGGGCCGATCGGCTCGACGCGGTTCGACACGAAGCGCGCGTCGGGGTGCTCGTCGGCGTCCAGGATGCCGATCGCGGCACGGTTCCAGGCGTCGTCGCCCAGTTCCAGTCGCCCCAGCGGCACGGTCACGTCCATCCGCGCGGAGGACCAGTCGCCCTGGGCGAAGGTGACCGTCCCGGTGCTGCCCGAGACCGTGCCGATCGCGCGCGAGTAGCCGGCGTGGTCGATCGCGAACTGCACGCGCGTGTGCACCGGATCGAGCGTGTAGAGGCCCGGCCGGTCGTCCGGACCCGCATGCACGGGGGACGACGCCAGGACCGCCAGCAGCATTGCCGTCGCCGGCATTGCCGTTGACTGCATTGCTGTTGACAGCACGGCAAGCGACAGGCAAGGGCATCTGCGACGCGAAGGCATGGCCCGATGTTCGGCTAAGCTCGCGACCGCGGCAAGGATGCCGCGTGAAGGAAGGGATGCCATGCGCTTCCGCGATGGCCTGCTGCTGGCCCTGTCCTTGTCGGCGATGTTGCTCGCCTGGCCGCCGTCGCACGCGGCGAACGCCGTGCCGCAGCACCCCCGCTTCCGCCTGTCCGGCGTGCCGCAGGGCATGCCGCACACCACCGTCACGGGGCTGGCGCGCGATCGTGCGGGCTACCTGTGGGTGGCGACCAACGACGGCCTGGCGCGGCACGACGGCGTCGGCTTCCGCACGTGGCGGCACGATCCGGACGACCCGGCGTCGCTGCGGCGCAACGTGCTCGAAGCGCTGCTGGTCGACGCGCGCGACCGGATCTGGGTGGCGAGCGAAGGAGGTGGGTTGGCGATGATGGATGCCGCGCGCGACGGTTTCCGCCATTTCACCCGCACCGGCGACGCACGCATCGGCAGCGACGACGTGTGGTCGCTGGCCAGCCACGCCGACACGCTGTGGTTCGGCACGTACGCAGGCGGACTGCACCGCATGGACACCACGCCGGGCGGGACGTGGGCGATCGAGCGTTTCGTGCATGCCGCCGGCGACCCGCGCAGCCTGCCCGCCGACAACGTGCTCGCGCTCGCCGTCGATGGCGCGGGGCGGCTGTGGGTCGGGACCACGGCGGGGCTGGCATGGCACGACGGGGACGGTTTCATTCCCGTGCCACTGCCCGGCGGCGATGCGACACCGATGGTGTATTCGCTGGCGGCCGTCGACGGGCGCATCTGGGTCGGCACGGCGGCGGGGGCGTTCCACGTGGGGTTGGTCGACGGCATCGCACGCGTCGGAACGCCGGCGTGGTCGGGGCATTTCCGGCATCCGAACGCGATGGTGTCGCTCGTGCGCGACCGCGATGGCTGGTGGGTCGGCAGCCAGCGCCGGTTGTGGCGGATCGGGGACGCGGGTGGTGAACCGGTGCCGCTGCCGCTGGGGCCGGACATCGGGCGCCCCGTCCGCGCGCTGCTGTTGCAGGACGACGGCGCGCTATGGACGCCGGTGGCGGGCGTCGGCCTCGGCTACCTGCGGTCCGACTGGCGCCGCATCGCGCAACTCGGGCGCGCGCAGGGCCTGGGCGGCGAGCTCTACCAGGGCATCGTGCCCGCGACCGGTGGCGGGTTCTGGATCACGGGACGACCGGGCCGGCTGGAACGTGTCGATGCCGACGGCGCCGTGGTGCCGATGCCCCGGAGCGTCCGCGACGCCTTGTCCGGGCTGCGTCTTCGATCGGTCGCCGAAGATGGTGCGGGCGGGTTGTGGCTGGGTGCGGGCCGGACCTTGCTGCACATCGATGGCGCCAGTGCCGTGCGTCGATGGGAACCGGATGCCGCGCTCGACGCGACCCAGCACGGCGTCATCGACCACCTGCTGGCCTCGCCGGACGGCCGGCACCTGTGGGTGGCGGCGACCGGAGCGGGCGTGCAGCAGCGCGACCTCGCGACGGGTCGGGTGCTGCGCGACTTTCCCATCGGCGCGCATCCCGTCCTCGGCCAGGGCGAGACGGAGGCGATGCGCTTCGCGCCCGATGGCGCGTTGTGGCTGGCGGGCGATGCCGGGTTGCTGCGGTTCGACGAACGCAAGGCGTCGTTCGTCGGCGTAGCCGGCCTGGGGCGAACGCGGATCTACGGGTTCGATTTCGCTGGCGACGACGTGCTCTGGGTCCACCGGTTCGGCGGACTGGAGCGCTACGCGCGTGCCGGTGGCCACTGGCGGCTGGACGCGCGCGTCGGCGCGGGGGAAGGCATTCCGGCCGTGGAGTCCGGCGGGTTGCGCGTGGATGCGGCCGGGCGCCCGTGGCTGGCGACGCCGCGTGGGCTGTTCCGCTGGGATCCCGTCGTGCGGCTCGCGCGCCGCTTCGGGGTCGCGGACGGGCTGTCGACGCAGGAATTCGTCGCGCGGACGCTGGTGCTGGACGATCGCGGCGCGCTGGCGGCGGCGCTGGCGGACGGCGGCATCGTCCTGCTCGACACGGCGATGGTCGAACCGCCGCCCCGCACGCCACCGTTGCGGCTCGACGCGCTGTCGGTGCGGCGCGCGGGTGGGTGGCACGCGCTCGAGCCGGCGAACGCGGTGGCCCTGCAGCCCGGCGACCTCGAATTGCGGATGCAGGCGCGCCTGCTCGCCTTCGACGACCCGGCCGCGCGGCGGTACTGGTCGCGCGTGGAAGGTGTCGATCCGCACTGGGTGGCACAAGGTGCCGACGGCACGCGTGTGTTCGCGGGGCTGCCCGTCGGCGAACACCTGCTGCGGGTCCGCGCACGCGACGCCAGCGGACATTCCGCCCCGGAACGCCAGTTGCGCCTGCGCGTGCTGCCACCGTGGTGGCGGACGTCGTGGGCGCTCGCGGCCTGGACACTGTTGCTCCTGTCGACCGTCGCCGGCGCCGCCCTGGTCTACCGGTCGATCCTGGCGCGCCGGCACCTGTTGCGGATGGAACGCCACGAGCGATCGGTCGCGGAGGCGGCCTCGGAGGCCAAGAGCCGATTCCTGGCCACGTTCGGCCACGAGGTGCGCACGCCCATGACCGGCGTGCTGGGGATGAGCGAACTGCTGCTCGGCGATGCGCTCGATCCGCGACACCGCCGCTGGGCCGAGGCGATCCACGCCGCCGGCCGGCACCTGTTGCGGCTGGTGGACGATGCGCTCGACCTCGCGCGGCTCGAGGCCGGGGGGTTGCCGCTAGCCGCGGAAAGTTTCGACCTGCATGCCCTTATCGGCGAACTGGACGCGTTCCATGCACCGCTCGTCGCACATCGCCGATTGGCGTGGTCCGCCACGATCGGCGACGACGTCCCGGTGCGCGTCGTGGGGGACGCCAAGCGGCTGCGCCAGGTCCTGCTCAACCTGTTGGGCAATGCTGTGAAGTTCACGAGTGCGGGCACCGTGGCATTGCGGGTCGAGGGACGCTGCGGCGACGTGTCGTTGGTCGTCGAGGACACGGGGCCGGGCATGGACGACGCGCAACAGGCCCGGTTGTTCCGCCGCTTCGAGCAGGCCGAGGGCGCGCGCACCGCGACCCGCTTCGGTGGCAGCGGGCTGGGATTGGCGATCAGCCAGGAACTCGTGGCGGCCATGGGCGGCACGATCGCGGTGGACAGCATGCCGGGCCGCGGCTCGCGTTTCGAGGTGCGCCTGCCCCTGTGCGCGGCGTGACGTTCGCCGTCAGCGCTCGATGTCGCACCTGGCGTGCAGGGCGGCCTGCACGTCGGCGTCGTCGGCCTGCAGCTTGTCCGCCCGGGCCAGCGCGCGCAGTTCCCGCACCACGGTGCCGGCGGCGGCGCGGCTCTGCTCGATGGCGTAGTTGTCGGTCGGCGCGTGCCGGCCCGCGACATTCAGCGCCACCACGTCCCCGGGGCGCAGGGTGTCCAGCAGGTAGCACGATTCCACCAGCGCGGCGGCGTACTCGGCGGCGAAGCGATCGGCGCTGGCGTCCCCGGATGTCGCGGCCAGCGCGTGCGCGGTTTCGTGGAGCGCCTTGGCGAGTGCGCGGCCGACGGCAGCCGACTGGCTGGGGGCATCCGGCGGAACAGCGACGACCAGGTCGACGGTTGGCGTTGCGCCGGCGTGCGTGCGTTCGATGTCCCGCGCATGCGCATCGTCGACCAGGGTCACGACCATGCGCGCGCCGCGCGGGCCCGCGAGGCGCTGCAGCCAGTCGAGGGCCTTGTCCAGTTCGCGCGTGAACTTCCATGCCGAACCCGACCAGTCCGCGGACAGGGCGGCGTCGTGGTGCAGCGCGATGGACACCTGGCCGCGCGTTGCCTCACGGAGCAGGCGTGGTTCGAGGTCGCCGTCGGCTGGTGGCTTGCCGTGGTTGACGTGGCTGGTGCTGGCGAGCTGCCTGGCGTCTTCGTTCCCGGTCGCGCGCACCGCCCACCAGTCGTGCTGGCCGTCCATGGAAGCGCAGCCCGCCGCGAGGCAGGCCGCCAGCAAGGCGACACACGCCGCGCGAATCGAAAGGTGCATCCGGGAGTGCATCCCGGAAGGATGGCCCAGCCGGGCTAAAGCGGCCTTGAACGCCTACAGCGACCTGTCGCGGCTTCCGGCGTGCACCGCTTCCACCAGCACGGCGACGCGGTCCGGATCCATGTCGGGAGACATCCCGTGGCCCAGGTTGAACACGTGTCCCTCGCGTGAGCCGCCGTTGCCGGCGGCGTAACCGTCTAGCGCCGCCTGGGCCGCCGCGCGGATGGCCCCGGGCGCGGCGTACAGCGTGGCCGGGTCCAGGTTGCCCTGCAGGGCGACGCGGCCTTCGACACGGCGGGCAGCGTCCTCGAGGGTCACGGTCCAGTCGACGCCGACACCTTCGCAACCGCTGCCAGCCAGCGCGTCCAGGTGCGGCGCGTTGCCCTTGCCGAACAGGATCAGCGGCGTGCGGCCGGCGCCATCGCCGCGCGGCAGTTCCGACGCGATGCGCTGCAGGTAGCGCAGCGAGAATTCGCGGTAC
>DASTUL010000181.1:0-2295 GCA_035759645.1 Lysobacteraceae bacterium | reverse complement strand
CGCGGCGAGCGCGCCCAGCGCGGCCGGTTCCGCGAGTTCTACCAGTGCGACATCGACGTCGTCGGCAAGGACGCGTTGTCGATCCGACACGACGCCGAGATCCCGGCGGTCATCAACGCCGTGTTCGAGGCGCTTGCGATCGGCGAGTTCACCATCTCGCTCAACCACCGCAAGCTGCTGCGCGGGTTCATGGAAGGCCTGGGCATCGGCGACGGCGAACGCCAAGCCGCCGTGCTGCGCGAGCTCGACAAGCTCGACAAGCGCGGTACCGACGCGGTGCAGGCGACGCTCGCCGGCAGTGACTTCGGGCTGGACGGAGCGTCTGTCGACAAGTTGATGGCGTTCTCCCGCGTGCGTTCCTCGGGCCACGACGACGCACTCGCGCGGCTCGATGCGCTCGGCACCGGCACGCCGAACCTGGAACAGGGTCGCGACGACCTCCGCGAAGTGCTGTCGCAGCTGCGCGCCATGGGTGTCCCCGAATCGCGTTACGCCCTCAACCTGTCGATCGCGCGCGGCCTGGACTACTACACCGGCATCGTCTACGAGACGACGCTCGACGCGCACCCGGAGATCGGGTCCATCTGTTCCGGCGGCCGCTACGACGACCTGGCCGGGCACTACACGAAGTCGAAACTCCCGGGCGTCGGCATCTCGATCGGCCTGACCCGCCTGTTCTTCCAGTTGCGCGAGGCGGGGCTGCTGCCGCAATCGGACACCGCATTGGTCGATGTGCTCGTCGCGCTACTGGACGACGATGGACTGGCCCATGCACTGGCGTTGTCCCAGCAGCTGCGCGCCGCCGACCTCAACGTCGAGACGCGGCTCGAAGCCCGCAAGCTCGCGAAGCAACTGCAGTACGCCGACAAGGCGGGAATCCGCTTCGTGGTGATGCGTGGCAGCGACGAGGCTGCCCGCGGCGCGGTCGCAGTCAAGGACCTGCGCAGCGGCGAGCAGTTCGAGGTCGACGAAGCCGGCCTGGCCGCCCGCCTGCTGCAGGAGCGCGGCGCATGAAGTCGATCCGGCTCGATGGTCGTTCCCTGACGCGTCAACAACTGGTCGCCGTGGCCCGCGGCGCCACGGTCGAACTCGATCCGACCGCGCTGGAAGCCGTCGAACGTGCCGCCGCGTTCCTCGCCGACCAGGTGCGCCGGGAGGAACCCATCTACGGCGTGTCCACCGGCTTCGGCAGCAATGCCGACAAGCTGCTCGGCGGCCATCCCATGCGCGATCCGCAGCTCGAATCGGCCGGCGCGCCGCGCGCGCTGCACGAGGAACTGCAGGCCAACCTGATCGTCACCCACGCGGTGTGCGTAGGCGATCCGTTTCCTCCTGAAGTCGTGCGCGCGATGCTCTGCATCCGCATCAACACCCTGCTGCGCGGGCACTCAGGCATCCGCGTGGCCACACTGCAGGCACTCGCGGCGATGCTCAACGCGGGCGTCGTGCCGGTGGTGCCGCAACTGGGTTCGGTCGGCGCGTCCGGCGACCTGGCGCCGCTGTCCCACCTGGCCATCGTGCTGCTGGGCGGCGGCGAGGCCTGGTTCGACGGCGAGCGCCTGCACGGCGACGAAGCCCTGCGTCGCGCGGGCCTGGTGCCGGTGACGCTGTCCTACAAGGAAGGCCTGGCCCTGAACAACGGGACGGCGCAGATGCTGGCCTGCGGCGTGCTGGCGCTGCAACAGCTCGACGACCTGCTGGACACCGCGGACCTCGCGGCGGCGATGACCATCGACGCGTTTGCCGGCCGGCTGGGCGCATTCGGGCAAGCGGTGCATGAATTGCGCCCGCACCCCGGCCAGGTGCACGTCGCCGAACACCTGCGCACGCTGCTGGACGGATCGACGCTGGCCGGCATCGCGTACCACCTGGTGCCACGCTTCCGGCAGTGGGAACCGGGCTGCTGGGACGACCCGGCGCAGCGCAACCTGACCTTCGACATCGGCTGGGACTGGGTGCCCGCGAAGCAACGCCACGGCCGCAACAAGTTCTACGAACGCGTGCGACCGTTCAAGGGTGGCAAGAAGCACCAGCCGCAGGACAGCTATTCGCTGCGCTGCGCGCCGCAGGTGCACGGCGCGGTGCGCGACGCCGTGGCGCAGGCGGTCCGCGTGTTCGAGATCGAGCTCAACTCGGTCACCGACAACCCGCTGGTGTTCCCGGAGGCGCGGGCGGGTGGCGAGGCGGGACAGGTCGAAGACCGGGTCATTTCCGCCGGCCACTTCCACGGCATGCCCCTCGCGCTGGCGATGAGCTACGTCAAGGCGTCCATCCCGGTGCTCGCTTCGATCTCCG
>DASTUL010000180.1:0-3452 GCA_035759645.1 Lysobacteraceae bacterium | reverse complement strand
CCCGGCCGCGTCCCCAGGCGAAGTGCGTCGGCCACGTAGTCCGCCGCACGCCGGCAGGCCTCCCTCGGCGCATGCCCGAGGCACAGGTTGGCCGCGATCGCCGATGCCAGCGTGCACCCGGTCCCGTGGCCGTCCACGTCGATCCGCGCGTGCACGATGTCGAGGCTGCCGCCGTTGGCGTCGCGGTAGCGGTCGACCACGCGCCCGCCCTCGTCCAGGTGCCCGCCCTTGAGCAGCACGGCGCGCGCACCGGCCGCCAGCAGGTCGCGCGCCGCGCGGTCCGCGCCGGCGGCGTCCTCGATCGTGCGACCGAGCAGCAGCTCCGCCTCGGGAATGTTCGGCGTCAACACCGTTGCCAGCGGCAGCAGGCGCGTGCGCAGCGCATCCAGTGCACCGGGGTCGAGCAGCCGCGCGCCCGACGTCGCCACCATCACCGGATCGACCACCACGTGCGACGGCCGGTGCGCCTCCAGGGCATCCGCAACCGCGGCGATGACCGTCCCGTCCGCCAGCATCCCCAGCTTCACCGCGCCGATCGCGAAGTCGTCGAAACAGGCATCCACCTGCGCGCGCAGGAACGCCACCGGCGGGACGTGCACCGCGGTCACGCCGCGGGTGTGCTGCGCGGTCAGCGCCGCGATCGCCGACAACCCGTGCACGCCGTGCGCGGCGAAGGTCTTCAGGTCCGCCTGGATGCCCGCGCCACCGCCGGAGTCCGATCCGGCGATGGTCAAGGCGCAAGGCAGGTTGGAGGGCGGCAGAGGCGTCATGCGCGTGGGAACAGCCGGTAGGCGAAATAACCGAGCCCGGCCGCGCCGGTCAACGCCGCGGGCACGTACAGGGACCCGTAGCCGATCATGCCGAACAGCATCGCACCGAACACGCCGCCGGCGAAGAAGCACCCGATGACCAGCACGCACAGGGCCAGCCGCCGGCGCGCGACCGGCAGGCCGCGCAACGCATGGCCGAGCATGATCCCCAGGTCGGTGAACATGCCGCTGACGTGCGAGGTCCGCACCAGCGCGCCGCTGTAGGTCGTGGCCATCGCGTTCTGCAGGCCGATTGCCACGGCAGCCATCACCGGCCCGGCCAGGTGCTGCTGCCGGAACAGCGGCACCGCCGCCAGCAGCAAGAGCGATTCGATCGACAGCGCGACGCCGTAGCGGCGCCCCAGGCGCAACGTGTTGTCCTGGATCACGAGTCCACCGAGCATCGCGCCCACGACGAACGCGACGATCATCGCGACCAGCCCGAGGACGGCCGCGCTGTCGCCGCCCACCAATGCCGCGCCGAGCAGCGACGTGTTGCCGGTGAGGTGGGTGATCGCCTGTTGCTGGAAGCCGAGGAAGCCGACGACGTTGACGATGCCGGCCACGCACGCCAGGACCGCCGCGCCGACCCAGACCCAGCCGGCGAGGCGCTCGGCCATCGCGTTACAGGACTTCGGAGGCGTAGTCGGCCAAGCGCGAGCGTTCGCCGCGGCGCAGGGTCACGTGTGCGCTGTGGTCCCAGGCCTTGAAGCGGTCGACCGCATACGTCAGGCCCGAGGTGGTCTCGGTGAGGTACGGCGTGTCGATCTGCTCCACGTTGCCCAGGCACACGATCTTCGTGCCGGGACCGGCGCGGGTGATCAGCGTCTTCATCTGTTTCGGCGTCAGGTTCTGCGCCTCGTCCAGGATCAGCCACCGGTTCAGGAACGTGCGCCCGCGCATGAAGTTCAGCGAGCGGATCTTGATCCGCGACGCCAGCAGGTCGTTGGTCGCCGCGCGTCCCCAGCTGCCGCCGTCCTGGTTGTGCGTCAGCACCTCCAGGTTGTCCGTCAGCGCGCCCATCCACGGCGTCATCTTTTCCTCTTCCGTGCCGGGCAGGAAGCCGATGTCCTCGCCGACGCTGACGGTCGCGCGGGTCATGATGATCTCGCGGTACCGCTGCTGGTCCATCGTCTGCGCCAGTCCCGCGGCCAGCGCCAGCAGCGTCTTGCCGGTGCCCGCCGTACCGAGCAGGGTGACGAAGTCGATCTCCGGGTCCATCAGTGCATTGAGCGCGAAGTTCTGCTCGCGGTTGCGCGCGGTGATGCCCCACACGGCATGCTGGTTCGTGCGGAAGTCGTCGACGATCTGCAGCGTCACCTTGTCTTCGCCGACGCGCGCGACCTTCAGTTCGGTCTCCTCGTCGCCGGGCAGGTACAGGAACTGGTTGGGATACCACCCATCGTCCTCGCCTTCCGCTTCCTGCCGCCGCGCGATCTCGTAAAAGGTCCGGCCTTTTTCCGTCCAGGACCGCAGGCCCTTGCCGTGGCGCGACCAGAAGTCCGCCGGCAGTTCCGTCGCGCCGGTGTAGAGCAGGCTGAAGTCGTCGAGCGCGCGATCGTTCTCGTAGTCCTCCGACGCGATGCCGGCGATCGACCCCTTGATCCGCAGGTTGATGTCCTTGGAGACGAACACCACCGGCAGCGCGGGCTCGGCTTCCTTCAGCGACAGGATGGCGCCGAGGATGTGGTTGTCCGGGATCACCTTCCCGAAGCGCTTGCCCGAGTCGAAGTCCGAGGTCTGGAAGCGCAGGCAGCCGCCGCTCCCGGCGCCGCGCAGCTGCACGGCCTGCGGCCGCGTCAGCGGGATGCCCTGGGCGATCTTGTCCGCGCCGTGGGTCTCGATCAGCTCGTTGAGGAAGCGGCTGACCTGGCGCGCGTTCCGGCTGGCCTCCGACGTGCCCTTCTTGGCACTGTCGAGTTCCTCCATGACCTGCATCGGCAGGAACACGTCGTGTTCCTCGAACCGGAACAACGCCGTCGGGTCGTGCATCAGCACGTTGGTGTCGAGGACGTAGCAGCGCTTGCCTTTGGTCATCTGGACCCTGCGGTCAGTCGTGGGATTGGTATGCCTGCAACGCGTCGAGGACGGCCTGCGCATGCCCGGGCACCTTGACCTTGCGCCAGGCCTCGCGAACCACCCCCTCGGGGTCGATCAGGAAGGTGCTGCGCTCGATGCCGATGAATTCGCGGCCGTAGAGTTTCTTGGGCTTGATGACGTCGAAGGCCTTGCAAAGCGCCTCGTCTGGGTCGCTGGCCAGCTCGAACCGGAACCCTTGCTTGTCGCGGAAGTTGCAGTGCGACTTCTGCGAGTCCCGCGACGCACCGAGCACGGTCGCGCCCAGCTTGCGGAACTTCGGCAGCAGCGCATTGAAATCATTGCCTTCGGTGGTGCAGCCGGGCGTGCTGTCCTTCGGGTAGAAGTACAGCACCAGCCAGCGCCCGCCGTCGTCGGCAAGCAGTTGGGAAAGCGTCGTGGTGGCACCGCTGGACAGCGCGATCGGCAGGGCGAGCGTGGACTTCGGGAGCTGCTTGCCTGCTTCGGTCATCTTCAGAACTTCATCGGATCCATGATCGCGTCGAGGTTCAGGTGGTCGCAGAACTCCAGGAAGTCGTCGCGCAGCGCGGCGATGTGCATGTCCGA
>DASTUL010000179.1:0-8876 GCA_035759645.1 Lysobacteraceae bacterium | reverse complement strand
GTCGAACCGGATGCGGTGCGGCTGTCCCGGCACCGCGACGAACCGGTAGACGGTCGCGTCGTCGGTCGTGGCGACCCGGTCGGGTCTCGGCGAGATGGTCCTGGCGTGGAATGCGCCGGCGAATTCGCCTTGCAATGCGACTGTCACCGAGTCCCCGGTGGCCTGCCGCTGCGTGGGGAGGTGTTGCTGGATCTCGAGTGACCGTGCCATCAGTTCACTCCATGCGGGTTCGTCGGTGCCGCGCCCGTCGACTATCGGCACGCCGAGGTCCAGGCGATGTCATGGCCCGTGGCCGCCGCCTCACGTGTCGATCATCGAAACCGGCGCATCGTCCGGCCCACCCAAAACCTGCATGCCAGGAGCGAAGCCATGAACACAAGAAAGATCCTGTTGGCGCCTGCCATCGCCGTCGTACTGCTCGCGGGAACGGCCTGTGGCAACGACGACGCGGCGGACACCGGCACCGAGGACATCGGCGCCACCGCCGACACCATGCCTTCGGACGACGCCGAGCCAACCGGCTCGGCGGGCGAGACACTTGCGCTGGTGATGGCCGTGGACCGGCACGAAGTGGCGATGGCCGAGCAGGCGCGCGAGAAGGGAGTCGAGGGCGATGTCCTCGCGTACGCCGACATGCTCCACACCGAACACAGCGCCAACCTCGACAAGGACATCCAGATTGCCGAGAGCATCAGCCTGTCGCCGCTGGACACCGAGGCCGTGCAGGCCCACAAGGAGAAGGGCGAGGCCGAGATGGAACGTCTGGCGGAACTCGAAGGCGAGGCCTATGCCGACGCCTATGTCGACGCGATGGTCATGGGCCACACCGAGGCGCTGGCGATGCTCGACGAGCGCATCGGCAACACCGCGACGGACGGCGTCGCGCCGGGCGCCACCGCGATCGGCGGCGGCAACGTCGACCAGATGTTCCAGCAGCACCTGACCGCGACGCGCGATGCGGTCGCCAACCACCTGGAGATGGGCAAGGCGCTGCAGGCCGGCGAGAGCATGGACGTCGCGCCGTCCATGGACACCGACGGGTCCGAAGACGTCAGCCCTTGAAGTAGGGCCCCTTCGACACGTGCCGGTGTTCCGGCACGTGCCAACGCCAGGGGTGTTCCGCGGCATGCCGGATACCAATGCGCGGCGTCGCCACGGGTTTAAGCGGTGGCGCCGTCCCGTCGTCGACGATCAGGATTCCCTGGTCGCCCTCCACCAGGTCCGCGCCGTCGTGCCTGCGGTCGATGCCAAGCGCCTGCGTCACCTTGCCGGGACCGTTGCACAGGTCGCTGTCGCGGCGCGCCTTCGGTCGCGCCTCGCGCATGCGCTCGATACCGGCCAGCGGTTCCAGCGCGCGGATCAGCACCCCGACGCCTTCGCCCACCTCGCCGCAGACCGCGTTGCAGCAGTAGTGCAGGCCGTAAGTGAAGTAGACATACATGTGCCCGGCGGGGCCGAACATCGTCGCGTTGCGGTCGGTCTTGCCGCGGAAGGTGTGCGCCGCGGCATCCTCCGCGCCGGCGTAGGCCTCGGTCTCGACGATGCGGCCCGCACGCCCGTCGCCGACCACCAGGATCTTGTTCAGCAGCTCGGGCGCGACTGCGCGCGGGTCTCGTGCGTAGAACGCGCGCTCCAGCACGCGTGCGCCCGTCGGTTCCATGCTGGTGTCAGTCCAGCGGGAACGCCATCGTCGTCATCAGCGCGTTTTCCGCCTGGCGCGAATCCAGGCGCGTGTGCTGGACGATGATCGGCACGTCCGCCTCGATCACGCTGGCATAGGGCGTATCACGCGGCACCGCCTCCGGATCTTCCAGCGCGTTGAAACGCAGGTGCAGCGTGCGCCGGGCTGGCACTTCGACTCCATACGGGCCGACCGGCTCGCGATCCTCGAAATACAGCGTCAACCGGACGTTCGCCGGGGCGCCCCCCGTGTTGAGGATGCAACACGTCTCGTGGCTTTCGAGTTCCGGCTTGGGGCCGGTGCTGGTGCCGGGGATGTATCCCTCGGCGATTGCCCAGCGCTTGCGTCCGATGGCGTCCATGGGCGGGAGTCTGGCAGCGCGGGTGCCTACGTCGCGTCACGATGCGGCGCGCATGCCTTCACGTACCGGCGACCGCGCGCCGGCAAGGTTGGGCGGCATGCCTGCTTCCGCGCCAATCCTGGGCTTCCACGCGTCGCACGAACAGTTCGCCCCCGGCGACCTGCTCGAGCTCGCCGCGCGCGCCACCGCCGGCGGGTTCGACGCCGTGATGTGCTCGGACCACTTCCACCCGTGGAGCGACGCGCAGGGCGAGAGCGGCCATGCGTGGTCCTGGCTGGGCGCATCGATGACCCGCAACCAAGTGACGCATGGGGTGGTCACGTCGCCGGCGGGGCGGTACCACCCGGCGGTGATCGCGCAGGCGGCCGCCACCCTGGCATCGATGTTCCCCGGGCGTTTCTGGCTGGCGGTCGGCAGTGGCGAGGCGCTGAACGAATCGATCACGGGTGAGCCCTGGCCCCCCAAGGCCGTGCGCGATTCGCGGCTACGCGAATCGGCCGACGTGTTGCGCGCGCTGTGGCGAGGAGAGGAGGTCGACCACAACGGAACGGTGACCGTGCGTCACGCGAAGCTCTACAGCCGCCCCGAGGCGCCGCCTCCGATGTTCGTCGCGGCATTGACGCCGGAAACAGCGCGCTGGGGCGCCCAGTGGGCAGACGGCCTGATCACCACCAGCATGGCGCCCGACAAGCAGCGCGCAGTGGCCGACGCGTTCCGCGAAGGCGGCGGCGAGGGCAAGCCGATGGTGTTGCAGGTCAAGCTGTCGTGGCATCCGGACGAAGGCGAGGCGCTGCGCGGCGCAATGGCGCAGTGGCGGACCAACGTGCTGCCGCCGGAGGTGTCGGAAAACCTGGCCTCGCCGGATGCGTTCGAGCGGCGGGCGAACGACGTGGATGAGGAAACGCTGCGCGAAGCGGTGCGCGTGTCGTCGGACCTGGGCCAGCAAGCCGACTGGCTGCGTGACGACCTGTGCATGGGCTTCGACGCGCTGTATCTGCACAACGTCAATCGGCACCAGGCAGGCTTCATCGATGCATTTGCGCGCGAGGTGCTGCCCGCGGTGCGTGACGCGCGGAGGCCTTTGTTGACTCGCGAAATGGTGGTGGCTATGGGTGGACTCGAACCACCGACCCCAGCATTATGAGTGCTGTGCTCTAACCAGCTGAGCTACATAGCCAAAAGGGCGCGCCGAACCGCAAATTGTCCATGCCGGCGGCGCCCCAGTCAATCGGGCGCCGCCTTCGCTTGTGGCCTCCGGACGCGCGTGGCAGAGTCGGTTTCAGTGACGCGATGCAGCGTCGAATCCTTATGGAGTCCGCATCGTGATCGATCCGGACGGTTACCGCCCCAACGTGGGCATCGTGCTGATGCACGGCGACGGCCGCGTCTTCTGGGCCCGCCGGGTGCGGCGTGACGGCTGGCAGTTCCCGCAGGGCGGGATGAACAGCGACGAGACCCCGCTCGAGGCCATGTACCGCGAGTTGGAGGAGGAGACCGGGTTGCTGCCGGGCCACGTCGAGGTGCTGGGCGTCACCCCCGGCTGGCTGCGCTACAAGCTCCCGCGACGCGCCATCCGGCGCCAGGACCAGCTGGTCTGTATCGGCCAGAAGCAGGTCTGGTACCTGCTGCAGCTGACCGGGCAGGACAGCGACGTGCGGCTGGACCTGACGGAGACGCCGGAATTCGACCACTGGCGGTGGGTGGACTTCTGGTACCCGGTCGAGCACGTGGTGACCTTCAAGCGAGGCGTGTACGCCAGCGCGCTCCGGCACCTGGCGCCGCTCGCGCGGGCCGTGGCGGGCCCCCAGGCGGTCCCGCTGCCCGTCGAGGGCACCACCCGGCCGTTCGGCGAGCGCCGCGCCAGGCGACCGGTGGTCGCGAAGCCGGTCCGCCAGCCAGCCACGTGAACGATTGACAATCATTCGCATTTGCGGTTGAATCGCATCCGTCACCCCCGGTTGCGAGTCCCACCGCCCGTGTACGTCTGCCTCTGCAACGGCGTCACCGAGAACGACATCCGCGAAGCCGCGGCTGCCGGGTGCCGCAGCATGACCGAGCTGACCATGCGCACCGGCGCCGGCGCCAATTGCGGCTGCTGCGTGGAGATGGCGCAGCAGGTGCTGGAAGAGGCGAATGCGGTGATCGAGCTGCCGTTGCCGGTGCTTTCGCAAGCTGCCTGACAGGGCATCGCGGCTCACGCCGCTCCTACGGAAAATGCATGTGATTCGCGTTCCGTCATCGGGCGCGGGCAATCGCTAGCATTCGTGGCGTTCCCCACTGCAAGGAGCGCGCCATGAAGGGCGATGCCAAGGTCGGCGAGTTCCTCAACAAGGCGCTCTACAACGAGCTGACCGCGATCAACCAGTACTTCCTGCATGCCCGCATGCTCAAGAACTGGGGACTGAAGGAACTCGCCGAGCACGAGTACCACGAGTCGATCGACGAGATGAAGCACGCGGACAAGCTCACGGAACGGATCCTGTTCCTCGAGGGGCTGCCGAACTACCAGGCGCTGGGCAAGCTGCGCATCGGCGAGGGGCCGAAGGAAATCCTGGATTGCGACCTGGCGCTCGAGCACGAGGCGTTGCCGGCGCTCAAGGAGGGGATTGCGCATTGCGAGCAGGTCGGCGATTTCGTGACGCGCGAACTCTTCGCGAAGATCCTGGAGTCGGAGGAAGAGCACATCGACTGGATCGAGACGCAGCTCGAGTTGATTGCGCGCATTGGCGAGCAGAATTACCTGGCGCAGCAACTCGACGGGTAACCCGGATTTCGCTTCGCTGCATCCGGGCTACGGGTTCACGTGGACGGTAGCCCGGATGCAGGCGCGCAGCGCCGGAATCCGGGGCGTCAAACCGGTTTCGGCGCGCGACGGAACAACCGGCGCCACACCCACCACACCAACCCCGCGATCGACACGCTGATCGCAACCACCAGCAACAACGCCAGCCACGGGTGCGCGAAAGCCAGCGCCAGCGCCCCGACGACCGCAACGTCTTCCGTGATCGACGCCCCCAGGTTCGTCACCGGCTCCGGCGAAGTGTTCAACAACACCCGCGTGCCGGACTTCAACAGGTGGCTGGCCAGCGCCACGCCCGCGCCGGTCGCCAGCATCCCCGCGCCCAGGTCGCCGTCGGGCGACAGCGACGCCGCCGCCAGGAACGCGCCTGCCGGGACCCGCGCCAGCGTGTGCAACAGGTCCCAACCCGAATCGACACCCGGAATCTTGTCCGCGAAGAATTCGGTGACCGCCAGCACGCCCGAAATGCCCAACACCCACGGTGACGTCGCCACTTCCAGCGCCGGCGGCAGGTCCAGCCAGCCGAACATCCCGGCGATGCCGACGCCGAACACCGTCAGGTAGACCCGGATCCCTGCCAGCCAGGCGAGCAGGATGCCGATCGCGAACAGGTGGGCTTCGGACATGGCCGGCTCCTCGGTGTGCGGGGCGAGTATAGGCACGCGCCGGTTGACGGTGGCCGACGCGGCTGGCTATACGGGACAGATGGATGAGACCCCAGCCGAAACGCCGTTGCCGGCGCTCAGCAGCGCGGCCCGCCGGCGGATCGCGGTCACCGCGTTGTGCCTCGTTTCGCTCCTGTTCGGCGCGTGGGGCCTGTGGCGCGTGTGGGCGCCGGAACCCGCCGACGCACGAGCCCAGATTGCCGAGCGCGACGATCGGCTGGAGGCGCAGCAGGACATCATCGAGGAACTGCAGCAGCGGGTCGCCACGTTGTCGCGCTCGGACCAGATCAGCCGCGATGCGAACCGCGAATTGCAGGGCACCCTGGCCGAACGCGACGAGGAAATCGCCGCGTTGCGTGCCGACGTCGACTTCTACGAGCGCTTCGTCGGGGCGACCGCCCAGCGACGCGGCCTGGCCGTGCACGAACTGCAGCTGGCGCCGCGCGGCGACGACGCCTGGCATTTCACCGCCACGCTCACCCAGAACCTGAACCGCGGCGTGATCAACCGTGGCGAGCTGGTGCTGGAAATCGAGGGGACGCGCGACGGCAAGCTGCAGCGGCTGGACTGGAAGGCATTGCGGCAGGACCCGAAGGCCGCCGCGATCGGCTACTCGTTCCGCTATTTCCAGCAGGTCGCCGGCGACTTCGTGCTGCCGGACGGCTTCCAGCCGGTGAGCGTGACCGTCCACCTGGCCCCCGCGGGCGGCAAGGCGGTCGCGCAGGACTTCGACTGGGCCGACGCCACCTCCGCCGATAACCCGTAGGAGCGGCGTAAGCCGCGACGCTTTTCGCGAAGAGCCATCGCGGCTTACGCCGCTCCTACAGGTGGGCGGGTATCCTTGTGGCATGGAAACGCTGATCGACCTCGCCAGCCTCGACATGCCCGGCTACCAGTCGCTGGACCGCCCGCTGGGCTTCACGCCGGCGGCCGCTGCGAAGGTCCGCGAGCTGGTGTCCGAGGAAGGCAACGACGCGCTGAAGTTGCGCGTGTACATCCAGGGCGGCGGCTGTTCCGGCTTCCAGTACGGCTTCGAGTTCGACGAGTCGCAGGGCGAGGACGACCTGGCGATCGTCACCGACGGCGTCACCCTCCTGGTCGACCCGCTGAGCCTGCAGTACCTGATGGGCGCGGAAGTCGACTACGCCGAGAGCCTGCATGGCGCGCAGTTCGTGATCCGCAACCCGAACGCGAAGACCACCTGCGGCTGCGGCTCGTCGTTCACGGTGTGAGTGCCAGCCCCTTCGCGTTCGTGGACGGCGCCCTGGACCGGGCGGATGCACTGCGCGATGACGCCGATGCGCTGGCGAAACTGTGGCCCGAAGCGCGCGTGGTGCTGCTCGAAGACGACGGACGCGCACTCGCCGACGCCGATCGCATGCTGCTCGCGCCGACCGGCCGCGAACTCGGCGGCATTCCCGCTGCCGCGGTGTTCCTCGGCAAGCGCGACGACACCGCCTGGTTCGCCGCACGTGCCGCCACCACGGCTTTCGAGGCACCCGACCGCGTCGAACTGCGCGCCGCCGCGGTCGCGTGGCCCGCGTTCGATGCCACCGTCTTCGCGCAGGCGCGCGCGGTGCTGCACTGGCACGCGCGGCATCGCCATTGCGGCGCCTGCGGCGGCGAACTCGCGTTCGTGCGCGCCGGTTGGCTCGGCCGGTGCGCGGGCTGCGGCATGGAGCACTACCCGCGCACCGACCAGGCCGTGATCGCGGCCGTCAGTGACGGCAAGCGCCTGTTGCTCGGTCGCCAGCGTGGCTGGCCTGCGCGACGCTGGTCGGTGCTCGCCGGGTTCGTCGAGCCGGGCGAATCGCTCGAGCAGACCGTGGCGCGCGAAGTGCTGGAGGAAACCGGCGTCCGCGTGCGCGCAAGCCGCTACGTCGCGTCGCAACCCTGGCCATTCCCCGGCGCATTGATGCTGGGGTTCCTGGCGGAGGCCGAGCCCGACGAGCCGATCGTCGGCGACGAACTCGAAGACGCCCGCTGGTTCGATCCCGGGGAGGTGCGCGCCGGCCTGGCGCGCGACTGGCGCGACGCGGACGCGGAGGGCGAAGGCATCATCCTGTCCGCCCCCATCTCGATCGCGCGCTGGCTGGCGGAACGCTGGCTCGCGGAGGTCACGGGCCCCGCGCCGAGTCGTGGTTAGAATCCGGTCATGTCCATCACCCTGATCGCCGTCGTCGTCGCACTGGTGCTCGGCCACGCAGCGCCCTCGCTCGCGGGCCTGCGGCAGTACGACTGGTACGCGTCCTGGGTGAACTGGCTGGGCGCGCGCCTGGGCGACGGTGCGTTCTGGAAGGGCCGCTGGGGGCTGCTGCTGGCCCTGCTGCCGCCGTTGCTGGTGGTGGTCCTGTTCCAGGTCGCGCTCGACGCGCCGCTGCTCGGCCTCGCCGGGTTGCTGTTCGGCATCGCGGTGTTGTTCTACGCCTGGGGGCCGCGCGACCTGGACGTCGATGTCGAGGCGATCGTGGACGCGCCCGACGCGGACACGCGCCGCGAGGCCGTGGCGCGCCTCTGGCCCGCCGGCGCGACGTTCGCCGAAGACGGCCGCGTGCCCGACGGCCCGGTGCTGGTCGAGGCCGTGTTCCGCAACGCGCTGCGCCGCTGGTTCGGCGTGCTGTTCTGGTTCCTGCTGCTCGGCGCCGTTGGCGCGCTCGGATACCGGCTGGTGCAGTTGTCGGCCGAAGGCGAAGCCGGGCGTGGATTGCCCGGCGAGAACGCCGCGGGTGCGCGCTGGCTGCTCGCGCTGCTCGACTGGCCGGTCGCGCAGCTGATGACGCTGGCCATGGCGTTGGTTGGCAACTTCGACAGCGTGCTGGGCGCGTGGAAGGACAACGGCGGCGCCGACCTGCACGTGGGGCACGCCTTCCTCGGGGCCGCGGCGCGCGCGAGCGTGCGCAGCGAGCTTGCCGACGAGGCGATGGAGTACGTCGAGGAAGGCGTCGCGCCGTCGCGCGCGCTGGTCCGGCAACTCGGTGAGTTGCCCGAGCTGCGCGACGCGATGAGCCTGGTGTGGCGGATCCTGCTGCTGTGGCTGGCCGTGCTGGCGCTGTTCGTGATCGCCGGCTTCGTCAGCTGACTGTTCGCGGGGTCCCGGATTGCGCTTCGCTGCATCCGGGCTACGGGCGGGGCTGGGTCCCGGATTGCGCTTCGCTGCATCCGGGCTACGGGCGGTAGCCCGGATGCAGGCCCGAAGGGCCGGAATCCGGGAATCGGCGCTAGCTGGCATCGCCGCGCAATGCGCGGACGGTGGATTCGAGTTCGGGGGCGGTTACGGTGCGGCCGTCGACGGGCGGGGCCGCAACGACTTCGATATGCGCCCGAAACCGCCGCGGCACGCGCATGCGGCCCAGTCGCGAACTCCGCCGG
>DASTUL010000178.1:0-18933 GCA_035759645.1 Lysobacteraceae bacterium | reverse complement strand
TTGCGCATCGAGGCGCAGCTGCCGCTGGAATGCCAGCGCAGCCTGCGCCGTTTCGAGTTGCCCGTGCGGCTGGTGCAGCGCCTGGGCCTGATCCGGGACGAGGCCGAGGAGGCCGGGTTGCCGGAGGGTTACGAGCCGCTGCTGGTGCCCGACGACGGCATGCTGCGGCCCGCGGAGCTGGTGGAGGACGAGTTGATCCTCGCCGTGCCGGTCGTGGCGGTGGCGCCCGGGACGGACGCGATGGAGCAGGAGTGGCCCGCGGACGAAGCGGAAGAGCAGCAGGCCAGCCCGTTCGCGGCGCTCGCAGCGCTGAAGCGGGACAAGAATTGAGCCACGAGCTATTGATTCACATCAGTTGATTTTTTTCGGAGCGATCCCATGGCAGTCCAGAAATCCCGCAGGTCCCCCTCCACGCGCGGCATGCGCCGTGCGCACGACGCACTTGCGCCCAAGCAGCTGGCCACCGACCCGACGACGGGCGAGACCCACCTGCGCCACCACGTGACCGCCGACGGTTACTACCGCGGCAAGAAGGTCGTGGAGACCCGTTCGCGCATCGTCGACGAAGAGTGAGCCCCACAGGCGCCGGCATGGCCGACAACGCCCCTGGGTCGCGCGTCTTCTCCCGCATCGCGGGCACCGGCAGCTACCTGCCGGAGAAGGTGCTCACCAACGCCGACCTGGCGAAGTTCGTCGACACCAGCGACGAATGGATCGCCGCGCGCACGGGCATCCGCGAGCGGCACGTCGCCGCCGAGGGCGAGACCACAGGTGACCTGGCGTTCCACGCGGCGACTCGCGCGCTCGAGGCCGCGGGCGTCGCTGCGTCCGAACTGGACCTCATCGTCCTAGGCACGACCACGCCGGACCTGATCTTCCCGTCCACTGCCTGCCTGCTGCAGCACCGGCTGGGTGCCGACGGCTGCCCGGCGTTCGACGTCAATGCTGCGTGCTCGGGCTTCATCTACGCGCTGACGGTTGCCGACAAGTTCATCCGGTCGGGCGCCGCGCGGACCGCGTTGGTGGTCGGCTCGGAGACGCTCACCCGCATGCTCGACTGGACCGACCGCGGCACCTGCGTGCTGTTCGGCGACGGGGCCGGCGCGGTGGTGCTCAAGGCCGACGGCGACACCGGCATCCTCAGCACCCACCTGCATGCCGACGGGGGCAAGAAGGAACTGCTGTGGAATCCGGTGGGCGTGTCCGTCGGTTTCAAGCCGGAGGAGCACAACGCCGGCGTCAAGGTGCTGATGATCGGCAACGAAGTGTTCAAGCACGCGGTCAAGGCGCTCGACTCCGTCGTCGAGGAGACGCTGGAAGCCAACGGTATGGATCGCCACGACATCGACTGGCTGATCCCGCACCAGGCCAACCTGCGCATCATCGAGGCGACCGCAAAGCGGCTGGACATGCCGATGGAGCGCGTGATCGTCACGGTCGACCGCCACGGCAACACGTCGTCGGGTTCGGTGCCGCTGGCGCTGGACGAAGCCGTGCGTTCGGGCAAGGTCGAGCGCGGCCAGTTGCTGTTGCTCGAGGCCTTCGGCGGCGGCTTCACCTGGGGCTCGGCGCTGCTGCGCTATTGACCCGGGGTTCGCATACGGCCGGGTACAGACGCCCGGCGACATTCGCCCGTATCATGCGACCCCCTTACGGCAGGGCCCACGCGTGACTCCAGATCCCCAGCTCGCATTCGTGTTCCCCGGACAGGGCTCGCAGGCCGTCGGCATGTTGTCCGAACTGGCCGCGGCGCATCCCGAGGTGCGCGAGGCATTCGTCGAAGCAGGCGAGGGCGCGGGCATCGACCTGTGGACGCTCGGCCAGGACGGCCCGGAAGAGCAGCTCAATCGCACCGAGTTCACCCAGCCGGCGCTGCTGGCGGCGGGTGTTGCCGCATGGCGCGCCTGGCAGGCGCGTGGCGGCGCGATGCCGTCGATGCTGGCCGGCCACAGCCTCGGCGAGTACGGCGCGCTGGTGGCTGCCGGTGCGCTGTCGCTCGGCGATGCCGCGCGACTCGTGCGGCTGCGCGGACAACTCATGCAGGAAGCCGTGCCCGCAGGCACCGGTGCGATGGCGGCGATCCTGGGCGCGGAAGACGCGCTGGTGGAGCAAGCCTGCCGCGAGGTCTCCGGTGACACGGTCGTCGTTCCCGCGAACTACAACTCGCCGGGCCAGCTCGTGATCGGCGGCCATGCCGATGCGGTCGAGCGCGCGCTGGCGCTGCTCGCCGAGCGCGGCGTGCGCAAGACGGTGAAGCTCGCGGTCAGCGTGCCGTCGCACACGCCGCTGATGCGCGAGGCGGCCAACCGCCTGTCCTCGGCGATGGCCGACGTGGCCTGGCGCGAACCGTCGCTGCCGGTGGTGCAGAACGTCGACTCGGAGGTCCATGACGGCATCCAGTCCATCCGCGACGCGCTGGTACGCCAGCTCTACCTCCCGGTGCAGTGGACCGGCTGCGTGCAGGCCCTGGCCGCGCGCGGCGCGACCCGCATCGCCGAATGCGGACCCGGCAAGGTGCTCACCGGCCTGTCCCGCCGCATCGACAAGACCCTCGACGCCCGCGCCCTCGGCCACCCCGCCGACTTCGACGCCGCGCTCGCCGAGTGGCAAGCCTGAAAGTTTCTGGAAGGAATGGACATGGACAAGGTGTTGCAGGGTGAAGTGGCGCTGGTGACGGGCGCGAGTCGCGGCATCGGCGCGGCGATCGCGGACACGCTGGCGGCGCAGGGCGCGACGGTGGTCGGCACGGCGACGTCGGAGAACGGCGCGACGGCGATCGGGGAACGGCTTGCACCGCATGGCGGCCACGGGCGCGTGCTCGACGTCACCGGCGCGGGCGCGATCGAGGCGCTGGTCGAATCGATCGCCGCGGACATCGGCCCCGTCTCCATCCTGGTCAACAACGCCGGCATCACCCGCGACAACCTGCTGTTGCGGATGAAGGACGAGGACTGGCAGGCGATCCTGGACACCAACCTCACCAGCGTCTACCGCAGCAGCAAGGCGGTGATGCGCGCGATGATGAAGGCGCGCAAGGGCCGCATCATCAACATCGCCTCGGTCATCGGCGTGACCGGCAACGCCGGCCAGGCCAACTACGCCGCCGCCAAGGCCGGCATCATCGCCTTCAGCAAGTCGCTCGCGCGCGAGGTCGGCTCGCGCGGCATCACGGTGAACGTGGTCGCGCCCGGCTTCATCGACACCGACATGACCCGCGACCTGCCCGAGGAGGGCAAGGCCGCGATGCTGTCGCAGATCGCGCTGGGCCGGCTCGGCAAGCCGTCGGACATCGCCGCCGCGGTGGCGTTCCTGGCCGGCCCCGCCGCGGCCTATGTCACCGGCGAGACCCTGCACGTGAACGGCGGCATGTACATGCCGTGACCCCGGGCCGGAGCCCGTCCCGCCGTCCCGATGGACGGGCGCGGGCATGCGCCGGCCTTCATGCCTTTCCCGTAAACTACCCGCCTGAACAGTCTCCCAGGAGGAGAAAGCACCCATGAGCAGCATCGAAGAGCGCGTCAAGAAGATCGTGGTCGAACAGCTGGGCGTCAAGGAAGAGGAAGTCACCAACAGCGCCTCGTTCGTCGACGACCTGGGCGCGGATTCGCTCGACACCGTCGAGCTGGTGATGGCGCTCGAGGAAGAGTTCGAGTGCGAGATCCCCGATGAGGAAGCCGAGAAGATCACTTCGGTGCAGCAAGCCATCGATTACGTGAAGGCCCACGTCAAGGAGTGATTGGCAACCGGCCACGCCGGTCGCCAGGCAGGACATGCAGGGGCCGCGATCGCGGCCTCGCGCATTTGTGAGGACAAGCTTGGAGTCGAATCGCATGAGTCAGCAGCGTCGCGTCGTGGTCACCGGCCTGGGCATCCTGTCGCCGCTGGGGCTGGACCTGGCTTCGAGCTGGGAGGGCGTCATCAACGGTCGTTCGGGCATCGGCCCGATCACCCATTTCGACGCGTCCGCGTTCCCGACCCGCATCGCCGGGGAGGTCAAGGGCTTCGATCCGGCCAACTGGATCCCGCCGAAGGACATCAAGAAGATGGATCCCTTCGTGCATTACGGCGTGGCCGCCTCGCTGATGGCGATCGCCGACGCGGGACTGGTGATCGACGACTCGACCGCCGAGCGCATCGGCGTGGCGGTGGGCGCCGGCATCGGCGGGCTCAAGGGCATCGAGGAAACCACCCTCAAGTACGCCGCGGGCGGTCCGCGCAAGGTCTCGCCGTTCTACGTGCCCAGCACGATCATCAACATGATCGCCGGCCAGGTCTCGATCATGACCGGCGCCAAGGGTCCGAACATCGCCGCGGTCACCGCCTGCACGACGTCGACCCACAACGTCGGCCTGGCGATGCGCATGATCCAGCACGGCGACGCGGACGCGATGATCGCCGGCGGCGCGGAGTTCGCGACCACGCCGACCTCGGTCGGCGGCTTCTGCGCGATGAAGGCGCTGTCCACCCGCAACGACGAGCCGGAGAAGGCCTCGCGTCCCTGGGACCGCGACCGCGACGGGTTCGTCATGGGCGACGGCGCGGGCGTGCTGATCCTGGAGGAATACGAGCGCGCGAAGGCGCGCGGCGCGCGCATCTACGCCGAGCTCACCGGCTTCGGCATGAGCGGCGACGCGTACCACATGACCGCCCCGAGCGAGAGCGGCGAGGGTGCGGCGCGCTGCATGGTCAACGCGCTGCGCGACGCCGGCATCGCCGGCGACGCGGTCGGCTACATCAACGCGCACGGCACCTCGACGCCCGCCGGCGACCTGGCCGAGACGATGGCGGTCAAGGCCGCACTGGGTGATCACGCTTACAAGACGATGGTCAGCTCGACCAAGTCGATGACCGGCCACCTGCTCGGCGCAGCCGGTGGCGTGGAAGCCGTGTTCACCACGATGGCGCTGCACACCGGCGTGATCCCGCCGACCATCAACCTGGACAACCCGGGCGACGGGTGCGACCTGGATTACGTGCCGCACGTCGCGCGCGAGCAGCAGGTCGACATCGCGCTGTCCAATTCGTTCGGGTTCGGCGGCACCAACGGCACGCTGGTCTTCCGACGCATCTGACGTGCCGAAATGTGGGGGTCGCTATAGCGGCGAGCTTCTCGCGAAAAGCTCGCCGCTATAGCGGCTCCTACAGGGTCACCAACATGCTGGCCACCCGCGCAATCCCCGCCGACGTCGACCTGCTCGACCTGCACCGGCTGGCGCCCGCGCGCTACCCGGTGCTGCTCGAGTCCAGTGCCTGCGGCACCGCGCAAGGGCGTTGGGACCTGCTGCTGGCCGCCGATGGCGCGTCGATCGCGCTCAGGCCCGACGGCGTGGTCCGCGATGCGGCCGGCGAAGCGCTCGGCACCGACTTCCTCGCCGTCCTCGACGATCGCTGGCGTGCATTGCACCTGCCGCGCGAGGAACCCCGCTGGCCTTTCCGCGGTGGCTGGGCCTTGTTGCTCGGTTACGAGTTGGCGGGGCAGGTCGAACCCGTGCTCGCATTGCCACCGGCCATCGGCGCATTGCCCGTCGCCATCGCGCTGCGCTGCCCGGCGGCGCTGTTGCGCGACCACGCAACGGGTGAATGCATCGCGCTGGCCGAAGCCGATCAGCCCGCCTGGCTGGACCGCATCGCCGGCGATGTCGCGACGGCCGCGTCGACCATCGCATTGCCCGGATGGCACGTGCCCGCGACGATCGACGAGGACGTACCGGACCGGTTCCTGTCGGGTGTCCACCGCATCCGCGAGTACCTGGCCGCGGGTGATGCGTTCCAGGTGAACCTGTCGCGCGGCTGGCAGGCGCGTTTCGACGACGCGCTCGATCCCGCTGCGTTGTTCGCGCGATTGCGCAGCCACAACCCCGCGCCGTTCGCGGGCCTGTTCGCCGGCCCGGGCTGGGCGGTCGCCAGCAGCTCGCCCGAGCGCCTGGTGTCGGTGCGCGGCGAGGTGGTGGAAACGCGCCCGATCGCCGGCACGCGCCCGCGCTTCGAGGGGGACGACGATGCGGCGCGCATCCGCGACCTGGTCGGCAACCCGAAGGAGCGTGCCGAGCACGTCATGCTCATCGACCTGGAGCGCAACGACCTGGGACGCGTGTGCGTACCGGGCAGCGTCGAGGTCGACGAACTGATGACGGTCGAGAGCTACGCGCACGTGCACCACATCGTCAGCAACGTCCGGGGACGGTTGCGCGCCGGCGCGACGCCCGGCGAAATCGTGCGTGCGGTGTTCCCCGGCGGCACGATCACCGGTTGCCCGAAGGTCCGCTGCATGGAGATCATCGCCGAGCTCGAAGGCACCGGCCGCGGCGCGTACACCGGCGCATTCGGCTGGCTCAACCGCGACGGCGACCTCGACCTCAACATCCTGATCCGCAGCGCGGAGATCGAAGGATGCGCACTGCGCTTCCGCACGGGCGCGGGCATCGTCATGGACTCGGATCCGGAGCGCGAACTGGACGAGACCCGCGCCAAGGCCCGCGGCATGCTCCGCGCGCTGGGGGCCGCGTGACGCTCGCGATCTTCGTCGGCGAACGGCCGGTGGACGCCGTGCCGGCGGACGACCGCGGGCTGGCCTACGGCGACGGCCTGTTCGAGACGATGCGCGTGCATCGCGGCGACCTGCCCTGGTGGCACGCGCACTGGGACAGGCTCGCCGCGGGCGCAGCGCGCCTCGGGTTGCCGCTGCCTCGCAAGGCGCTCGTTCGCGAGGTGGCGAAGACGCTGCTCGATCGGGGCGACGGGGTGCTCAAGCTGCTGGTGACGCGCGGCAGCGGCACGCGCGGCTACGCGCCGGCGGCCTCGATGGAGCCGACCTGGGTGTTGTCCACGCATCCGTTGCCCGGGCCGCCGCGCCCCGGCGGGCTCCACTTGCGCTGGTGCGACATCCGCCTGTCGCACCAGCCACGCCTCGCCGGCCTCAAGCATTGCAACCGGCTCGAGCAGGTGCTGGCGCGTGGCGAATGGCCCGCGCCAGGTGAACCGGGCGGAGACGCCTTCGATGAAGGGCTGCTGCTCGACGTCCAGGGCGACGTCGCCGGCGCCATCTCCGCCAATGTGTTCGCGTTCGTGGATGGCCGATGGTGCACGCCACCCGTCGAACGCTGCGGCGTCGCCGGAACGTGCCGCGCCTGGTTGCTGAACGAGGCGGGCGCGGTCGAACGGCGGCTGCTGCCGGCCGACGTCGAATCCGCCGATGCCGTGGTCCTGTGCAATGCCGTGCGGGGTATCCTCCCCGTGGCGCGCCTCGGGGCGCGTGCGTGGCCGTCGCATGACGCGGTGGCCGCGCTGTCGCGTCGGTTCGCCGCGGCGCATCCGGCATTCGCCGGCCTTGAATGACCCAGGGGGAACAGTGAGTCGACGCAACCAGCGCGGACGCTTCCGCATCTTCCTCGCCCTGCTCGCATTGTTCGCCGGATTCGCGGCCTACACGCTCTGGCACCATTACCACGCGTTCGCCGACGGTCCCATGGATGGCATCGAGCCGGGCGAAACCCTGCTGGTCCACCAGGGCGATTCATTCGCGGCCGTGCTCGACGCGATCCGCGACGCCGGCGTGCGCGCGGGCCACGACATCGAGTGGCAGTTGCTGGCGCGGCAGCTGGACGCCGGCGGCCGGATCCAGGTCGGCGAGTACGCGCTCGAGCCGGGCCAGTCGCCGCGCGAGCTGCTGGTCGCGATGCGCGACGGCGACGTGCTGAGCTACCGCTTCACGATCGTGGAAGGCTGGAACATCCGCCAGCTGCGCGCCGCATTGGCAAGGAAGAAACCGCTGGAGCAGGAAGCCGCCGACCTGGACAACGACGCCCTGATGGAGGCGCTCGGGCACCCGGGGCAGCATCCGGAGGGGCGCTTCCTGCCGGAAACCTACGTCTACACGCGTGGCGACAGCGACCTGGACGTGCTGCGGCGCGCACACGCCGCGATGGACCGTGCCCTGGCCGCGGCCTGGGAGGCGCGCGTGGACGGCCTGCCGCTCGAATCGGCCGACGAGGCCCTGGTGCTGGCGTCGATCGTCGAGAAGGAAACCGGCGCGCCGGAGGAGCGTGCGCGCATCGCCGGCGTGTTCGTGCGGCGCCTGGAAAAGGGCATGCGCCTGCAGACCGATCCCACGGTCATCTACGGCATCGAGGACTACGACGGCAACATCACGCGCGCGCACCTGGAACAGGACACGCCCTACAACACCTACGTCCGCGCCGGCCTGCCGCCCACCCCGATCGCGATGCCCGGCGCCGATGCATTGCGCGCCGCGACCCAGCCGGCCGACGGCGAGGCGCTGTACTTCGTCGCGATCGGCGACGGCAGCGGCCGCCACGTGTTCTCCGAATCGCTGGCCGAACACCGGGTCGCGGTGCGCGAGTACCTGGAGCGCTACCGCGAGCGGCAGCGGCCGCAGCCGTGAGCGGCCTGCGCAGCGAACCGCGCCTGGTCACCCTCGAGGGCGGCGAGGGCGCCGGCAAGTCGACGGTCCTGCGGGCACTGCGCGATGCCCTGCTGGCCGGCGGCCACGAGGTCGTGACCACGCGCGAGCCGGGCGGCACGCCCCTGGCCGAACGCATCCGCGACTTGCTGCTGCACCCGGGGGACGAGGTGCCGTCGCCCGAGACCGAACTGCTGCTGATGTTCGCAGCACGCGCCCAGCACGTCCGCGAGACCGTCCTGCCGGCCCTGCAACGCGGTGCATGGGTGTTGAGCGACCGGTTCACCGATTCGAGCCATGCCTACCAGGGGGGCGGCCGCGGCCTCGATGGCGGGTTCATCGCCGAACTGGAACGCCGCGTCGTCGGCATCGAACCGGGCCTGACGTTGCTGCTCGACCTGGGCGTGCCGCAGGGGCGCGACCGCGCCCGTGCACGCGACGAGGCGCCGGGCGCGAACGGCCCGGACCGGATCGAGCGCGAACACGACGCATTCTTCGAGCGCGTGCGCGCGGCCTTCCTCGCACGCGCCGGCGCCGTGCCGCGGTTCCGCGTGCTCGACGCCGCGCGGCCGCCGGCGGTCGTGGCGGGCGATGCGGTGGCACAGTTGCGCGCGTACCAGGCGCAGCTCGCCACGTGAGCGCAACGGCGCCAGCGTTCGACGCGCCGCTCGCCCCGTGGCAGCAGCGCGCCTACGACCAGGCCACGGCCGCGATCGACGCCGGCCGGTTGGGCCATGCATTGCTGTTCTGCGGACCGGCTGGGCTCGGCAAGCGCCGGGTCGCCGAACGACTGGCGCTGCGCCTGCTGTGCCGCGAGCGCGATCCCGCCGGCGAAGCCTGCGGTCGCTGCCGCGCCTGCCACCTGTTCGCCGTGCGCACCCAGGCCGATCCGCTGGAAGTGCGGCCCGACGGCACGCCGTCGCACCCGTGGGGACATTCCGGCCATCCCGACGCGATCTTCGTCGGCCATGCGGTGAACCCGAAGACCGGCAAGATACGCAGCGAAATCGTGATCGATCAGGTGCGCGCGCTATCGGAGCGCTTCGCGCTCACGCCGCAGCTGGGCGACGTGCAGGTCGCGTTGCTCGATCCCGCCGACGAGATCAACCACTCGGCCAGCAACGCGTTGCTCAAGACGCTCGAGGAACCGCAGCCGGGCCGCCACCTGTGGCTGGTGTCCGCATCGCCGACGCGCCTGCCCGCCACGATCCGCAGTCGTTGCCAGCGCGTCGAACTGCGTTTGCCGCCGCGCGCCGAAGCGCTCGCCTGGCTCGCCACGCAGGGGCACGCGGCGGCCGCGGCGGCGGAGGCGCTTGAGGCCGCACGGGGACACCCCGGACTCGCCGCGGCGTGGTTGCGCGACGGCGGGCTGGCATTGCGCCGAGAGGTCGCCGGTGACCTGGCGCAGTTGCAGGGCGGTCGCACCGCACCGATCGCCATGGCCCAACGCTGGGTCGCGGACGGACAGGGCGACGCACGCCTGCGTCACGCCGCCGACCTCGCCCTGGAGGCCGCGCGCGGCGGGTTGACCGACCCGCGGGGAGCGCGCAGGCTGGCCGCGTGGTTCGACGCGGCCAACCGCGCCAGGGACCTGTTGCGCACGCAGGTGCGCTCGGACCTCGTGGTGGCCGAAGTATTGCTGGGCTGGCGCGACGCGTCCGCGCCGGTGCAAGCGCGGAGCAGGCGATGAGTGCAGGGGCAGGGGCAAGCGTGGGCGGAGCGGGCGGCCAGGGCATCCTGTCGCTGGCGATCAAGGACAAGGCTGCGCTGTACACGGCGTACATGCCCTACCTGCGCAACGGCGGCGTGTTCGTGCCGACGCCGAAGCGTTACTTCCTCGGCGCGGAAGTCTTCGTGCTGCTGACGCTGCCCGAATCCAGCGAACGCCTGCCGGTCGCCGGCAAGGTCGTCTGGGTCACCCCGCCCGGCGCCCAAGGCAATCGCGCGCCCGGCATCGGCGTGCAGTTCGGCGACACCGCCGAGGGCGAAGCCGCGCGCGGCAAGATCGAAGCGCTGCTCGCCGGCCACCCGGCCACCAAGCCCACCCACACGATGTAACCCTGTGGGAGCCGGCACGCCGGCGAAGCTTTTCGGTCAGGTGCTGCGCAACTCCGCAGCGTCCCAACCCGGCCGCGGCGCAAACCGCTCGCCGTGCCGCTCGCGCAATGCCTGCAGCCGCGCCAGCAACACGTCGGCGCCGGTGTCCCGGATGTACTTGATCGGGCCGCCGCGGAACGGCGCGAACCCGGTGCCGAAGATCACCCCCGCATCGAGCAGGTCCGCGTCCGCGACCACCTGGTCGTGCAGGCAGGCCACCGCTTCGTTGAGCAGCGGCAGGACCAGGCGGTCCTCCAGGTCGTCCGGCGCGCGGTAGTCCTTCGGCAGGTCCGGTTTCACGGCCTTGCCGTGTTCCCAGCGGTACAGGCCCTGGCCGTCCTTCCGGCCGCGACGGCCGGCCTCGGGCGGCGTCGCCAGCGAAGCGGGAATCGGCAAGCCCAGGAACGGCGCGAGTTCCGCGCCGACACCGGCGGCGACGTCCAGGCCCACCGTGTCGATCAGCTCGATCGGTCCCATCGGCATGCCGAATTTCAGCGCGGCCTTGTCGATCGCGGCGCCGGGAATGCCCTCTGCGTATGCGGTCGCGGCCTCGAGCAGGTACGGGAACAGCACGCGATTGACCAGGAAGCCCGGCGTGCCGTCGACGGGCACCGGCAGCTTGTCGATGGCGCGGCAGAACGCGGCCAGCCGGCGCGCGGTCGCCTCGTCGACGCCGTCGTGGTGGACGATCTCGACCAGCGGCATCAGTGCCACCGGGTTGAAGTAGTGCAGGCCGGCGAACTGCGCGGGACGCGACAGGCCCGACGCCAGTTCGCCGATCGGGATCGACGAGGTGTTGGTGGCGAGCAGCGCGCCGGATTTCATGCGCGGCTCCGCCTGCGCGTACAGCGCGCGCTTGGCGCCCGCATCCTCGATGATCGCCTCGATCACCAGGTCCGCGGCCGCGGCGCCGTCGCCGTCCAGGTCCCCCGCCAGGCGCGCCGCCACGGCCGGGCGCTTCGCCTCGTCCTTGACCTTCTTCGCGAACAGCTCGCCAGCGCGCGCGAGCGCCGCGTCGATGTAGCGCTGCTCGCGGTCGTTCAACGTGACCTGGAAGCCCTTGTAGGCGGCCCAGGCGGCGATGTCGCCGCCCATCACGCCGGCGCCGACGACGTGCAGGTGCGACACACCGTGATCCTTCCCGCCCGCCTTCTTCAGCCGCTCTTGCAGGAAGAACACGCGGATCAGGTTGCGCGCGGTGGAGGTGCCCGCCAGCTTCGCGACGCTGCGGCGCTCCGCGGCCAGGCGGCGCGGCAGCCCGCCGCCGGTGCGACGCCACGTCTCGATCAATGCATACGGGGCGGGGTAGTGCTCGCGGCGCGCCTTGCGCGCGACTTGTCGCACCAGGACCGGCGCGAGGAGTTGCCGCGCCGGCCAGGTGTTGGTGAGCCACGCCAGGAAGCGCTGCTTGAACGGTCGCGGCGCCGGCCGCAATGCAAGGCCGACGGCCGCATCGATCAGCAACCCGGGTTCGGCGACGCGATCCACCAGGCCGATCGCGCGCGCGGCCTTCGCCGACAGCGAACGCCCGGTCAGCATCAGGTCGAATGCCGCGGGCGCGCCGACCAGGCGCGGCAAGCGCACGCTGCCACCCCAGCCGGGGTAGATCCCCAACTTCACTTCCGGCAGGCCGATCCGCGTCGACGGTTCGTCGGTCGCCACGCGATGGTCGCAAGCCAGCGCCAGTTCGGTGCCGCCGCCCATGCAGAAGCCGCGGATCGCCGCGACGGTCGTGCAGGGCAGTTCGGCCACGCGCTGGAACACGTGCTGGCCGCGGCGCAGCGCGTCCTCGACGTTTCCGGTGCGGTCGAAGCCCCGGAATTCGCCGATGTCGGCGCCCGCGATGAAGCCACTGTCCTTTCCGGACCTGAACACGAGGCCCTTCGGCGGATCCGCCGCGATGCGCTCGAGCAATGCATCCAGCTCCAGCAACACGACCTGCGCGAGCGTATTCACGGACTCGCCTTCACGGTCGAGCGTGAGCACCAGCACCCCATCGGGACGCGCCTGCGCCTGCCAGTGGCGGAAGCGCAGGCCGTCGAACAGCCGCACGCTGCCGGTGGTGCGCGGTCCGGGGGCTGGCGCGGAGACAGGAGCAGGCGTGGCGTCGCCAGGCGTGGCCATGGGGCGATCCGGGGGTCGGGGGCAAGCCGCTATCATCCCGATGATGTTCGATCCGGGTCAAATCGCGCGCTCACGGGCTGGCGAGCCACTGAACTTCCGCCGCGTCGCGCGGTCGGAGAGCGGGGCCGACACTGGACCGACGGGAGCGCCGGACCGGCATGGCCGATGAGTTGCAAGCACTGGACCGCGAGCTGGTCGCGCGGGTGCAGCGCGGGGACATGGGCGCCTTTGACCTGCTGGTGCGCAAGTACCAGCACCGGATCGCGGGCCTGATCTCGCGCTACATCGCCGACCGGGACGAGGTCCAGGACGTGGCCCAGGAGACGTTCCTGCGCGCGTGGCGCGCGATCGGGAACTTCCGGGGCGATGCGCAGTTCTATACATGGCTGCACCGGATCGCCGTGAACACCGCCAAGAACCACCTCGTTGCGCAGAACCGCAGGCCGCCGACGTCGGACATCGACGCCGGCGAGGCCGCCCAGTACGAATCCGGCGGACGGTTGCGCGACTACGACACACCCGAGCGCGAGCTGCTGCGCGACGAGATCGAACGAACCGTCCTGCGCGCGGTCGAAGAGCTGCCGGGCGAACTGCGCGAGGCGATCACCATGCGCGAGGCCGACGGATTGAGCTACGAGGAGATCGCCCAGCGCATGGATTGCCCGATCGGCACGGTGCGTTCCCGGATCTTCCGGGCACGCGAGGCGATCGACGCACGGCTGGCGCCGCTGCTCGAGGAACGGACATGACGACACACGACATCGAAGACGGCCACGACACCGACGCGAAACTCTCGCTGCAGCGGCGACAGCAACTGTCCGCGCTGGTCGACGGCGACCTCGCGCCGGACCAGGCGCGGTTCCTGCTGCGGCGCCTCGGCCACGATGCCGAGCTGGCCGGCCGCTGGGATCGCTGGCACCTGGTCGGCGACGTGCTGCGCGGCCAGCCGGTCGTGGCCCTGCCTGCCGGCGCGGACGGTTTCGCTGCGCGTGTGTCCGCTGCGCTTGTCGCGGAGCCTGCGACTGCCGTGCCCCGCCAGCGCCCTCGCTGGCAGCACGGCGTCGGGATGGCGTTGGCGGCCTCGGTCGCGGCCGTTGCGTTGTTCGTCGCGCGACCGCTGTCGGTCGACGGTGACTTGCCTGCGACGATGGCGACCGACCAGGCAACGCCGGTTTCGACGCCCGCGAATCCGCCGCCATCCACCATCGAGTCCGTGCGCGAAGTATCGGTGCCGCAGTTCGCGGAAGTGGCCCCGCCCGTCGCGCCGGCGACGCAGCAGGCAACGACGCGGGTGCGACCACAGGCGACGCCGCAGCGGGTTGCCTCGGCGCCGATCGAAACCACCGACACCGTGCCCGACGTGCCGGTGCCCGACGCAATGCCCGCCACGGACGCAACCGTCCCACCCACCGTGCTGGTGGCGGCCCAGGACGTGCGCCCGTTCGCCAACCCGCGCGACCCCCAGGCGCGCCCGTGGCCGCGCGCCGTGTTGCCCGGCCTGTCCGGTGACGCCGGCGACCTCACCGTCGGCCTCGACGACACCCCCGAGGCCCCGTCGTTCTATCCGTTCGAGCCACGACTCCCCGTCGAACCCGAGAGGACCCCATGACCCGCAAGGCAATCCGCAACCTCCTCCTCGTCGCACTCGTGGCCACCCTGGCCGCGGCGCTCGGCCACGCGCTGGCGCAGTCGCGCAGCAGCGCGCCGCCACCCCCGCAGCTGGTCACCGGGCTACCGGACTTCAGCAAGCTGGTCGAGAAGGTGGGTCCGGCGGTGGTCAGCATCGAGGCGACGGGCGTGGCCCGGCCGGGTGCGATGCCGGGCGGACAGCTGCCCGACGACATGGACGAGTTCTTCCGGCGCTTCTTCGGCCCCGGCGCGCCGGTTCCGCAACCGCGGCCCGACCCCCGGGATCCGGGTGGCGTCTCGCTCGGTTCCGGCTTCCTCGTCTCCGAGGACGGCTACGTGCTGACCAACCACCACGTCGTCGATGGCGCGGAAAAGATCGTGGTGCAGCTGTCCGATCGCCGCGAGTTCACCGCGGAGCTCGTCGGCAGCGATCCTCCTTCGGACGTCGCGCTGCTCAAGATCGATGCGGACGGCCTGCCTGCGCTGCGCGTCGGCGACTCGAGCGCGTTGCGCCCTGGCCAGTGGGTGGTCGCGATCGGCTCGCCCTTCGGCCTGGACCACTCGGTCACCGCCGGCATCGTGAGCGCGGTCGGTCGTGCCAATCCCTATGCGAACCAGCAGTACGTGCCGTTCATCCAGACCGACGTCGCGATCAACCGCGGCAATTCCGGCGGCCCGCTGCTCGACACGCGCGGCCAGGTGGTCGGCATCAACTCGCAGATCTTCAGCAACTCCGGCGGCTACATGGGCGTCAGCTTCGCCATCCCGATCGACATGGTGATGAACGTGGTCGCCCAGTTGAAGGACACCGGCACCGTGAGCCGCGGGCAGATCGGCGTGAGCCTGCAGGAGATCGACCAGGCGATGGTGCGCGAGTGGAACCTGCCCGACGGACGCGGCGCGCTGGTCACCCGCGTGTTCCCGGGCACGCCCGGCGAGCGCTCGGGCCTGCGCCCCGGCGACGTGATCCGCAGCTTCAACGGCATGCCGGTCGATACCTCCAGCGACCTGCCGCCGCTGGTGGGCGCACTGCCTCCGGGTACGGAGGTGACGCTGTCGGTGCTGCGCGACGGCAAGGCGCGCGAGATCGCGCTGGAACTCGGCAAGCTGGGCGACATCCTGGCCGCCGCGGAGCCGGCACCCGTCCCGGTACCGGCGGACCTCAATCCGCTGGGCATCCGCGGCAAGAACCTGGACCTCGATGCGCGCCGCGACCTCGGCCTGGCGCCGGACGAAGGCGTGGCGATCGCCGGCGTGGACGGCGCCGCGGAGCGCGCGGGCCTGCGGCCTGGCGATGTGGTGCTATCGGTCGGGCGCGAACCGGTGGGCACGGTCAGCGAACTCGATGCGCGGCTGGCCGGTGCCGGCGCCGACAGCACCGTGATGCTGCTGGTACGCCGGGGCGCCAGCACCCAGTTCATCGCGGTGACGCCACACTCCGGGGCCGGTTGAACCCAGCGGGGCGTGCGATAATGGCGTGTTTATCCCGGGACGACGCGATCGCGCGCCTTTCATGCAGTTCATCCGCAATTTTTCGATCATCGCCCACGTCGACCACGGCAAGTCGACGCTGGCCGACCGCATCATCCAGATCTGCGGCGGCCTGACCGCGCGCGAGATGGAATCGCAGGTCCTGGACAACAACCCGATCGAGCGCGAGCGCGGCATCACGATCAAGGCGCAGTCGGTGTCGCTGCCGTACACCGCCGCCGACGGCAACACCTACCAGCTCAACTTCATCGACACGCCCGGGCACGTGGACTTCAGTTATGAAGTCAGCCGCTCGCTGGCCGCGTGCGAGGGCGCGTTGCTGGTCGTCGACGCCGCGCAGGGCGTCGAGGCGCAGTCGGTGGCCAACTGCTACACCGCGGTGGAGCAGGGGCTGGAGGTCGTGCCGATCCTCAACAAGATCGACCTGCCCACGGCCGACATCGACCGGGTGAAGGGCGAGATCGAGGCGGTGATCGGCATCGACGCGTCCGACGCGGTGGCCATTTCCGCCAAGACCGGTTTCAACGTCGAGGCGGTGCTCGAGGCGATCGTGCAGCGCATCCCGCCGCCGGTGCCGCGCGACACGGACAAGCTGCAGGCGCTCATCATCGATTCGTGGTTCGACAACTACCTGGGCGTGGTCAGCCTCGTGCGCGTGATGCAGGGCGAGATCAAGCCGGGCGACAAGATCCTGGTGATGACCACCGGTCGCACCCACCAGGTGGACAACGTCGGCGTGTTCACCCCGAAGCGCAAGGAGCTCAAGCGGCTCGGCCCGGGCGAGGTGGGCTGGATCAACGCCAGCATCAAGGACGTGCACGGCGCCCCGGTCGGCGACACGCTGACCCTGGCCAGCGACCCGGCGCAGAAGCCGCTTCCCGGCTTCCAGGAGATGAAGCCGCGCGTGTTCGCGGGCCTGTTCCCGGTGGATGCCGATGAGTACCCGGCCCTGCGGGAGGCGCTCGACAAGCTGCGCCTGAACGACGCGGCGCTGCGCTTCGAGCCGGAGAGCTCGGAGGCCATGGGCTTCGGGTTCCGCTGCGGCTTCCTGGGCATGCTGCACATGGAGATTGTCCAGGAGCGCCTGGAGCGCGAGTACGACCTCAACCTGATTTCGACGGCCCCGACAGTCGTGTACGAGGTGCTGAAGACCGACGGCTCGATCCTGAGCCTCGACAACCCGGCGAAGCTGCCTCCGTCCAACCATGTCGAGGAGATCCGCGAGCCCATCATCCGCGCCACGATCCTCACGCCCGATGAGTACGTCGGCAACATCATCAAGCTGTGCGAGGACAAGCGCGGCTCGCAGCTGGGCATCAACTACCTCGGCGGCCAGGTGCAGATCAGCTACGAGCTGCCGATGGCCGAGGTCGTGCTGGACTTCTTCGACCGGCTCAAGTCGGTGTCGCGCGGCTACGCCTCGCTGGACTACCACTTCGAGCGCTTCGAGGCCGGCGCCTTCGTGCGCGTGGACACGCTCATCAACGGCGACAAGGTCGATGCGCTGAGCCTGATCGTGCATCGTGCCCAGGCCGACCGCCGCGGCCGCGAGCTGACCGAGAAGATGAAGGAGCTGATCCCGCGGCAGATGTTCGACGTCGCCATCCAGGCGGCGATCGGTTCGCAGGTGATCGCGCGCACGACGGTCAAGGCGCTGCGCAAGAACGTGACGGCCAAGTGCTACGGCGGCGACGCGTCACGCAAGAAGAAGCTCCTGGAGAAGCAGAAGGAAGGCAAGAAGCGCATGAAGCAGGTGGGCCGCGTGGAGATCCCGCAGGAAGCCTTCCTCGCCGTGCTCCAGATGGACAAGTAGGGGAACTCCGTTGATGAAATGGTTCGAAATCGGCCTGGTGGTCCTCACCTTCGCCTCCGGCATCATCTGGCTGCTCGACCGGATGGTCTTCGCGCGCCGGCGTGCCGAGCGCGCGGGCCTGATCGAGGCGACGGAGCCAGTGGTCGTCGACTACGCGCGCGCCTTCTTCCCGGTGCTCGCGGTCGTGCTGGTGCTGCGCAGCTTCGTGGCCGAGCCGTTCCGGATCCCGTCCAGCTCGATGATGCCGTCGCTGCTGGTCGGCGATTTCATCCTGGTCAACAAGTTCGCGTACGGCCTGCGCCTGCCGGTGGTCAACCGGAAGTTCATCGAGACCGGGCATCCGGAGCGCGGCGACGTGGTGGTGTTCCGGCCGCCGCACCATCCGGACCAGGACTGGATCAAGCGTGTCATCGGATTGCCCGGCGACACCGTCGCCTATCGCGACAACACCGTGTGGGTGAACGGCGCGCCGTTCGAATACCGCTTCCTCGGCCAGTACGTCGGCGAAGGGCAGGGCCGCGAGATGAGCGGCGCCAACCTGCTGGTCGAGGAACTGCCGGGACGCCCGCATCCGGTGCTGGAACGTGACGGACCTCGCTTTTTCTCGCCGCAGGGCGAGGGCGAATGGGTCGTCCCGGACGGCCACTATTTCGTGATGGGCGACAATCGTGATAATAGCGAGGACAGTCGCTATTGGGGTTTCCTGCCGGAGTCCAACCTGCGCGGCAAGGCGTTCCTGGTGTGGATGCACTGGGACGGCAGCGCGGGCGGCGTCGACTTCGAGCGGATCGGCAGCGGCATTCCCTAGCCAGCAAGGTGGACACATGAAGCGCAACCAGAGCGGCCTCACCCTGATCGGCTTCGTCATCGTCCTGGCCGTGGTCGGCGTGTTCGCCTACGTGGGCATGAAGCTGTTCCCGATGTACTCGGAGTTCTATTCGGTCAAGCAGGCGCTCAAGGGCCTCGCCGCCGAACCCGGCATCGCCAACACGGATCCGGCGAAGGTCAAGGACCTGCTGTTCCGGCGGCTGTACGTCAGCTATGCCGAGAACGTGAAGCCCAACAACGTCAAGATCACGCGCGACGGCAAGGGCTACGTCATCACCGTCAGCTACGAGGTACGCCGCGAGCTGATCGGCAACCTCGACGTGGTGGGCAAGTTCGAGGCGTCAGAAGACCTGCTGCGCCGCGGCGCGATCGACTAGTGCTCGAACGCTTAGGTCACCGCTTCGGCGACCAGGCACTGCGCGACCAGGCCCTGCGCCACCGCAGCGCGGGCGCACCCCACAACGAACGGCTCGAGTTCCTCGGCGACGCGCTGGTCAACCTGATCGTGGCCGAGGCGCTGTATGCGCGCTGG
>DASTUL010000177.1:0-3033 GCA_035759645.1 Lysobacteraceae bacterium | reverse complement strand
GTCGGCGGAGGAGTTCCCGGCCGACGTGGTCGAGCTGCTGTCGTACTTCGAGCCGGTACGTGCCGGGCAGCCGGTGCAGGCCGTGCCGGGCGCAGGCGTCGAGGTCGAGGCATGGATCCTCGGGTCCAGCCTGTTCGGCGCGCAGCTCGCGGCCACCTTGGGCCTGCCGTACGCCTTCGCCTCGCATTTCGCACCGACCATGCTGGAGCAGGCGTTGGCGGTCTATCGGGCCGAGTTCCGGCCGTCGCTGCGCCTGGCGCGCCCCCACGTGATGCTGGCCATGAACGTCGTTGCGGCCGATACCGACGAGGCCGCCGCGCGGCTGTTCACCACGCAGCAGCAGGCCTTCGCCAACCTGCGCAGCGGCCGGCCGGGGCTGGTGCCGCCCCCGCTGGACTCGGCGGCGGTCTTCCAGGCCCGCTATCCGGCCTCCATCCGGTCCACCGTGGACGCCGCCCTGGCGTGCTCGGCGGTCGGCGCCCCGGCGACCGTCCGCGGGCAGATGGCCGCGTTCGTCGACCGGCACCGCCCGGACGAACTCATCCTGACCGCGAACGTTTACGATCACGGTGCGCGGGCGCGCTCGTTCGAGCTCGCGATGGAGGCGGCGAACGCCTGACCGGAATACAAGGGGACCACACCGATGACCACGATTGCCGAGACCAAGCGCGTCTTCCTCTCCCGCCTGGACATGCTGTCGCACGTGCTCGGCATCGGTGAGACCCAGTTCGCGAACCCGGACGCGTTCCTCGGCAAGCGGCTGGTCGACGACATGTTCCCGTTCGCCGCGCAGGTCGCGTTCGCCTGCAACCAGCTCCGCGGGTTCGCGCAATGGTGCGCGGGCGAACCGATCGACAACCTGGCACCGGACAGCATCACGACCATCGACCAGGCGCACGCGACCATCGCGCAGACGCGGGCCATGGTGGGCGCCATCGCTGCCGCCGATTCGAAGCTTGACGAGACCAAGCGGATCGGCCTCGGTCCCGGACGCTACTGCGAGCTGCCCGGCCACCAGTACGTCGCGGACTACCTGGTGCCGAACCTTTACTTCCACATCACCACGGCCTACGCGATCCTGCGGGTGATGGGCGCGCCGATCGGCAAGGCCGATTTCATGCGCTTCCTGGCGCCGCACGTGAAGCACGAAAAGGTCGGCTGACTCCGATGAACATTCCCGGCCTGCGGCTTGCGGCACTCGTCCTCGCGCTGGGCGCCGTCGGCTGCCAGGACGCCTCCGAGACTGGCGCGTCGTTCGAGCCGACCGTGGTCGAGTCCTCGCCGTCCGACGTCGAACCTGTGTCGACCGACACGCCCGCGCAGCCGCCGGTCGCGATCGGCCCGGTGCCCGACATGCTGCCGCCGACAACGGGCGAAGACCTGCCGACGTTCACCACGGCCGCCTCGAGCGCCGATGTCGCCAGCACGGGCGAGGACGCCCCGATCCTGCGCGCAGTGCGCATCGGCCGGCACGAGGGTTTCGACCGCATCGTGTTCGAATTCGATTCCATCGGCTTGCCGCAATGGCATGTCGGCTACGTCGACGCCCCGGTGATCCAGTGCGGCAGCGGGGACGAGGTGGCCGTGGACGGATCCGCCTGGTTGCAGGTGCGGTTCAACGGCGCCAATGCGCACACCGAAGCCGGCGAGGCCACCAGTGGCGCGGCGCGTCGCACGGTGGACCTGCCATCGGTGGAGGAAGTCGTGCGCACTTGCGACTTCGAGGCCGAGGTGACGTGGGTCGCGGGTGTGTCCGGCATGCAGCCTTACCGGCCCCGCGTGCTGGCCGATCCGTCGCGCCTGGTCATCGACGTGGCGCACGCCCCCTGAGAAACGGGGCCGGCCCCGAAGGGCCGGCCACTGCTCAGTGCTGTGTCGACGCGCTGCCGTTCGGTCGCGTGACCTCGCGTGCACCGCTCTTGAAGTCCTCGGCGACGCGGTCGCGCATCTCGCCCATCCACCGGTCTTCCGACTCGGTCGAGGGCAGCATGGCGCCGAGCAACGCACCGGCGGCAATGCCGAGCGCGCCGAGCGCGACCGGGTTGTCCTCCAGCATGTTGTCGAATCCCATCCGGGCCTGGTGCGCCTTGAGGCTGGCCTTGCCCTTGGTGGAATCCCACTTGCCCGACAGCTTGTTGCGCATGCCGGGACCCTCGGTGGTGACTTCGTACGGATCCCGCTCGATCGGGCGGTCGCGCTGCGCATAGAGCCACAGCATGCTGCTCGCGGCCAGCATCGCGGGGACCGGGTTGGCCCGCACGGCGTGGCTGAGGTTGGTGGCGAAATCCTTGCCGCCGTCCTTGCTGGCGCCGAGCGTGCGGCTGAAGAGTTCCGCGGGGGACAGGCGTCCCTCGAGGGTATTCACGAGCGCGGCCACGTGGTGCCGCTTGGCGTCGATCTCGCGTTCGAGTTGGTCTGGATCGCGGTGCGATTCCATGCGGATGCGGTCAGTGGTAGCCATGGCGTGCTCCTCGGATGGCGTCGGCGTCCTTGTGGACGGAATCGATCGTGCGATCGGGCTTGAGGTCGCGGGCGCTGAAGTGGCGCATGCCGGCCTTCACCATCGAGTAGCCGATGAGCGCGGCGACGCCGCCGACCAGCAGGGCTGCCAGCCAGGGTTCCATCACTTCCGACAGTGCGTACACGGCCGCAAGCAGCAGCATGATGTAGCCGCCGGCCAGCACCACGCCACCCGTCGACACTTCGGCCGCGCCGCGGCGGGTCTGCGCCAGGTTCTCGCGCATCTCGGCACGTGCCAGCGCGACTTCCTTGGTGAACAGCTCGGGCACTTCGTGCATCAGTTCGCGCAACAGCGACTTGGTGGAACGTTCCGAATCGACACCGTAGGCGGTGCTGGTCGATTCGTTGAACGGGTCCTTTTCGAATTGGGCATTCATGGCAGGTCTCCGTAGTCCGGGGTCGCCGGCGAGTACGCCGTCGGCGTCGGCGAGAGGTCGGTGCGGGTCTCTTCCATGCGGACCGGCAACTGGCGCTCGCGTGCCTTCGTGGCGCGCGCGAAGCGCGACAGACCGA
>DASTUL010000176.1:0-18342 GCA_035759645.1 Lysobacteraceae bacterium | reverse complement strand
CGAAGTCGCCGGCCATCAGCCCCTTGCCGAGCGCCGAGGCAGCCTGGCGATCGAACGCCAGCAACAGGCACCCGCTCGTGGCGCGGTCGAGCCGGTGCACCAGGAACACGGGGGCCTCGAACTGTGCGCGCAACCGGTCCGCGGCGAAGTCGGTTTCGCCGCGGGCCAGCGCGCTGTCGTGGACCATCAGTCCCGCGGGTTTCGACACGATGGCGAGGCAATCGTCCCGATACAGGACCGGCAGCGCCGAAGCGGGAGCGTGATCGTCGGCAGGCAAGGCGTCGACCCGGTGCGGTGGCCGGCCATTATCGAACCTTCACGCGGGCGCCGCGTTCCTTAATCGGCCCTTGACGCGCGCTCCGTATGCTGCGGCGATGCGCCTTGCCCCCCGCCTGCTGGCCGTCGCCGCGCTTTGCCTGCCCGCGGCGGCCATTCAAGCGGCGCAGGTGGAACGGGTGGACATCGTCGGACTCGACGAGGCGATGGAAGCCAACGTCCGGCTGTCGCTGTCGGTGGTGGAGGCCATCGGCCGCGATCTCAGCGGCCGGCGCCTGGCCTACCTGGTCCGCGAAGCCGACGACGAGGCGCGCGAGGCACTGCAGCCGTTCGGTTACTACGCGCCGGAGATCACCGTCGAGCGCACGCGCGGCGATGGTCCCGTGGTGGTCACCGTGTCCGTCGTCCGCGGGCCGCCCGTGCGCGTCCGCGAATCGCGCGTGGCGATCACCGGCGACGGCGCCGATGACCGCTACCTGCGCCAGGATCTCGCCGATTTCGAGCCGTCGCGGGGCGACGTGTTCGACCATCGGCTGTACGAGGCGAGCAAGGCCACGCTCACCCGGCGCCTGGCCGAGCGCGGTTATTTCGATGCCGACTTCACCTCGCGCCGCGTCGAGGTGACGCGCGCCGAACAGGCCGCGGACATCGACCTGGGCTGGGACAGCGGCGACCGTTACGACATGGGCCGCGTCGAGTTCGTGCAGGAACCGTCGCCGATCATCCGCGAGTCGCTGCTGCGCAAGCTGGTGTCCTGGGAGGCGGGGAGCTACTACCACCAGGGCAAGGTCGACCGCTTGCGCGAATCGCTGTCGCGGCTCGACTACTACGCGACCATCGACGTACAGCCGCGGCCGGAGGACGCGGTCGGCCTGCGCGTGCCCGTGGACGTCACGCTGACGGCCGCGCCCCGCAGCGTCTACACGGCCGGCCTCGGCTACGGCACGGACAGCGGCGGGCTGGTGCGGCTGGGCGTCGAGCGCCGCTACGTCAACGACCGGGGGCACAAGGCGCTCGCACAACTCGACTACGCGGAGAAGCGCAAGACGCTCACGCTGCAGTACCGCATCCCGGCGTTCGCCTGGCTCGACGGCTGGTACACCTTCAGCGCGCAGGCCGCCGACGAGCAGACCGAATACATCGACACGCGGCGGGTGGAGATCGTCGCCAGCCGCAGCGGCGAGGTCAACGAGCACCTGACGGCCGTGGTGTCGCTGCATTCGTTGCGCGAACGTTGGGCGTACGCTCTGGAAGGCGACGACACACCCGACTACCGCTACGCGACCTTCAACTATCCCTCGCTGCGCACCGAGTACGTCGACGCGGACGACCTGGTGTTCCCGCGCGACGCGCTGGCCGGGACGCTCACCCTGCGTGGCGGCGTCGGCGGCACGGACGCCGACACCACCTTCGCGCAGGTGCAGGCCTCGGTGCGCTGGTACCAGGGACTGGGTCCGTCGAATCGGCTGATCGCGCGCGCCGAGGTGGGCCACAGCTACATCGACGAACTCGCGTTGCTGCCGCCAAGCCTGCGGTTCTATGCGGGCGGCGACCGCAGTATCCGCGGCTACGCGTGGCGCGAGGTCGGTCCGCGGATCCGTACCGAGGCCGGCGAGTTCGCGCTCGGCGGCAAGCACATGGCGACCGCCAGCCTCGAGTTCGAGCACTACTTCAACGACCGCTGGGGCGGCGCGGTGTTCGTGGACACCGGCACTGCGTTCGACCGTCGTCCCGACTGGCACACCGGCATCGGCGTCGGCCTGCGCTGGCGCTCGCCGGTCGGACCGGTGCGCCTGGACATCGCGCGCGGCCTCGACGATCCGGACGAGCCTTTCCAGCTGTACCTGGGCATCGGGGCGGAGCTGTGACCGTCCGCGTGCCCCCGCACAAGGCCGACGCCACGCCCGCCGAGCGCGAGGCGCGGATCAAGGCGCTGCACGAACGCAGGCGCGAGCGATTGCGCGAGCTCACCTTGCGCGCCGTGTTCATCGGCACCGGGCTGGTGCTGCTGCTGGTGGTCGTCGCATGGTGGCTGCTCGGCACCATCGGTGGCCGCGACGTGCTGCTCGCGCAGATCGTGGCGCGGCTGCCCGCGGACAGCACGCTGACCTGGGAACGCGCGGAAGGTCCGGCGTCCGGCCCCCTGGTGTTGCACGGCGTGCGCTTCGTGTTGCCGCGTCAGCGCGACCCGGACTGCGAACCGACCCCGGACGCGACCTGCGCGATGGGCGAGATCGTGTTCACCGCCCGGCGGGTGATGCTCGATCCTCACGTGATGCCGCTGCTCGGCTGGCGGCTGCGGCTGGAACGCCTCGAAGTCGCCGGCGCGCGCCTGTCGTTGCCGGAAAGCGACACGCCGTTCGAACTGCCCGAATGGCCGGGCGTGCTGCCGGACATCGAACCGCCGCTGTCGCTGCGGGTGGACGCGCTGGACATCGACGGGTTGTCGGTCGACCGCGCGGGGACCCCGTTGATCGCGATCAGCGACGCGAGCGGCGGGCTCGACGCACGCACCGGCCTGCTGCACCTGGACCACCTGCTGGTCGCCAGCGACCGCGGCCGGTTCGCCGCGCACGGCGACTACGCACCGGCCGACGACTACCGCACGGACCTGGTGGCCACCTGGGTGGCGCCGGCGCGCGATGCGCAACTCGGCCTGGTCGCGCGCGGCGACCTGGCGCGGATGACCGTCGCGATCGCAGGCGATGCGCCTGCGCCGCTGCGCGCCATCCTCGTGCTCGACGGCGAGGACGAACCGCAATGGGCGCTGCAGGCGCGTTCGGAAGGCTTCGATCCGGCCCTGTTTGCGCCAGGCGACGACGGCGGCGATGCGCCACTGGTGGAATTCGTCGTGGAAGCGGAAGGCGTCGGTGGCCGCGCGGAACTGGAAGGCCGCGTCGCACGCGACGACTTCGAGGCCGTCGTGCTGCCGTCACGCGTGCGCCTGGAAGACCAGGTCCTGGAAGTCGATCCGCTGCGCCTGCGCCTGCTGGATGGCACGGCCGTCCTGCGCGGCTCGGCCGATTTCAGCGAGCCGCGCGAACCGCGCTTCGACATTGCGGCGCGGGCTGATGGCCTGCGCTGGGGCGGAGCGGGCACCGAGCCCATCGTCGCGGACGCCAACCTCGATGTCGCCGGCACCTGGGAGCGCTGGACGGTGTCGGGCACCGCCGAGGTCGTCCGCAATGATTTGCAGGCGGATGTACGCCTGGACGGCATCGGCGACCGCGACGGCATCACGCTGCGATCCCTGCAGGCACGCATGCCCACGGGCACGCTGGATGCGGAAGGTCGCGTGGCGTGGTCGCCGGTGCCCGCGTGGACCCTGGACGCGCGGCTCGCGGGTTTCGATCCGGCCTACTTCCTGCCCGGCTGGGACGGCGCGGTGGACGGTCGCCTCCGCACGCGCGGCAGCACGCGCGCCGATGGCGGCATCGAGGCCACGGTCGCGGTCGACGACCTGGGCGGCACGTTGCGCGGCCGGGCGCTCGACGGATCCGGGCGCATCGCGATCCATGGCGCCGCGACGGCCGGCGGCACCACGGCGTACGAAGGCGATCTCGCATTGTCGCTCGGCGACAGCCGCATCGATGCCACAGGGCGCATCGGCGCGACCATCGACGTCGATGCGCGCTTCGCGCCTCTGCACTTGGCAGACCTGTTGCCAGGCGCCGCCGGCACCGTGCGCGGCACCCTGCGCCTGCGCGGCCCGCGGGCGGCGCCGGGCATCGCCGCCGACCTCGCGGGCAGCGACGTACGCATCGCGGGACTGGCTGCCGAACACCTGTCGCTGCGCGGCACGTTGCCTGCATCCGGCAACGCGGGCGCGCTGGCCTTGCGCGCGCAAGGCGCCTCCGTCGGCGGCTTCGCGCTGGACGTGCTGCAGGCCGATGCGCGCGGCAGCTGGTCCGGCCTTCGCGTCCAGGCGCAGGCGGCGGGCGAGGGCATCGGGGAGGTCGCGCTGGGCGCCGACATCGCGCGTCGCGGCGCGCGCTGGCAGGGGACGTTATCGTCGTTGCGCGTCGCGCCCGAGCGCGGCGCACCCTGGTCGTTGCGTTCGTCCGCGGCCTTCACCTGGCAGTCCGGTCGCGCCACCTTGTCGCAGGCCTGCCTGTCGTCGACCTCGGGCGGCGCGTTGTGTGCAACCGCCGACTGGCCGCGCAACGGCGCGACGATTTCCGGGGATGCGCTGCCGCTCGCGCTGCTGGCGCCCTACCTGCCAGAACGCGACGACGGGCGCGACTGGCTGCTGCGCGGCGAGTTCGCGCTGGACGCGCGCATCCGGCCGGCCGGTCGCGGGTTCGCGGGCACGGCGCTGGTCACCTCGCCCGGCGGCGGCCTCAAGTTCAGCACGCGCGCGCGACGCGAGATCGCCAGTTACGAAGACCTGCGGCTGGCGGCGGAGTTCGATGCGTCCCGGATCGAGGCGACGCTGGACGCCAGGTTGTTCGACGGCGACCCGTTGTCGGCGCGCGTGGCGACCGGCTGGTCGCCGACGTCGCCGCTCACCGGCTCGCTCTCGGTCGAGACCGACGCGCTCACGTGGATGGAGTTGTTCTCGCCGGACCTGGTCGAACCCACCGGACGACTGGAGGTTCACGTCGGACTGTCCGGCACGCGCGCGGCGCCGATGCTCGAGGGTCGCGCAGCGCTGCACGACTTCGCGGCCGAGCTGCCTGCGCTTGCCATCGACCTGGTCAACGGCGAATTCACCCTCGACGCACAAGCCGATGGTGCGGCACGCATCGAGGGACAGGTCGCCACCGCCCCGACCGGCGGCCAGCCGACCGGCCCGCTGCGCGTGGAGGGCACCCTGGGCTGGCGCGGCGGCGACACGCCGCTGGAACTGCACGTGACCGGACAGGACGTCCTCGTGTCCGACACCCGCGACCTGCGCGCGATCGCCAGCCCCGACGTCACCGTGCGCGTCGCGGCGGGCGAGCCGATCGAAGTGACCGGCACGGTGGTCGTGCCCGAAGCCCACCTCGACCTGGAACGCCTCGATCGCGGCATCTCGCCCTCGCCCGACGTCGTGGTCCTGGACCCGGTCGATCCCGAGGCGAACGGCGCGCCGACCGCGCTGGCGCTCGACCTGACGCTGGTGCTGGGCGACGACGTGGCGCTCAGCGGCTTCGGCCTGGACGGCAGCCTGGATGGTCGCCTGCAGGTGCAGCAGCAGCCGGGAAGCGAGATGACCGCCAGCGGCACGCTGCTCGCGTCGGGTAGGTATTCCGCGTACGGCCAGCGGCTGGAGATCACTCGCGGCCGGTTGTCGTGGTCGGACGACCCCGTGGCCGATCCGGTGCTCGACGTGCGCGCCGAGCGCGACCTGGGCAACGTCACCGCCGGCGTCGACGTCCGCGGCCGCGCCAGTGCGCCGCGCGCGACGGTGTGGTCGAACCCGGCCACCAGCCAGTCGGAGGCCCTGGCCTACCTCGCACTCGGGCGCCCGTTGTCCACGACCAGTGCGGGTGAGCGCGAAAGCCTCAGCGCCGCCAGCGCCGCGCTGTCGGCCGGCGGCACGCTGCTCGCCTCGCAACTGGCCGCCAGCATCGGCCTGGACGATGCCGGCGTGCTGCAGTCCCGCGCGCTTGGCGGCAGCGTCTTCGGCATCGGCAAGTACCTCTCGCCGCGCCTGTACGTGAGCTACGGCGTGTCGCTGCTCGGCACCGGCCAGGTGCTGACCCTGAAGTACCTGCTCGACCACGGCTTCGACATCGAAGTCGAGTCGAGCACGGTGGAGAACCGCGCGACGGTCAACTGGCGGATCGAACGCTGACCGACCGGCCTATGCGGCCGCTGCCTGCGCGTGCAGCCACACGCGGAACGCGTCGAAGCCGGGGTGCCCGGCGGTGCGCGGCGGGTACACCAGGTAGTGGTTGTAGTCGCTCGGCAACCGCCGGTCGCTCAGCACCACCAGCTGCCCGGCGTTGACCAGCGCGGACGAGCGCACCATGCGCCCGAGCGCGATGCCCATCCCGTCGACCGCGGCACGCTGCAACGACTCGATGTCGTCGATCGACGCCACGTAGCGCGCCGGTTCGCGCCCGCCGACGTGCGCGAACCAGCGCGCCCAGTTGCCACCGCGTTCGCCCAGCAGCGGCCACTCGTGCAAATTGGCGTCATCCGGGCAACCGAGCCGCGCCAGCAGCGCGGGACTGGCCACCGGCGCGAGCGATTCGTCCAGCAGGTGTTCGGACGCAACGCCGGGCCACCGCCCGCCACCCATCCGCAACGCGGCATCGATGTCCTGGTCGCGGTCGAAGTCGACCAGGCGCTCGGACGACAGCAGGTTGAGTTCGAGTTGCGGATGCGCGGCCAGGAAATCCCCCAGCCGCGGGACCAGCCACGCCGACGCCATCGACGGCATCACGCTGATGGTCAGCACGTCTTCGCGCCGGGCCGCGCGCGGCCGCAACGCGTGCTCGAGCGCATCCAGGTGCGGGCCGACCTTCGCCATCAGGCGCTCGCCTTCCTCGGTGAGCGAGACGCCGCGCGCGTTGCGCACGAACAACCGCCGGCCAAGTCGCTCCTCGAGCCCGCGGACCTGGTGGCTCAGCGCGCTCACCGTCAGGTGCATCGCCTCGGCAGCACGGGTGAGGTTGCCGCTGCGGGCCGCGGCGGCGAAGCCGAGCAGGGCGTGTAGCGGGAGTCGGCTCACTTCGGATCCCCACTTGAACCAGATTCAAGCCTGGCTTGCGAAACGGTCGCTTTTCCGGCGGAAAGCATGCGCCTAGCTTGTGTCTCATTCAAGAAGGCAGGCACCCGCCCGCCACCAGACGGAGACCGACGATGAACATCTTCACCAACCTGCTGTCCCTGCAGGACGACCTGCGCGAGGCGCGTTTCGCAGACCCTGCCCGGAGCTACGCCGAGGGCTATGGCAACAAGGTGGCAGCGCGGCGGGCCTTCCCGCCGTTGCGCGGCGCGCCCGCACGCCAGGTCCGGCGCGCGTTCGCACCGGCCCCGGCGGCCCTTGTCCCGTGCGGTTGCGGCTAGAGCGTGGCGAGCGCCGCGTTCAAGGTCGGGCTGGGGCGCATCGCCTCGCCGACCTTGGCCAGGTCCGGGCGGTAATAGCCGCCGATGTCGACGGGCTTGCCCTGCACGGCGGCGAGCTCGCCGACGATGGCCTGCTCGTTCGCGGCCAGCGTGGCGGCGACCGGGGCGAACGCGGCCTTGAGCGCGGCATCGTCGTCCTGCGCGGCCAGCGCCTGCGCCCAGTACAGCGCCAGGTAGAAATGGCTGCCGCGGTTGTCGATGCCGCCGAGCTTGCGGGTCGGTGACTTGTCGGTGTCGAGGAACCGTGCATTGGCCGCGTCCAGCGCGTCGGCCAGCACCTTCGCCTTCGCGTTCCCCTCGCGCGCGGCCAGGTGCTCGAGCGAGGCGGCCAGCGCCAGGAACTCGCCCAGCGAATCCCAGCGCAGGTAATTTTCCTCGGTGAACTGCTGCACGTGCTTGGGCGCGCTGCCGCCCGCGCCGGTCTCGAACAGCCCGCCGCCGGCCATCAGCGGCACCACCGACAGCATCTTCGCGCTGGTGCCCAGCTCCATGATCGGGAACAGGTCGGTCAGGTAGTCGCGCAGCACGTTGCCGGTGACCGAGATGGTGTCCTCGCCGCGCCGGATGCGCGCCAGCGAATGCCGCATCGCCTCCACCGGCGACAGGATGCGGATGTCCAGGCCGTCGGTGTCGTGGTCGCGCAGGTAGGCCTCGACCTTCGCGATCAACTGCGCGTCGTGCGCGCGCGCCGGGTCGAGCCAGAACACCGCGGGCGTGCCCGACAGGCGCGCGCGTTCCACCGCCAGCCGCACCCAGTCGCGCACCGGCGCGTCCTTCGTCTGGCACATGCGCCAGATGTCGCCGGCCCGCACCGCGTGCCGCAGCAGCACCTTGCCGGCGGCGTCGACCACCTGCACCGCGCCGTCGCGCGGGATACGGAAGGTCTTGTCGTGGCTGCCGTACTCCTCGGCCTTCTGCGCCATCAGGCCGACGTTGGGCACGCTGCCCATGGTCGCGGGATCGAACGCGCCGTTGGCCTTGCAGTCCTCGATCACCGCCTGGTAGATGCCGGCATAGCTGCGGTCCGGGATGATCGCCTTGGCGTCCTGCAGCTTGCCCGCGGCGTTCCACATGCGACCGCCGTCGCGGATCATCGCCGGCATCGACGCATCGACGATCACGTCGCTGGGCACGTGCAGGTTGGTGATGCCCTTGTCGGAATTCACCATCGCCAGGGCCGGGCGCTCGGCGTACAGCGCGGCGATGTCGGACTCGATCGACGACCGCACATCCGCCGGCAGCGACGGCAACCGCGCGTACAGGTCGCCGATGCCGTTGTTCGGGTCGAACCCGGCGGCCACCAGTGCGCGGTCGTGCTTCGCCAGCACCGGGGCGTAGAAGCGGTTGACCGCGACGCCGAAGATGATCGGGTCGGAGACCTTCATCATCGTCGCCTTCAGGTGCAGCGAGAACAGCACGCCGCGCGCCTTCGCATCCTCCATCTGCGCGTCGATGAATTCGGCCAGCAGGCGCGTGTCCATCACCGCCGAATCGATCACCTCGCCGTCCTGCAGGGCGATGCGGTCCTTCAGCACGGTGGTCACGCCGTCGTCGCCGGCGAGCTCGATGCGCACGTCGGCCGGTGCTTCCACGCGCGTCGACTGTTCGCTGCCGTAGAAGTCGCCCGCCTGCATGTGCGCGACGTGCGCCTGCGATCCCGCCTCCCAGCGGCCCATGCGGTGCGGATGCTTGCGCGCATAGTCCTTCACCGACTTCGGCGCGCGGCGGTCGGAATTGCCCTCGCGCAGCACCGGGTTGACCGCACTGCCCTTGGCGCGGTCGTAGCGCGCCTTGGCATCGCGCTCCGCGTCGGTGGATGGCTCGTCCGGATACGCCGGCAGGTCGAAGCCCTGCGCCTGCAACTCGGCGATCGCGCCCTTGAGCTGCGGCACGGACGCGCTGATGTTGGGCAGCTTGATGATGTTGGCGTCGGGCGTCTTCGCCAGGTCGCCGAGTTCGGCCAGGTCGTCGGGGACGCGCTTGCCGGCGGGCAGCCGGTCGGGAAATTGCGACAGGATCCGCGCCGCCAGCGAGATGTCGCGGGTGTCGACGTCGATCCCGGCGGTGCGGGCGAACGCCTGCACGATCGGCAGCAGCGACTGGGTCGCCAGGTAGGGGGCCTCGTCGGTGAGGGTGTAGAGGATCGTGGGGGCCTTCGCCATCGGGATTCGCTTCTCTTGCGCGTGGACCGCCCATTGTCCACAAAAAAAGGGCGCGGCCGGCGCCGCGCCCCTTCGGTCACACGGTGCGCGCGGTTCAGCGCACCTCGAACTCGCGGGTTTCCACGACCTGTCCGTCCACGGAGACCTCCAGGGTGTAGGTGCCCGCCGGCCAGCCGGACGGATTGGTGATCATGAAGTCGGTCACCTGGTTGCCGGCGGGGACGATCTTGTCCTCGGTGTGCACCACCTGGCCGTCCTCGAACGTCCAGCGGGTGGCCACGGTGCCGCCGCTGCCATCGGTGACCACGGAGGCGTGCACGGTGTCGCCGGTGGCGAAGGTGCTCATCGGCGCGGCGACCCGGTTGTCGGCGCCCACTTCGTTGCCCAGCTCCAGGCTGGTGACGGTGACCGCGGCGTTCGGGTCGGCCGTGCCGTCCGCGGGCATGCCCGCATCGGGCATGTCGGTCGGCGCGGGCTCGGTGGCGGCCGGCGGCGGGTTGGCGGCTTCGTCGACCGCGGCATCGTCCCGGCGGTCGCAGGCCGAGAGGGCGAACACGGCCGCGAGCGCGAGTGCGGCGGCGAGGGTCGAGGGGGCGTTGCGGATCATCGGGTCTCTCCTGGGAGGGTCAGTCGTCGTTGGTCGGCGGGATGGTCAGTTCCTGGCCCGGATGGATCAGGTCGGGGTTCTCGATCGTGGCGCGGTTGGCGTCGTAGATCCGGCGCCAGTCCGAGGCCTTGCCGTAATAGCGCTGGGCGATGTGCGACAGCGTGTCGCCCGACTTCACCGTGTAGCGCTGGTGGTCGGAGCTCGACGGCGTGATGTCGGCGGAGGCCGGGGCGCTGGCCTGGCCGTCGCCGTCGGTGGCGGGCACGGTGTCGACGCTGCCGCGGACGCCCGAGAAGTCGGGACGCGCTCGCTCGCCGCGCAGTTCACCGGTGGATGGCTTGAGCGACAGCGAATCGGGATCTGTGGTCCTGGGCATGTGCGGGCTGCATCCGGGAGGGGGGGTGCCCCAGCGTCCCATTCCGCCCGTTAAGGCGGCATCGCGTCGATGTGAACCGGCCCTCCACATGGCCGGCGCAAATCATTGCCGCGGGTGTCGCACGGTCGTGGGTGCCGGCACGCCGGGCGTGGCGCGCCAGGGATTGATGTCGAGCCCGCCGCGGCGCGTGTAGCGCGCCCCCACCGACAGGCGCGATGGCCCGCAGCGCGCCAGCACGTCCACGAAGATCCGCTCGACGCACTGTTCGTGGAACTCGCAGTGGTCACGGAACGACACCAGGTAGCGCAGCAGGCCCGCGCGGTCGATGCGCGGCCCGCGGTAGGCGATGCGCACGTCGGCCCAGTCGGGTTGCCCGGTGACCGGGCAGTTGGACTTGAGCAGTTCGCTGGCCAGGGTTTCCTCGACCGTCGCGCCTGAATCGGCCGAGAGGAAGTCGGCGCGCGGCGGTCCGTAGTGGTCGATGGCCACGTCCAGCGCATCGATCGATACCGCGCCGTCGGCGTCGCCGGCCGGCGGCAGGTCGAGCACCACGTCGACCGCGGCGCCCGCGGCGGCGGACAGGTCGGTCGCGATGCGCTCGCGCACCGCCTCGCGCGAGTCGAAGCGCGTCGCGTTGAACCCGTTGAGGTAAAGCTTCAGCGACTTGGATTCGACGAGGTTCGGGGAATCGGCGGGCACCACGAACGTCGCGGTCGCGACCAGGGGCTTGCCGCGCGCGTCGACCCAGGACAGCTCGTAGGCATGCCAGCGGTCGTGGCCGATGAAGGGCAGGGCGCCTTCGCCCAGGCCCAGCGCATCGCGGCCTTCCCGGCGCGCGATCGGGAACAGCAACCCCGCGTCGTAGTGGCGCGGATAGTCGACAGGGCGGCCGAGCGGCAGGTCGGTGCGGGTCATCCCGCCATTATCCGCGCGGCGTCAATCGTTGGCGTGCAGGTAGTCCAGCGCCACCTGCAGCATCGCGCGGAAGCCCAGGTCGAGTGACGATTCGTCGAGCACGAACAGCGGCGAGTGGTTGCCGGGCGCGGTCAGCGGGTCGATCCCGGGGGCGGTCGCGCCGACGAAGAAGAACATCGACGGCACCTCGCGGGCGTAGTACGCGAAATCCTCCGCGCCCATCTGCAGCGGCGGCTCGACCACGTGGTCCTCACCGGCCACCGCGCGCAGGCTCGGCAACATCCGCGCCGTCAGCGCCGGGTCGTTGATCGTGACCGGGTTGCCTTGCCGGTCGGGCACTTGCGCGTCGACCGTCGCGCCATGCGCCGCGGCGACATGGGTCGCCACGTTGCGCAGGTCCGCATGGATCCGCTCGCGCATGCCTTCGTCGAACGTGCGGATGGTACCGACCAGTTCGACGCTGTCGGGAATGATGTTGTAGCGGATGCCACCCTTCACCGAGCCGAAGCTGAGCACCGCCGGCAGCTTCGCGATATCGGTGCGGCGGCTGACCACCGTCTGCGCCGTGCCCACGATGTCCGCCGCGGCCACGATCGGGTCGACGCCGCCCCATGGCCGCGAGCCGTGCGTCTGCACCCCGTTGACCGTGATCGTGAACTTGTCCGATGCCGCCATCATCGGCCCGCCGCGCACCCCGATCGTCCCCGCCGGCAGCGTCGAGAACACGTGCAGGCCGAACATCGCCTCGGGCTCGAAGTCGGCGAACAACCCGTCCTCCAGCATCTGCGAAGCGCCGCCGAGCTCGCCGTCCGGCGCCCCTTCCTCGGCAGGCTGGAACACCAGCATCACCGACCCGGGCAACGCATCGCGCATCGCCACGAGCGCATCGGCCACGCCCAGCAGGATCGCCGTGTGCGCGTCATGGCCACACGCATGCATCACCCCGACCTGTTCGCCCCGGAACGTGGTGGTGACCGTGGACGCGAACGGCAGCCCGGTCTGTTCGGTGACGGGCAAGGCGTCCATGTCGGCGCGCAACGCGATTTTCGGGCCGGGCAACGCGCCCTCGATGATCGCGGTCACGCCGTGGTGCGCAAGGCCCGTCCGCGGCTCGAGACCGAGCGCGCGCAAGTGGTCGGCGACCAGTTGCGCCGTCCGCTCCTCCCGATTCGACAGCTCCGGATGCGCATGGATGTCGCGTCGCCACGCGACGACCTCATCCGCAAGTTCGACGGCAGCGGCCGCGACTTCGGGACGCTGCGCCGCCTCCTGCGCAAACGCTGGTGCACACAGGCAGGCAATCAACGCGGTCAAGGCAGTCCGGCGCATGGTGGTTCCCCGTATCAGTCGTGGCGAAGGGCCGCGATCGGATCGAGCCGGGCGGCCTGGCGGGCGGGGTAGACCCCGAAACCCAGGCCGACGATGGCACAGAACGCCACCGACAGGAGGATCGGCACCGGCGCCCAGGCCACCTGCCAGCCGGCAAAGGCCGCAATCGCGTACGCAAGCAATCCGCCAAACACCAGTCCCAGCAACGCGCCCGCGACGCAGATCACCAGCGCCTCGCGCAGGAACTGAGCGATGACGTCGCGACGCCGCGCCCCGATCGCGCGCAGCAAGCCGATCTCGCGCCGCCGCTCCAGCACGTTCGCCAGCATGATGTTCATGATCCCGATGCCGCCGACCAGCAGGCTGACGCCCGCGATCGCGCCCATCACCACCTGGAAGATCCGCTGCGTCTGCTGGTGCTGCCGGTACAGCTGTTGCGGCACCACCAGCCGGTAGTCGTCCTCGCCCGCGTGCCGCTGGTCCAGCACCGCCGAGAACACCCGCGCGCCCACCACCAGCTGCGACGGATCGGCCAGGCGCAGCAGGATCCGATCGACCTCGTCCTCCATGTCCTCGAAATCCAGCCGCGCGCGCGCAGACGCGAGCGGCAGGTAGATGCGGTTGCTCTCCGTGCCCAGCTGCATGCCCTCGAACTTCGCATCGCCCAGGTCGCGATCGGCCAGCACGCCGGCGACCTCCAGCCACAGGTGGTTGACCTTGACCAACTGGCCCGGGATCTCCGCCGGCGCGACGCCGGGGAACAGATCGGTTGCGGCCTGGTGGCCGAGCACGGCGACCGCCGCGAGCGTGGCCTCGTCGTCCGCGCCCAGCGCACGCCCGTGCGCGACGCGCAGCGACGACAACCGGAAGTAATCGGAACTGACGCCGCTCGCCTGCGCGTCGCTGCGGCCCAGGTCGCTGAAGGCCGACCAGGTGCGCACGGGCTTCTCGGCCGCATACGCCTCGGCGCCGGGAACGACCGACAGCGCGGCCTTGGCGTCCGCCAGGCTCAGGCCCAGGCTGCGTTCGCGCGTCTCGCGGCGAGTGTCCTCGTCCTGTTGGACCGATTCGGCGATCAGGTTGTGCAGGCCCAGGCTCTCGACCATGCGCAGCGCCTCGCGCCGGCTGCCTTCGCCCACGGCCTGCATCGCGACGATCGCGCCCACGCCGAAGATCAGGCCGAGCAACGTGAGCCCCGTGCGCAGCCGCCGTCGCCACAGTTCCTCGACTGCCTCGCGCCAGATCGGCGGCAGTCGGTGCAGCAGTGCGTTCATGCGTCCGCGTCCTTGTCGGTGTCTTCGGTGTCTTCGGTGTCATCGGCAGCCGCGACCAGCAACACCTCCTCGCCGGCCTGCAGGCCGCCGAGCACTTCCGAGCGCGCACTGCCGCGCACGCCCAGCTCCACCTCGCGACGCACGAAGGCATCGCCATCGCGCACCTGCACGTAGTGCTTGCCGGCCTCGCTGCGCACGGCCACGTTCGGCACGGTGAGCGCGGAGTCGTCGCGCAGCAGCACCACGCGGGCCTCGAGGGTCTGTCCCGGCACCCAGCCGAAGGTCTTCGCCGCATCGGCGGGGATCGGCGCCTTCATCGACACGTACTTGACCGGGTTGCCCCGGTCGAGCGCCTTGGCGGCGCTGGCGACCCATGCCAGTTCGGTGACCACCTTCTGTTCCGGGTGCCCGGGCGGGAACACTTCCACGGCATTGCCGACCCGCACGCCCTGCGCCTGGAGCTGCGGCAAGGCCAGCTCCACCTCCAGGCTGCCGGTGTCGGGCAGGATCCCGAACTCGAAGCCCGCGCGCAGGGTCGTCCCGACGCTCGGCTTGTCCCCCATCCAGTTGGTGCTCAGCATCAGCACGCCGGCATGCGGCGCACGCAGCTCAAGCGCGGCGAGATCCTCGCGCTGGGTGTCGGCCTTCAGGTCGATGGTCGCGCGCTGCGCGTCGAGCACCGCGAGTTCCGCCCCGCCGCGGCTGTCGGACTGTGCCTGCCGCCAGCGCAGCGTGTCGCGCTTGTCGCCCAGGTATTCCGCGTCCTGGACCGCGTCCAGCACCTGGTTGCGCGCGATCGCGGTGATGTCCGCGCCCGCGTAGCGTTCGGCGATCCCCAACTGCATCGCCACCTGCGACAGGTCGACCGAGACGCGACCCCGCGTGGTCGCCAGCTCGCCTTCCTTCGCCGCGCGCGCGAGCGCGTTGCGCTGGAGGTCGACCATCGCCTGCGCGAGGTCGACCTCGCCCGCTTCGGCGGTGAAACGCGCCAGCAGTTCGTCCTTCTCGACCTGGCTGCCCTCGGGGAGCATCCATTCCAGCTGGCGCCGCGCCCACTGGTTGCCGGGAACCAGCAACGTGGTGGCCTTCGACGACTTCAGCTCGCCCTCGCCGGCGACGGACAGCAGCACCGCGTCGACGCGCACCGTCTCGGTGGCAGGCGGGACGGCGTCGCTGCCGCAACCGGCCAGCGCGACGAGCGCCAGGGCGGCTGCCCAGGTCCGGAATCGACGCGGCATCAGCGGTTCCCCCGGCCCACGTCCGGCACCTGCACCTCGACGCGCACGGCCTGTCCCGGCTTCAGCGGCGCGGACGGGTCGTCCAGCACCACTTCCATGTCGAGCACCGGGATCGGCTGCACCCGCGACTTGCTGCGCACCGCGCGCCCGATGGACGCCACCTTGCCGCGGACCGCGATGCCCGCGCCGCCTTCGACGACCACCCGCACCGGCGTGCCCGCGTCGACCCGGTGCAGGTCGCGCTCGGGCAGTTCGGCGCGCACCGCGAGCGTCGATGTATCGGGAATCTCCGCGACGGCCTGTCCGCGCCACACTTGCGAGCCAACGTCGTATTTCTCGCCGCCCCAGCTGCTCTTGTGCATCATCAGGCCCGACCGCGGCGCCGTGACGTTCAGCGACACGATCCAGCCCTGCAACTCGGCGATGTCCGCGCGCAACTCGTCGACCTCCGACGTGAGCAGCCGGCGCTCCTCGCGGCGCTGGACCGCGGAAAGCTGCTCGCGCCGACGCGCCAGGGCCAGTTTCTTTTCCGCCTGCGCGCGGGCGACGACCAGCTTGCGGTACTCGATGCCCGGGATGACCTCGGGCGGCTGGCTGGTCTTGCGCTCGGCCTTTTCCAGGTTGGCGGCGGCTTCCGCGGTCGCCAGGCGCTCGGTGCGCTCGCGTTCGGCGAGGTCCAGCAGCAGGCGCTCGAGTTCGCGCTGCTTCTCGGCGAGCTGGCTGTTCTTCGCCATCAGCTGCTGGTTCAGCTCGTTGCCGTCGAACGCGAGCACGACATCGCCCTTCTCGACGGGCGCCCCATCGGGGGCGAGCTGCGTGATGTTGAACTGCCACACCGTGTCCACCGCCGGCGGCATCAGCGAAGCGGTCTTGCGCGCGTAGACCTCGCCGTCGATGCGGAGCGTTTCGGCATCGACGGACAATGGCGCCAGGACGACCAGCAGCAGCGCGAAGGCGGCGAGCGCGTGCTTCATGGGGCGACTCCGGCGGTCGGCACGGCGCCCTTGCGGGCCGGTGCTTCCGGGTCGGCGGCCACGCGCACGCTCATGCCGGGCAACAACGCCAGGCCGTGTTCGGCCGGCAGCGCGATGTCGATCGCGAAGTAGCGTCCCTCGCCCCATTCGGGTCGCCGCTCGGGCGCGCCTGAGATCGTGGTGATGCGGCCGGACAGTGCGCTGCCGGGAAGCGCGTCGAACGCCACCTGCACGTCCTGCCCGACCTCGAGCCCGCGCCGGTCCGGCACCAGCGCCCACGCGCGCACCTGCATGCGGCCGCCCGCGACCACCTCGCCGGCCTTGCTGCCCGGCATGGTCGAGGACCCTTCGTCGATGCGGCCGCCGATCCAGTTGTTGTTGAACCCGTGCACCACCACGCCGTCGCGGTCGGCGCGCACTTCCGACAACGTCACCTGGGCGGCGTTGTAGTCGCGCGTCACCTGCAGGCGTTCCACTTCGAGCCGGCCGTCGCGCTCGCGGCGCACGACCGCGGCTTCGGCGGTCGCCAGCTCCTCCTGCTTCAACGCGTGCTCGCGCTTCGCCCGGTCGAGCTCGCCCTGGTACTTGTCGTAATCCAGCGCGGACACGAGATCGGCGGGAATCGATGCGTCGATCTTCGCGACTTCCAGTGCCGCCTTGGCATCGACCAGCGCGATCCGCGCGTCGACCGCCTTGACACGCAGCCCGGCGAGTTCCTTGGCGGCCCGCGCGCGCGCCTGCTCGATCTGCGAGTCCAGTTCGCGCACCTGGCTGCCGGCCTGGCCGGGATCGATGCGCAGCACGACGTCGCCCTTCTCGACCCGCTCGCCTTCCGGCACGAAATAGCGGATCACCACCGGCGACATGTTCGCGGGCGGCGTGTGGATGACCTGCGCGTCCACCGCCTGCACTTCGCCGGTCAGCACGACGGCTTCCGCGCGGGCGGCCAGCGCCAGCAGCGGCAGCAACGCCAGCGCGCGGGCGTCAATGCGGGCCATCGTGCTCGACGTTCCCGTCGCGCAGGCGGATGCCGCGGGGCGCGTGCGCGGCAACGTCATGGTCGTGGGTCACCAGCACGACGGTCTGGCCGTCGCGATGCACCTGGTCGATCAGGCCCAGCACGTCGGCCGCGCTCTTCGAATCCAGGTTGCCCGTGGGCTCGTCGGCGAGCAGCAGCGCGGGCTTGAGCAGCAGGGCGCGCGCGATCGCGGCGCGCTGCACCTGCCCGCCGGACAGTTCGTTGGGCCGGTGGTGGCTGCGATCCGACAGGCCGACACGATCGAGCAGCTCGCGCGCGTGCGCCTGCACCCAGTCCGGCGGCTCCCGGTGGAAGCGCAGCGGTAGCAGCACGTTCTCGAGCACCGTGAGGCGGGGCAGCAGGTGGAAGCTCTGGAACACGAAGCCGATGCGGCGGTTGCGGATGTCGCTGGTGGCCTCGTCGTCGAAGCCGGCGACGTCCTGGCCCTCGATCAGGTAGCGGCCTTCGTCCGGGCGGTCCAGGCAACCCAGGATGTTGAGCAGGCTGGACTTGCCGGAGCCCGACGGCCCGGTGACGGCCACGAACTCGCCCGTCCCGATCGACAGGTCCACCCCGTCCAGCGCGTGCACGGCGGCCCCGTTCGTGCGGTAGCTGCGCCGCACCGCCTGCAACTCGATCATCGATCCCCTCGGTCCCGTCGATCCCGCGTCCCTGCGTCGGGGGATGCTAACGGGTTTCGCCCGCTGAAGCGTTCAGCCGCGATGTTCCCGTGCGAGGTACTCGGCCGACTGCATCTCGACCAGGCGCGAGGACGTGCGCTCGAACGCCCCGCGCAGGCGCTCACCCGTGTACAACGCGTGCGGCGGTGCGGCGGCGGTGCACACCAGGTTGACGTGGCGGTCGTACAGCTCGTCGACCAGGTGCACGAACCGCCGCGCCGGATCGTCGTTGCGACCGTCGAACACCGGGATGCCGCCCAGCAGCACGGTGTGGTGCTCGCGCGCCACTTCGATGTAGTCGGCGGTGGCGCGCGGCCCTTCGCACAGGGCCTCGAAGTCGAACCAGGCATGGCCTTCGGCGAGCGCACGCGCCGGGATCTCGCGGCCCTCGATGACCAACGGGCCGTCTTCGAGCGGGACGCCGCTGGTCAGTT
>DASTUL010000175.1:0-21492 GCA_035759645.1 Lysobacteraceae bacterium | reverse complement strand
CGGCCCGGCCGAGATCGCGTTGACGCGCGTGCCTTCCGGCCCGAGGTTGTAGGCCAGGTAGCGCACCGTCGATTCCAGGCTCGCCTTGGCCACGCCCATCAGGTTGTAGCCGACCAGCGCGCGCTCCGCGCCGAGGTAGGTCAGCGTCAGGATCGCGCCCTTGCGGCCGGCCATCATCGGTCGCGCGGCCTTCGACAACGCCGCCAGCGAATACGCGGAGATGTCATGGGCGATCGCGAAGTTCTCGCGCGTCAGCCCGTCCAGGAACTGCCCCGCGATCGCCTCGCGCGGCGCGTAGGCAATGGCATGGACCAGGATGTCGAAACCGTCCCAGTGCTTGCCGAGCTGCTCGAAGCACGACGCGATCTGCGCGTCATCGGCGACGTCCAGCGGCAACACGATGTCGCTGCCAGCCGCGGTGGCGGCCTTCTCCACGCGCGAGCGCAGCTTGTCGGTCTGGTACGTGAACGCCAGCTCGGCGCCCTCGCGGTGCATCGACTCGGCGATGCCGCTGGCGATGGACCTGTCGCTGGCGATGCCGGTGATCAGCGCGCGCTTGCCCTGCAGGAAACCCATGGTGCTTCTCCGTGACGGGTTGCCGGCCGCCGCGCGGCCGCGAAGCCGACAGTTTGCCTGCCGGCGGCGGCGCGGGCCAGCGCGCGGCGCGTGTCAGCGGGGCAGGGTGTGCGCCGCCGGCTGCGGGTCGACCGACGTCGTGACCTCCCCGACCTCCGCCGGCGCGGCGGGCGGCGCTGCCGGCGTCGTCGCCGCGATCGTCACCGTTTCCACTGCCTCGACCGCGGGCGTGGCCGGTGCCAGCACCTGCAGCGGTTCGCTCCCCAGTCGCACCACGCGTCCGTCCTGGAACGCGGGGTTGAGCCGGCGCACGCGTGCCGCGTCCAGTCCCTGGTCGCGCGACCAACCGTCGAGGTCGCGCGTGCCCTGCGGCAGCGGCACGGCCACCAGCCGCGACACGGGACGGTCGAGTGCCGCCAGCCAGTCGGCGTCGCCTTCGGCCTGCTGCAGCAGGCAGGAGATCGCGTGCATCTTGCGTGGATACGCGCGGGTGATGCCCGACAGGCCGGGCAGCGCGTCGTGGTCGGCGCTGCGCGCGACCTGCCCGCTGCGGCGGAGCGAACCCAGGATCCGGTACTCGCCCGCGTTGTAGGCCATGGCCGCCAGTCGCCAGTCCCCGGCGAACATGCCGTGCAATGTCTTGAGGTAGCGCACCGCCGCGCGGGTGGACTCCACCGGCGACAGCCGGCCGTCATAGCCGGCGCGGATCGGCACCTTGTGGTTGCGCGCGGTCATCTTGATGAACTGCCACAACCCGGCGGGACCCAGGCGGCTGCGCGCGTCGGGCTTGTAGCCGCTCTCGACGAACGGGATCAGCGCGTACTCGGTGGGCAGGTCGGATTCGCGCAGCGCATCCACCACGTAGCCGAACAGCGCGAGGGTCTCGTCCTTCTCCGCCAGGCGCACGGGGGCCGCGGAGAAGTGGCGCGACCAGCGCGTGCTCGCAGTACCGGCGGGGCAGGCGGGTTCGGCCAGGCCGTCGCGGAAGGCGGCGTAGATCTCGGCGCCACTGCGCTGATGCGGCAACGGGACGGGCTCGAGCGCCACGTCCGCAACCGATGCGGGCACGACCGAAGGCGACGGATCGGCCGGCGGCGCAGCCAGGGCCGCCGGCACGGCCAGCAGCGCGGCGCAGCACAACGCAATGCGCGCCTTCATGCGCGGAACCCGTCTTTCCAGCGCCGCAGTTCGGCGAATGTCTCCACGCGATCGACCGGCGGTCGACCCAGTCGCGTTTCGACGGCCGCGCGGATCGCGGGCGCATCAACGCGCAGGAACGGATTGGCGTCGCGCTCGCGCGCGATCGTGGACGGCAGGGTGGGACGTGACTGGTTCCGCATCGCCTGGGCTTCCTCGGCATGGCGCCGCAACGCGGCGTTCTCGGGATCGACCGTGCGCGCGAAGGCGGCATTGGCCAGCGTGTATTCGTGGCCGCAACACACTTCCGTCTCCCCCGGAAGCGCGGCCAGGCGGTCGAGCGAGGCCAGCATCTGCGCCGGGGTGCCCTCGAACATCCGCCCGCAGCCGAGACTGAACAGCGTGTCGCCGCAAAACAAGAGGCCGTGGCCGTGAACTGCGATATGGCTCACGGTATGGCCCGGGACGGCCATTGAAGTGAAACGCCAGTCGCCGACGCTGAATGCGTCGCCGTCGGCGAGGCGCTCGCAGTCGATGCCGATCCGGTCATCGGGCGCGGCGAACACCGCGATGCCCGGCCAGCGTTCGCGCAATGCCCAGGCGCCGCCGACGTGGTCGCCGTGGTGGTGGGTCAGCAGGATGGCGACAGGTTGCAGCCCCCGGGTGGCCGCGGCGACGACCGGCGCGGCATCGCCGGGGTCGACCACGAGCGCGTGCCCGGCGTCGTCGCGGACGACCCAGATGTAGTTGTCGTCGAATGCGGGCAGCGCTTGCAGTTTCACGGGGTGACGCTCCAGCGGCTTTCCCGCAGAATCGACGCGATCCCAGACCGGGCACGCCGCCGGACCATGCCTGCCCCCTTCCCGATGCGTCAACCCGCCGCCATTGCCGCCTGGTTCGCGGGCGCTGCCGGCCAGGCGCTGCTCGACAGCGAGGCCGGCGCGGTCCGCGAGGCGCTGGACGAGCGCCCGGGCCAGCCCTGGCTCTGGATCCGCGCGGTCGCGGCCAGGAACGGCGATCCGCCCGGTCGCGGCCTGCGCCTGGCGCTCGCCGGGGACGCCTGGGACGGGGACCTGCGTTGCGGCTTCCCGCTGCCGATCAGCAGCGAGTCGGTGGGGACGGTGGTGCTGCAGCACGTGGGCGACCTGCCGCTGGATACCGCCTGCCTGCTGCAGGAATGCGCGCGCGTGCTGGTGCCGGGCGGACGGGCCTGGTTGTTCGCGCTCAATCCGCTCACGCCCTATCGGCGGCACTGGTGGGGCACGCCGCTGGCCACCAGCGAGCCCTTGACCTGGCGCCGGCGGCTGCGCGCCGCGGGACTCGAACCGGAGCCGGTGTCGACCGGGCTCGGTCCACGCTGGAACATCGCGCGCACGGAAGAGCGCCAGGACGGTCCCGGCCTGCGTGCGGCCTGGGTGCTGCGCGCGCGCAAGCGCGTGGCCGCGATGGTGCCGCCATCGCCCGTCGCGGCGTTGCGCTGGCAGCCGGGCCTGTCGTCGTGAAGGCGGTCGAGGTCCATACCGACGGCGCGTGCCTGGGCAACCCCGGGCCGGGGGGCTGGGCCGCGTTGCTGCGTTACGGCGCGCGCGAGCGCGAGCTCGCCGGCGGCGAACCGGCGACGACCAACAACCGGATGGAGCTGATGGCCGCGATCATGGCGCTCGAGACGCTGACCGAAGGCTGCACGGTCGTGCTCCACACCGATTCGCAATACGTGCGCCAGGGCATCACGGAGTGGCTGCCCGGCTGGGTGCGCCGCGGCTGGCGCAATGCCGCCGGACAACCGGTGAAGAACCGCGACCTGTGGGAGCGCCTGCACGCGGCCTGCCACCGGCACCGCATCGACTGGCGCTGGGTGAAGGGCCATTCCGGCGACCCCGACAACGACCGCGTCGACGCGCTCGCGCGCGAGCAGGCCGTGCGCGAGCGGAGCATGCTCGATCGGGACGTCGCCGCGCCGTTGCGCTAGGCTGCACGCGTGCGCCAGATCGTCCTCGACACAGAAACCACCGGCCTGAGCTGGGAAAAAGGCAACCGCGTGGTCGAGATCGGCTGCGTCGAGCTGCTCGAGCGGCGGCCGACGGGCCGCACGTTCCACTATTACGTGAACCCGGGCCCGGGCTGCCAGTTCGAGGCCGGCGCGCAGGAAGTGACCGGGCTGACGCTCGAGTTCCTGGCCGACAAGCCGCGGTTCGAAGCGATCGTCGACGAGTTCCTGGCCTTCATCGACGGCGCGGAACTGGTGATCCACAACGCCGCGTTCGACATTGGCTTCCTCGACAACGAGCTGCGCCTGGCCGGGGCCCGTTTCGGCTGTGTGGGCGACCGTTGCCTTGTGGAGGATTCGCTGCTGCTCGCGCGGCAACGTTTCCCGGGCCAGCGCAACTCGCTGGACGCGCTGTGCCGGCGACTCGGCGTGGACAACTCGCACCGCCAGCTGCACGGCGCGCTGCTCGACGCGCAGCTGCTGGCCGAGGCCTACCTGGCACTGACCTCGGGGCAGGGCGAGATCGGCTTCGAGCCGGCCGCCGCGCCGGCCAGCGCGACGCCGGTCAGCTTCGCCGCCGCGTCCGGCCACCGGCCGCGCGTGCAGGTGGCGCCGGACGAACTCGCCGCGCACGCCGCGCGGCTCGCGCGCATCGCCGACAAGGCGGGGCGTTGCGTGTGGAAGGAGATGGAAACGGCGGAAGCGGCCGAGCCGCTCGAATCGGAGCTCGCGCTCGCGGGCTGACCCGGCCTACTGCCGGCGCACCAGCACCACCGTCACGTTGTCCGAGCCACCGCCGTCCAGGGCCGCGGCCACCAGGCTGTCCACGCATTCCTGTGCACTGCAGTCGTCGCTGGCCAGCACGTCGGCGATCTTCCCGTCGTCCACTTCCTCGGTCAGCCCGTCGCTGCACAGCAGCAGCTGCATGCCCGGCCGCAGTTCGCCGGTCATCGTCTCCACGTTGAGGTCGGCCGGGTCGGTGACGCCCAGCGCCTGGGTCACCACGTTGCGATGCGGGTGGCTGCGCGCCTGTTCGTGGGTGATCGCGCCCTGGGCGATGAGTTCCTGCACGTAGCTGTGGTCCTGCGAAAGCTGGGCCAGTTGCCGGTCGCGCCACAGGTACACGCGGCTGTCGCCGACCCACGCGACCTCGAAGCGGTTGCCGACCACCCGCACCGCCACCACGGTGGTCCCCATCGGCAGGCTGTCGTTGCGCCGGCGCGAGACGCGGATGATTTCCTCGTCGGCGATCCGGATCGCCTGGGCCAGCGCCTTGCCGCTGCGCACCTCGCGCACGATGGTCTCGCGCGCCAGCGCACTGGCGACCTCGCCGTACTCGTGGCCGCCCATGCCGTCGGCGACCAGCCAGAGCCCGAGCTCGCTGTCGCCGTAATAGGTGTCCTCGTTGAGCACGCGGCGCAGGCCGACGTGCGTCAGGTGTCCGAACTCGATCATGCGGGGATGTTGCCCGAAGTGGGCGCCCTGCGGTGAGGCGCCCGTCGCTTTCCATGAACGCGGGCGCGGGGCGGTTGCGGCCTTGGCAATGGCGGAGAGGGGGGGATTCGAACCCCCGAGGCGCTATAAACGCCTGCCTGATTTCGAGTCAGGTACATTCAACCGCTCTGCCACCTCTCCGGCGGTCCTGCAGGCACGTGGCGTGCGATGCGGGCCGGGAATGATACGGGGCGCGGGGTGGGCGGACAAGCGGCGACGGGCGGCACCGGGGGCTCCGGTTAAACTCGCGGGCCTCCTCGCCCGGTTTCCGCCCGCATGGCCGAACTCCTCGTTCCAGTCTCCTACGGCGAACTGCTCGACAAGATCGCGATCCTGCAGATCAAGTCCGAACGGATGTCCGATCCGGCCAAGCTCGCGAACGTCCGGCGCGAACTCTCGGCCCTGGAACGGACCTGGATGGCCCATCCCGCCGCGGTGCAGGACATCGCGACGCTGCGGGCGGACCTCAAGGCCGTGAACGAGCGGCTGTGGGTGATCGAGGACGACATCCGCGACAAGGAGCGGGCACAGGCCTTCGACGACGGATTCGTGCGCCTGGCACGCAGCGTGTATTTCCAGAACGACGAGCGGGCGCGGATCAAGCGCGAGATCAACACCGCGCTGGGTTCGGCCTACGTCGAGGAAAAGTCGTACGCCGATTACGCGTCCGGCGACGCGCCACCTGCCGACCGGTCCGCGACATAACGCTCGAACGCGGCCACCGCGTCGTCCACCGTCACCAGGTCCATCACACCCGGCGCCTCGACCCGCGTGCCCCAGCGCACTTCCGACGCCGGCTTGCCGAGGTAGCGCCGCATCGCATCGTCGTAGCGGTCCACGCAGTACCGGCGATCCGAGTAGGGCCCGCTACGCGCGGGATTGGTGGCGGCATGCAGGCCCAGCACCTTCGTGCCCATCGCGTTCGCGATGTGCATCGGCCCCGAATCCGGCGTCAGCAGCAGGTTCCCGCGTGCCAGCAGCGCGGGCAGCTGCTTGAGCGTGTCCCGGCCGATCAGGTCCAGCGCGGTCCCGCGCATCGCCGCGAGGATCGCGTCGCCCGTCTCGCGCTCCAACGTGCTGCGACCGCCGCAAAGCACCACGCGCCAGCCGCGCGCGATCGCGTGGTCGGCGACCGCCGCGTAGCGGTCGGGGCGCCAGTTGCGCACCACGTGGCTGGAGCAGGGCGACACCAGCAACGTGGGCGTGCCGTCGACGGGCCACTGCGCCGCCGCCCAGGCATGCGCGTCCGCGGGCACCGGCAGGTCCCAGCGAACTGTTTGCTGTCGCAGCCCCAGCGGCTCGCAGAAGCTGCCGATCGCGTCGAGCACGTGGATGCCCGGCCGGTCGGCAATGCGCTCGCGCACGAACAACCCGTGCAGGTCCTTCGATCGCGCGCGGTCGTAGCCGATCCGCCGGCGCGCGGGGATGAATGCCGACAGCAGGTTGGCGCGCGCGGCGACCTGCAGCTGCAGCAATGCATCGAAGCGCCGGCCTTGCAGGCCGCGACGGAGTTCGCGCATGCCTCGCACGCCGCTGCGCTTGTCGTACTCGATGAACTCGACGCCCTCCAGTCCTTCGAGCAGGCGGTGCTCGCCCTTGCCGATCACCCAGGCGAGCGCGACATCGGGCCAGGCCGCGCGCAGCGTGCGCACCAGCGGCACGACATGGGTCACGTCGCCCAGCGCCGAGAGGCGCAGCAGGCAGATCGACGCGGGAGCTGGAGGTGCGGTCGGCGTGGGCACGGCTTGTTAGACTCGGTGGCGCCGATCCGGCATGGGTCCCGGTAGACATCCGGCAAGCACAGATGGTCGCATTCGACGCCGCAGAGCGCCTGGTCCCTTTCCGCGACGCGGCGGGCGGGTACGGGGCGATTCTGTTCGACGCCACGCGCATGCGGCAAGCGCAGCCCGAATGGTTCTCGCCCGCAGCCTGGGAAGGCAATGCGCGTCCGGTCGGCCATGGCGGCCGTGGCGGCGCCTGGTTCGTCGATGCACAGGGTGACAATCCCGTCGGCCGTGCGGTGCTGCGCCATTACCTGCGCGGCGGGTTCGCGGCCTCGCTCACCCGCGAGACGCACCTCTGGCGCGGCATCGGCAAGGTGCGCAGCTTCGAGGAGTTCCGCCTCACGCGTGAGTTGCACGGCCGCGGACTGCCGGTGCCCCAGCCCCTGGCGGCCTACTACCTGCGGCGCGGGATGGGATACCGCGCGGCGATCCTGCTCGACCGGATCGAGGGCGTGCGTTCGCTCGGCGACCGTGCGGGCGTGGCGGGCGAGGGCGCCCCCTGGGAAGAGGCGGGGCGGCTGGTCGCGCGCTTCCACCGCACCGGCCTGGACCACGCCGACCTCAATGCCCACAACCTGCTCTTCGACACCACCGGGCAGGGCTGGATGATCGACTTCGACCGCTGCCAGCTGCGCATACCGGAGACCGGGTGGCGCGAGGCCAACCTGGCGCGGTTGCGCCGGTCGCTTTTGAAGCTGCGCGGCGAGCGTTCCGTCGAGGCCGCGCTGGCCGACTACACGCGCCTGCGCGGCGGCTACGACGCAACCTGGTCGCGGGGCTACTGACGCCGTGAACGCAATCCTGGAGACCATCCCGTTGCCGCGCGACGTGCACGGGCGACCGTTGCGCGACCTGCGCCTGTCGGTGATCGAGGCCTGCAACTTCCGCTGCCCTTACTGCATGCCCGCCGACCGCGTGCCCGACACGCACGGGCTGGACGCGGCCTCGCGGCTGTCGTTCGACGAGATCGAGATGCTGGTGCGCGGCTTCGTGCGCCTGGGGGTGACCAAGCTGCGCCTGACCGGTGGCGAGCCGCTGCTGCGGCGCGGGCTGCCCGACCTGGTCCGCAGGCTGGCGGCGATCGAAGGCATCGAGGACCTCGCGCTCACCACCAACGGCTCGCTGCTCGCGCCGCATGCGCGCGCACTCCGCGATGCGGGGCTGCGCCGGATCACGGTGAGCCTGGATGCGCTGGACCCCGTCCTGTTCCGCGAACTGTCCGGCGGTCGGGGCGAGGTCGATCGCGTGCTGGCGGGGCTGGAGGCGGCGGTCGCGGCGGGGTTCGCGCCGGTCAAGCTCAACTGCGTGCTGCAGCGGGGCGTCAACGAAGGCGAGGTCGAGCCGCTGGTCGCCTTCGCACGCGAGCACGGCCACGTGCCGCGCTTCATCGAGTACATGGACGTGGGCACGTGCAATGGCTGGCGACGCGAGGGCGTGGTGCCGTCACGGGAACTCCGCGACCGGATCCACGCGCGCTGGCCAATGCGGCCACTTGACCCCAGCTACCGGGGCGAGGTCGCGGAGCGGCATGCGTTCGTCGACGGGGGCGGGGAGGTCGGCTTCGTCAGTTCGGTCAGTGCCCCGTTCTGCGGCGATTGCCACCGCGCACGGGTCTCCGCGGACGGAACGCTCTACACCTGCCTGTTCGCAGGCACCGGCACGCCCTTGCGGGCCATGCTCGCGCGCGGTGAATCCGCCTTCGCCGACCACGTCGCCACCCTCTGGTCCGCGCGCACCGACCGCTACAGCGAACAACGCGGCCGCGCCAACGCATCCCGCCGCCACGTCGAGATGTTCCTCGTCGGCGGCTGACTCGACTTGGGCCTGTGGGAGCCGCTATAGCGGCGAGCTTTTCGCCAAGGGCCGGCGCGCATTGAGGTCATGCCTCGGGCCGCCGTCATGCGTGGGAGTGGTATGTCCGTCGTGACGGCTGTCCTGCCTCTAACGCCGGCCGCAGGCCATCCATGGCCTGCTCAAACCACTCCCACGCACGCCGACAGCCTCCGGGATTAGCGTGCACGCCGAGGCGGTTGCGATTGCCCTGGTCTGCAGGACTTAGAATCACGGGATGAAACGCGCGATTACGCACCTGGATGCAGCCGGCCGGCCGGCAATGGTCGATGTGTCGGGCAAGCCGGCGACGGCGCGGGAGGCGGTGGCGGAGTGCCGGGTACGGTTTCCGCGGGACGTGGCGGAGCAGTTGCATGCCAGCGGGTTGCGCAGCGCGAAGGGCGGGATCGTCGACACCGCGATCGTTGCCGGCACGATGGCGGTCAAGCGCACGCATGAATTGATTCCGTTCTGCCACCCACTGCCGATCGATGGCTGCAGGATCGCGATCGACTGGGATGGCGAAACGGCGCTGCGGATCGAATGCAGCGTGCGGACCGTGCACCGCACCGGGGTGGAGATGGAGGCGCTGACTGGCGCGACCATCGCCGCGCTGACGGTCTACGACATGTGCAAGGCGCTCTCGCACCGGATCACGATCGGACCCGCAAAGTTGGTGTCGAAGCGCGGTGGCAAGCGCGACGTTGGAAAGCGCGCGGTCGGAAGCAAGCGCTGACGTCGTGGGCGCGCAAGCCACCGTCTTGTACTTCGCCGCGCTGCGCGATACGGCCGGTGTCGCCTCCGAACGCGTCGACGCGCATGGCAGCTTGGGCGACGTCTACGACGCGCTGCGCGAGCGCCACGGTTTCCAGTGGTCGCGCTCGCAACTGCGGGTGGCCGTCGATGGCGCCTTCGTGCGCTGGGATGAAACGGTGCGTGCAGGGACCGAGATCGCGTTCATCCCGCCGGTGTCCGGAGGCTAGGTGCCGAAGTTCGCGCTTTCGGCGACACCCTTCGACGTCGCGACATTGCGCGCCGGGCTCCTCGACGCCCGCGTGGGTGCGTATGCGAGCTTCGAGGGCTGGGTGCGCGACCACAACGACGGCCGGCCGGTGACCGGGCTGCATTACGAAGCGTATGCGCGACTCGCCGAGGCGGAGGGCATGCGCGTGATCGAGGAGGCGTTGGCGAAGTTCGACATCGTCGATGCCGCCTGTGTCCACCGCACCGGCGACCTGGCGATCGGCGAACTCGCGGTCTGGGTGGGCGTCACCGCTGCGCATCGCGACGCGGCATTCGCGGCGTGTCGCCATGTCATCGACGAGGTGAAGGCGCGCGTGCCGATCTGGAAACGGGAGCGCTACGTGGCCGGCGATGCCGGCTGGTTGCACCCAGGCTGATTCACCCTGGTTGGAAGAAGGCGGCGGCCCCGCCGACTTGCCTCGGCGCCCGCGTCGATCGATACCGTTGCTGCCTTCCGGCCCTGGCGGGATTTTCGACCTAGCGTCGCGAGGGGCCGACGAGGCCACCATGGCGGAGAGAGGGGGATTCGAACCCCCGAAGCGCGGTTTAGACGCTTACACACTTTCCAGGCGTGCTCCTTCAACCGCTCGGACACCTCTCCGTGTCGTTCCCCGCGTGGCTTCCTGCCATCCAGGGGACCGCGAATTTTATCCCGCGGGGCACGGCCCGAACAAGCGCGGCCTGAACGGACGATTCCATCGAGGGCACCGCGACGACCGCGTGGCAGAATGAACCGATGTCCTACCTGGTCCTCGCCCGCAAGTGGCGCCCCAAGCGCTTTGCCGAACTGGTCGGCCAGGAACACGTGGTCCGCGCGCTCGTCAACGCCCTGGACACCGGCCGCGTCCACCATGCCTTCCTGTTCACCGGCACGCGGGGCGTCGGCAAGACCACCATCGCCCGGATCTTCGCCAAGTCGCTCAATTGCGAGCGCGGCACCAGCGCCGATCCCTGCGGCGAATGCAACGCCTGCCGCGACATCGACGCCGGCCGCTTCGTCGACCTGCTGGAGATCGACGCCGCGTCCAATACCGGCGTGGACAACGTCCGCGACCTGATCGACAACGCGCAGTACATGCCCAGCCGCGGCCGGGTGAAGGTGTACCTCATCGACGAGGTGCACATGCTCTCCAAGCCGGCCTTCAACGCGTTGCTCAAGACGCTGGAGGAACCGCCGGGCCACGTGAAGTTCCTGCTCGCGACCACGGACCCGCAAAAGTTGCCGGTGACCGTGCTGTCGCGCTGCCTGCAGTTCAACCTCAAGCGGCTGGACGAGGGCCAGATCGCCGGGCAGATCACGAAGATCCTGGAAGCGGAGGACATCCCGGCCGACGAGGGCGCCGTGCGGCTGTTGACCCGCGCCGCCGACGGCAGCCTGCGCGACGGCCTGTCGCTGCTCGACCAGGCGATCGCCTACGCCGGCGGGCGGCTGGATGAGCAGACGATCGCCACGATGCTGGGCACGGTCGACCGCACCCGCGTCGATGCGTTGCTGGCGGCACTCGCCGATGGCGACGGCGATGCGTTGCTCGCGGAAGTCGAAGCGCTGGCGGAATTCTCGCCAGACTGGGGCGCCGTGCTCGAGGCACTCGCCGCATCGCTGCATGGCGTGCAGGTGCGCCAGCTGGTGCCCGCGGCGGCGGGCGAGGGCGATACCGCGCTCGACGCGCTGGCTGGCAGGCTGCGCGCGGAGGTGGTGCAGCTCTGGTACCAGATGGCGTTGAACGGGCGGCGCGACCTGCCGCTCGCGCCCGGTCCGCGCGCCGGTTTCGAGATGAGCCTGTTGCGGATGCTGGCGTTCCGCCCCACGGCCGACGACGCCGCCGCTGCCACGCCCGAGGCAGCGCCGGCTGCCAGGCCCGCGCCGCGCGGTCGGACCGATGCCGCTGCCGCGGCGCGCGCTGCGCTGGCAGCGCCAGCGCCAGCGCCGACAAAGCCCACGCAGGCCAAGGCGCTGCCCGAACCGCCACCGACGAGCGTGCAGCCACGCATCGTCGAGGCACCGGTCGAGCCGGTGTCCGAGCCCGCGGCGCCCGCGGCACACGCGGCACCCCCCGCGGCATCCGACGCCGAACCGCCGCGTCGCATCGTCGCCGGCACCGAGGACTGGATCGCGCTGGTCGCCGATGGTGCCCTGTCCGGTCCGGTACGCGAACTCGCGGCACACGCCGCGTTCGTCGGCGACGACGGCGCCACGCTGCGGCTCGCGCTCGCGCCGGCCGACGAACTGCTGCGTCGCCCTGCGCTGGTCGCGCAACTGGCCGAGGCGCTCGCCCCCTTGCTCGGCGGCAAGCCGCAGGTCCGTTTCGAGGCGCGCGCCGCCGGCGAGACACCGCACCAGCGCACCGAGCGCCAGCGTGACGCGCGCCAGCTCGCCGCCGAGGAAGCGTTCACTTCGGATCCGCAGGTGCAGCAGTTGATGAGCCAGTACGGCGCGAAGCTGGTGCCCGATTCGATCCGTCCCTTCGACGACGCGTGACCGCGCGCCGATCCGGCGAACCACCACCCCACACATCGCGAGGCCCCCATGCGCGGAAACATCGCCCAACTCATGCAGCAGGCGCAGAAGATGCAGGAAGACATGCAGCGCGTGCAGGAAGAACTGGCCCAGCTGGAAGTCACCGGCAAGGCCGGCGGCGGCATGGTCGAGGTGACCCTCACCGGCCGCATGGAATGCCGGAAGGTGCGCATCGACCCGGGCGTGGTGGCGGACGCGGAGATGGCCGAAGACCTGGTGGCGGCCGCCTTCAACGACGCGGTCAACAAGGTCAACGCGGCCTCGCAGGAAAAGATGGGCGCGGCCACCGCCGGCATGCCGTTGCCGCCGGGCATGAAACTCCCGTTCTGATCGCGGCACGAAGGACATGTCCTCCCTGCTCGAGCAACTGATCGAGGCGTTGCGCGTGCTGCCGGGTGTCGGCCCGAAGTCGGCGCAGCGCATGGCCTACCACGTGCTCGAGCGCGAACGGGACGGTGGTCGCCGGCTCGCCGAGGCGCTCGCCCAGGCGGTCGACCGGATCGGCCACTGCGCGCGTTGCCGGGATTTCAGCGAGGCCGACGTGTGCGCCACCTGCGCCAGCGGCGCGCGCGACGTGCACCAGTTGTGCGCGGTCGAGTCGCCGGCCGACCGCCTCGCCATCGAGCAGGCGACCGGCTACCGCGGCCTGTATTTCGTGTTGCAGGGCAGGTTGTCGCCTCTGGACGGGATCGGCCCGCGCGAGCTCGGGCTGCACCGCCTGGCCGAGCGGCTGGGCGAAGGCGAAGTGTCCGAACTGATCATCGCCACCAACCCGACGGTGGAGGGCGAAGCGACCGCGCACTACCTGGCGCAGCTCGCGCGCCAGCAGGGCGTGCGCGCCAGCCGCCTGGCGCACGGCGTTCCGCTCGGCGGCGAACTCGAGTACGTGGACCGCGGCACGCTGTCGCATGCGTTCGGCACGCGCAGCGACGTGACCTGACACGACGCAACACCGGAGCGACCCCATGGCCGACGACACCATCTTCCACAAGATCATGCGCCGCGAGATCCCCGCGGACATCGTCCACGAGGACGAGCACCTCATCGCGTTCCGCGACATCGCGCCGCAGGCGCCGGTGCACGTGCTGTTCGTGCCGAAGGAACGCGTGCCCACGCTCGACGACCTGCAGCCGGGCCAGGACGCGCTGGTGGGGCGGCTGGTGCTGGCCGCCGCGGCCTATGCGCGTCGCGAGGGATTCGCCGACGACGGCTACCGCATGGTCATGAACTGCAACGTCGACGGCGGGCAGACGGTATTCCAGTTGCACCTGCACCTGCTGGCAGGCGCGCCGCTGGGCGGGTTCGGATCCCGTTAGTACGGGACCGCTGGTGCCGTTGCGCTAGTACCACCACCACGGGCCGGGGAACGGATCGTGGATCACGTCCACGCGTTCGCGTACGGGCCAGAGGTACACCACGTCGGCGGCAACGCGCGGGAAGCGGTAGTCGTATTCGCCGATGCGCCGGGACTCGTAGCCGTCGATGACGCCGGTGACGGTCACCTCGCGGTCGACCTGGAAGATCGCCGGGTCGTAGAAGCCTGCGCGGCAGGCGATGAACCGGCCACCCGTCGAGTCGGCCGCCCAGCGCGGCCGGCCGGTGGCGTCCAGGCCGGTCGAGACGATCTCGAAGCACGTGCGGTCGGCCAGCGGGTCGGTCGAGACGATGCGGCCACCCCAGCGCACGGGCACGCCGCGCTGCTCGGAGGCGATCGCATCACGTGGCGACACGTTGCTGTATTGGCCCTGCAACGGCGCGGGCAGCGTGGCGCAGCCGGCGAGTGCGAGGGCGGCGAGGGCGACGGGAAGGATGAGGCGGCGCATGGCGGTCTCCGTGCGGCTAGGGTCGGTGCGCGCGCAGGTCGCTGGCGAGCGCGTGGGCGACGGACGCGTCTCCCTGCCGCCGAGCGTAACGCCACAGGGCAAAACGGCGGCTGAGCGCGACCAGGCCTGGCGCCCCGTCCGGCCGGGCTGACGCGACGCGGTTCGCCCACGCCAGCGCGGGCTCATCCTGGGTGCGTCCCAGTCCGATGCGCGCATAGCGCCGGCCGACCAGGCGCCAGCCGCGCAACACGATGTCGCGTTCGCGTTCGCGCCGCGCGACCAGCCATGCGGTGAGGGCCAGGGCCAGGCCCGCGATGGCGGCGAACAGGGCGGCCAGTTGCCAGGGCCTGGCTTCCAGGCCGAGGGGCTGGAACATCTCCCGCTGGCGCTCGGCGTCGAACCCCAGCACGAAGTCGTTCCAGCCGCGGCGCATCCAGTCGGCCATGTCGACGGCCGGCGCCAGCTCGCCGAAGCCGGCGCCGGGCGCGCGATCGGCGAGCGTGTCGTAGATGTGTTCCGGCGCGACCGCGGCCGTCGGGTCCACCCGGGTCCAGCCGGGGCCGTCGAGCCAGACTTCGGCCCACGCGTGCGCATCGGAGCGCCGCACGAGCCAGTAGTCGCCGATCGGGTTGCGGTAGCCGCCGACATAGCCGGTCACCACCCGCGCGGGAATGCCGGCAGCGCGCATCAGCACCACGAACGACGAACTGAAGTGCTCGCAATAGCCGGCCTGCGTGTCGAACAGGAATTCGTCGACGGCATGGCGGCCGGGCAACGGCGTCTGCAACGTGTAGCCGAAGTCGCTGCGGATCCATGCCAGTGCCCGGCGGACGATGGCCGCGTCGTTGTCGCCGGCCTCCAGGCGCCACTCGCGCGCCAGTGCGTGCGTGCGCGGATTGAATCCTTCCGGCAGGCGCAAGGCGACCTGCCGCAACGTGACCTTCAATTCCGGCTCGTAGGCGATCGGCGGCGCGGAGCGCAGGCGCCATCGCGTCAGGGTCGACAGCGGCTGGCGCACGTGCAGCCCGTGGTCGAGCGCCAGCCGCGCGCCGGGCGGGGCGGCCAGCGGCAGGTCGAGCGCGACGAGTTGCCGCCGGTCGGTGGGTTCCAGCGCGATCTCGTAGTCCCAGGTCGGCGCGCCGGGGCGTACGTCGGCCGGCGGAATGCTGCCCATCCAGCCCGCCTGGCTCCACGTGCGCCCGTCGAAATGCCACAGCACCGGGCCACGCCAGTACATCTGGTCCATCGCCGGCACGGCGCCGAAGAACCGCGCGCGCAGGGCAGGGCTGTCGTCCGTCATCAGGTCCAGCCACTGGCCTGGCGACATTTCGTCGGACAGCCCGGGGCGCGCCAGCGCGCGCTCGGGCACGCCCCACAACGGGGTGGCCAGGCGCGGGAACAACCAGAATGCAGCCAGCGCGAACGGCAGACCCAATACGGCCATCCGCACGACGCCCACCAGCCGGCGGCGCGCGCCGGGTCCGACGAGGACCCCGGAGGCCAGTTCTGCCAGGCGCTGGAGCGCGGCGAGTGCGAGGACCGCCGCGAAGATCCCCAGCGCCAGCGACACCGGACCCTGGTCGAGCAGGAAGGTCGCGAACGGCGCGAACAGCGCGAAGCCCACGAGGCTGCGTGCATCGCGCACGCCGAAGGTCTCGGTCGGCTTCACCGCCAGCATCGCCGCGAGCAGCGCGCAGCCCGTGTCGCGGCCGAACGAGAACCGCATCGCGGCAAGCACCACGGCCAGCAGCAACAGTGCGAGCAGCAGGCGCGCGACCGTCGGCAATGGCCGGCGCCACGACAGCGCGGTGCCGGCGATGCCGGCGATCGCGATGGCCAGCGCCAGCGCCGGCCGCAGCTGCAGCAGCAACGGCGCCACGCAGGCCGCGGCCGCCGCCAGGCACCAGGCGCGGGTGCGCGCGTCGAGTTGCGGGGTGTCCTGCCGCCCCATCAGGCGCGATCGTCCGTGGTGCCGGCGGCCGGCATCAACGCCAGGGCGCGCAGGCAGGCATGGCGGTGGCCCGGTCCTGCGCCGGGACCGATCGGTGGCTGGCCCGGCAAGGCCAGGCGGTAGCGCCGGCCCTCGCGTTCGGCATCGTCGACCCAGCGCGCAAGCCGGCGGATGCGCGGCTCGTGTGGCAGCCCGCGCAACGCCTGCCATTCGAGTTCCAGCGTCTCGCCCTGCGGTTGTTCGTACTCGCGCACCAGCAACGTGTCGCGGCGCGCCGAAGGCTTCCACGCGATGGTGCGGCGCGGGTCGCCGCGGCGGTAGGCGCGCAGGTGGTGCACGTCGTCGCCGGACGGCCGCAGCCTTGCGCGTGCGGACTGCCCGGAACCGGGGGGCAACGGCGGTGCATCGCGTTCGGGTGCGGGATAGACGAGCACGGGCGCCGCGGGCCAGACCCACGACCATGCGCGCGCGAGCCCGAGCGGCCGCAAGGTCGACAGTTGCAAGCGGGGCAGTGGGAGCCAGCCGCGTCGCAGCGTGGGAATTTCCAGCACCGCCTCGCCGGAGCCGTCGTCGAGCGAGAGCGTGCCCGACGCGCCCGGGCACGACACGCGCAGTCCGCGGCGGGTGCGCCCGGGATCGGCACGTACGTGCACGCGCAAGGGCAGCGGCGTGCCCGCGGGCACCGGCTCGCCGCCGGCCGCCACCACGTCCAGCCCGCTCAGTTGCAGGTGTGCCAGCAGCAGGCTGGTCAACGCGGCGCCTGCCAGCAGCAGTGCCAGCAGCAGCGCGGGGTTGTTGTTGTAGTTGAGCGCACCCAGCGCCATCGTCGCCAGCAAACCGGCGAAGAACATGCCGAACCGCGTGGGCAACAGGTAGATCCGGCGCCGATCCAGGCGCACCGGCAGCGCCTCGCGCGTGCGTGGGCGCGCCAGGCCGGCGATGCGCTCGCGCAGGCTGCGACGGGCTTGCGCCACTAGTCCACCGGGACCGCCTGCAGGATCGAGCGCGCCAGCGCCGCATCACCGCCGGCATCCGCCTCGGGCACGAGGCGATGGGCGGCGACCGGCGCGAACAGCGCCTGCACGTCCTCAGGCAGCACATGGTCCCGGCCGACCAGCAGCGCGTGCGCGCGCGCCGCGCGCAGCAGCGCGATGCCGGCGCGCGGCGACAACCCCACGCGCACGCCCGGATGCCGCCGGCTGTGCGCCAGCAACGCCTGCACGTAGTGGACCAGTGCGTCGCTGGCATGCACGGCCAGCACCGCGTCGCGCAGGGCCAGCACGTCTCCGGCCGACAGCAGCGGCGTCGCCTGTGCGATCAGGTGGCGGCGTTCCGTTCCTGCCAGCAGGGCGCGTTCGGCCTCCTCGCCCGGATAGCCGAGCGCCAGCCGCAGCAGGAACCGGTCCAGCTGCGAGTCGGGCAGTGGATAGGTGCCCGCGAGGTCGACCGGGTTCTGCGTGGCGATCGCGAAGAACGGCTCCGGCAACGGATGGGTCACGCCGTCGACGGTGACCTGGTGCTCGGCCATCGCCTCAAGCAGCGCGCTCTGCGTGCGTGGCGGCGCGCGGTTGATCTCGTCGGCCAGCAGCACGTTGGCGAACACCGGGCCGGGATGGAACTCGAAGCGCCGTGCCTGCGCGTCGTAGACCGACACCCCCACGATGTCGGAGGGCAGCAGGTCCGAGGTGAACTGCACGCGCTGGAAGCCCAGCCCGAGCGTCGCGGCGAGCGCGTGCGCGAGGGTGGTCTTGCCGAGCCCGGGCAGGTCTTCGATCAGCAGGTGCCCGTCGGACAGCAGCGCGACGAACGCCAGCCGCACTTCCTGCGCCTTGCCCAGCACCAGCCCGTTGACCTGCGCCTGCGCATCGTTCACCGCGCCGCGCAGCGCATCGGATAGCATCGTCGCTGCTTTCGTGCCGACGGACATCGCCTGCCTCGCGTGGGGTGGGTCGGTCAGCGCGAGCTTACCGACGGTCGAGTGTAGCGGGGGTCGCAGGACGGATGCGCAACAGAATCGATGCACGTTTCCCGCTGGCGAGCCCGTCCGTCCAGGCCCAGCCGTTGCGCACCCTGTTCGTCGCCGCCTGGGTCGGCGCGTGCCTGCTGAAACTGCTGATCGCAGCGCAACTGCCGCTGTTCGTCGACGAGGCGTTCTACTGGCAGGAAGGCCGGCACCTGGCGGCTGCGTACTCGGACCTGCCCGGCCTGACCGCATGGCTGGCGCGACTGGGCACGGCGATCGGCGGCAACCACGAGCTCGCGTTGCGCATGCCGTTCCTCGTCGTCGCCGCGGCGCTTCCCTGGCTCGTCGTGCGCATCACCGCGCGGGAATTCGATGCGAGGTCCGCCTGGCTTGCCGGCCTGGCCGCGGTACTGCTGCCGCTGGCGGGCACGCTGGGGCTGCTGGCGCTGCCCGACGCGACCATGGCGCTGGCCACCCTGCTGTGCATGGACGCCGGCGCGCGCCTGTTGCGCAACGTCGATGCCGGCGCGGCGCTGGAACTCGCCGCGGGCCTGGCGATCGGTGCGCTGAGCCATTACCGCTTCATCGCCGTGATCGGCGTGGGCCTGCTTGCCTTGCTGCTGTTGCCCGAGGGTCGGCGCGCGCTGCGCGACATCCGCACGTGGATCGCGATTGCGTTCGGCGCGGCGGCGTGGACGCCGCTGCTGTTCTGGAACCTGGACAACGCCGAGGCGGGGCTGCGCTTCCAGCTGATCGAGCGCCATCCCTGGGCGTTCCATTGGGAAGGGACGTGGTTCCTGCTGGTGCAGGCGCTGCTGGTGACGCCGCTGCTGTTCGCCGCGCTGCTGTTCGCGGCGTGGCGCGGCAGGACGGCCACGGACGTCGCCACGCGCTATTTCGCATGGCTCGGTGGACTGATGGTGCTCGGGTTCTTCGTGCTCGGGTTCTTCGCCGATGTCGAGCGCGTGAGTTTCCACTGGCCGCTGCCGGGATATCTCGCGCTGCTGCCGTTGCTCCCCGCGGTGCTGGCGCCCTGGCCGCGGTGGTTGCGCAACGCGACCTGGGGCGTGGCCGCGGCCGGACTGGTGCTGATGCTGGGGTACTACGCAGCGGTGTCCCATGCCGACACGCGTGCGCGCTCGGCCGGCAGCAAGTGGTACCCCGCGAACTTCGCCGGATGGGATGCGCTGGCCGATGCGGTGCGCGCGCGCCAGGCAACGATGCCGCCCGGCACGCGGATCGTCGCGGGCAATTTCAAGGTCGGCGCGGAGCTGGGCTTCGCGCTCGGCAACCCGGATATCGCCGTGCTCGACCATCCGCTCAATCGCCGGCATGGGCGTGCACCCCAGTTGCGCCTGTGGAACCTGGAGACGCCCGGCATCGATGCCTGGGGCGGCGCACCGGTGTTGCTGGTGGTCGGTGCGTCGGAGCTGCCCTACAAGGACCTGCTGCGGCATTACCACTCGCTGTGCGACCGCATCGGCCCGCTACCGGCGCCGGAAGTGGTTGCCGTGGATCATGGACAGCAACGCTTCCTGCTGTTCGCGGTCGATGGACCGCGCGCCGAGGGGCCGTGCACGTTGCCGGCGATGGCGTGGGTCGACGCCCCGGTGTCCGGCGCGACGGTCGGGCGGAATTTCCAGGCGCATGGCTGGGCGTTCCGCGACGGCGTCGGGCTCGAGCGGGTCGAGGTGACGCTGGATGGCGAGGTCGTCGCGGAAGCGCGCTATGGGCTGGACAACCCGGGCGTGGCGGATTTCTGGGAGATCTCCACGGATCCGAACCATCCGCGCGTGGGGTGGTCGGCCGACGTCGCGCTCGACTCGTCGGTCGACGACGGCATCCATTGGCTGGGGCTGCGCCTGCATGGCGCCGACGGCAACGTCGAAGCGTGGCCGGAACAACCCGTGCGGGTCGATTCAGGGCATGCAGACTCAGGGCACGGCGAATCCCGCCCTGCGCAACAGCCCGGCGGTGGCGATCAGGGGTAGCCCCACCAGCGCGGTCGGGTCTTCGCTGGTGATCGATTCGAACAGCGCGATTCCCAGCCCCTCGCACTTGAAGCTACCCGCGCAGTCGAAAGGTTGCTCGGCCTCCACGTAGCGTTCGATTTCGTCGTCGGCCAGCGGCCGGAACCGGACATGGGTCCGGTCGATCGCGGTCATGTCCGCGTGGCCGGCCCGGGACAGGCAGACCGCCGTGTGGAAAACGACTTGCTTGCCGGACATTTCGCGTAGTTGGGCGACCGCCGCCGCGGGGCCACCCGTCTTGCCCAGCGGTCGCCCCGCGAGGTCGGCGACCTGGTCGGAGCCCAGCACCCACGCGTCGCCGGCCGTCGCGGCGACCGTGGCGGCCTTCGCGGCTGCCAACCGCGCCGCCAGCAGCGCGGGCGACTCCCCCGGGCCGGGCGTCTCGTCGACCTCGGGACGGGCGACCGTGAAGGACAGCCGCAGGCGGGCCAGCAGCTCGCGCCGGTAGGGCGATGTGGAGGCCAGCACCAGGCGGGGGCCGCTGGCCGGGTCGCTCGCCGGATGGCCTGCCATTCAGGCTTGCGGCGCGCGGGCGCGCTCGATCCGGAACAGCTGGTGGTCGATCCGCTGCCGCGCCGCATCGATGGAGTCCCGCACCGAGCGCAGCTCGGCGACGCTGGCGTGGCGCCCATGCTCCTGCAGCCATAGGCGCTGGCGGAGCATCTCCCGCATCGCCACGCCGACCGGATCGGCCTGGTCGTCGCCCGCGACCGCCTCGATTTCGGCCCTGGCGGCGCGCAGCCGGGCTTCCAGCGCGTCTGCGGCGTCCAGCACGCCGGCCATGGCGCGCTGGTGGCGGCCACCGAATCGGCGCGTCACCAGGAAGACCAGGGCGGTCGTCACGAGGGCCGCGAGCAACAGGATGAGGATGGTGTCCAGGCGCGTAGGGTCCGAGGGCTGGGTCCGCCGGCTGGCCGGCGTGTCGGCCGCAGTCTGACGCGGGCCGCGGTAGCGGGCAAACGCCACGCCCGACAATGACTTGCGAAGGCCTCGAGGTTTGACACGCTCCCTCGCGGCTCGCTAACATTCCGCGTCTTATGTCCGCTGATCTGCCCGGAACTTCGGTCCCCGAGGTGCTGGATGCCTGGCGCATGGTCGCGGCTCGGCGCGGTTTCGAGGGCCGGCTGCCTTTGTCGGCATTCGAGCGCCTGCGCGACAGCCTGTGCGATGCGGAAGGCGAGGTGCGGTTCGCCCTCGACTTCGACCGGGACGCGCTGCAGGTGTCGTACGTGGAGTTGCGCATCGAGGCGCAGCTGCCGCTGGAATGCCAGCGCAGCCTGCGCCGTTTCGAGTTGCCCGTGCGGCTGGTGCAGCGCCTGGGCCTGATCCGGGACGAGGCCGAGGAGGCCGGGTTGCCGGAGGGTTACGAGCCGCTG
>DASTUL010000174.1:0-22126 GCA_035759645.1 Lysobacteraceae bacterium | reverse complement strand
CCGGAACCGCACGCGCCGCGGGGGCCGCGGAAGCCCGGGCAGGTGCCGGGCCAGCCAACGGCCGGTGTCGGCACGGGCTTCGGCCTCGTAGAAGTCGCGCAACGCACGCACCAGCGCGGTGCGCGGCGCCCGCGGTGGCAGTGCGATCGCTACGCCGTCCGGTTCCGCGCGTACGCAGGCATAGCGGCCGTCGCGCCAGTCCAGCGGGACCAGTTCGCCACGCAGGGGCAGCCACGCGGTTTCCCCCGCGACGAGCCCGACCGCGGCCGCCGGCGCGAAGCGTTCGAGTTGCGCGGCCACCCAGGTGCGTTGCTCGGCCGCGAAGCGCTCGCCACTGGCCAGGCTTGCGCGCGGCGGCAGCGTCAGCCGTGCACCGCGCTCGTCGACCGACAGCCGCAACCGCCGCGCCTGCGGATGCCGCACGCGCGCGATCTCGATCGTACGGCCGTCGTCCAGGCGCAACGGGAAGCTGTCACGCTCGATCGTCCGCGACGTCGGCGCCAGCAAACGGAACAGGCGTCTGGGCATGCGTGGATTGTAGGAGCGGCGTCAGCCGCGACCCTGAACCCGCGGCCACACGAAACCCTTCACCCGTCCGCCTTCCCGAGCTTCAGCGCCGGCTCCAGCACCGCGAACAATCGCTTCAGCTCGCCGGACATCAGCGCGAAGCGCGCGTCGAGCTCCGCATGCAGGTCCTCGCGCTCGGTGGACTCCAACGAGTCGACCGCGCCCTCGAGCAGCTTGAACTTGCGCACGACCAGATCCTCGCCGAGCACGAACGACACGTGGTCGTCGAGCGTGAGTGCCAGCCGCGTGACCTGCTTGCCGGCCTCCAGGTGCCGCGCCACTTCGTCGGACAGCAGTTCCTGGCGCTGGCACTTCACCACCGCGCCCTTGTCGGCGGCGTCCTTGAGCTCGCACTCGTCACCGAGGGACAGCCCGTCGGGCAGTGGCTCGCCCGCGATCCAGCCCGTCAGCACCGAACGCGGCGCGACTTCGGCATTCAGCGGCAATGCGGGGAAGCTGCCCAGCGCCTGGCGGATTTCCGACACGACGTGCTCGGCCTGCTTGCGCGAGGAGGTGTCGACCACGCAGATGCCGTGCTCCAGGTCGAGGATCGCGTCGGTGCGGCCGGGACGCACGAACGCCCGCGGCAGCAATTCCTGCACCAGGTCTTCCTTCAGCCGCTTGCGCGCGCGGCCGCCGGGGCGCCGGCCCTCCTTCGCTTCCAGGTCGGCCAGCTTCTTCTGCAGCAGGTCGTTGACCACCGCCGCGGGCAGCAGCTTGTCCTCGCTGCCGACGCTGAGCCAGGTTGCGTCGCCGATGCGGTGCGACATGGCCTCCGTATCGCGCCCGAAGGGTGGGATGAAGCCGCGCGAGGACAGCTCCATCGGGCCGACCGGCTTGAGCGCGTGGCTGGCGAGCTGGGTGTCGAGGTCGGAGAAGTCGAGCGAGGCGGGAAGGCGGAAGAACGTCAGGTTGCGAAAGAACATCAAGATTCCGTAGGAGCGGCGTGAGCCGCGATGGGTTGGTCGGAGGCCGGGTCGCCCAGCCACGCATGCGCATCGGGCAAGGCCCCGCCGCGGACGCCCAGCGCGAGGAAATCGAACAGCTTGGGATCGGACAACTTCGAGGGACGGACGTCGCCCAGCGCGCGGGCGATCGTCTCGATGCGCCCGGGGGATTCATTCTCCCATGCATCGAGCATGCGCTTGACCTGCTTGCGCTGCAGGTTTTCCTGCGAGCCGCACAAGTTGCACGGGATGATGGGGAACCCTTTCGCCAGCGCATGGGCCGCGATGTCGGCCTCGCGCACGTAGGCCAGCGGGCGGATCACCACGTGTCGCCCATCATCGGACAGCAACTTGGGCGGCATGCCGCCGAGCTTGGCGTGGAAGAACAGGTTGAGGAAGAACGTGGCGACCAGGTCGTCGCGGTGGTGGCCCAGCGCGATCTTCGTGAAGCCATGTTCGGACGCATGCGCGTACAGCGCACCGCGCCGCAGGCGCGAGCAAAGCGAGCACATCGTCTTGCCCTCGGGCACGACGCGGGTCACCACCGAGTAGGTGTCCTGCTCCAGGATGTTGAAGTCGACACCGAGCGAACCCAGGTAATCCGGCAGCACGTGCGCCGGGAAGCCGGGTTGCTTCTGGTCCAGGTTGACCGCGGTGAGCGAGAACGACACCGGGGCCTTGCGCTGCAGCTGCAGCAACACGTCCAGCAGCGTGTAGCTGTCCTTGCCGCCGGACAGGCAGACCATCACCTTGTCGCCGTCCTCGATCATCCCGAAATCGGCGATCGCGCGGCCCACCTGGTGGCGCAGGCGCTTCGCCAGCCGGCTCTCCTCGTGCGCCGCGCGGCGGGCGCGGTGCACGGGCTCGGCCAGGGGGAGGGCAGGGTCGGGCATCGTTGTTGCAGGCAAGGCGGTCGAACATTCTAGCGCCGGGGTGGCGGTGACACCCGGCGCCGGGGACGCATTAAGCTGGCGGCGTGACCCAGACCCAGGATCCCGCCGAACTGGCCGCCATGCACCGGCGCGTCGCGGAATTGCGGCTGGAACATCGCGACCTGGACGATGCGATCGCGCGGCTGCAGAGCGACATCGAAGCCGACGAACTCGCCGTCAAGCGACTGAAGAAACGCAAGCTCCTGCTCAAGGACCAGATCGCGCGGCTGGAGAGTGCGCTGATCCCCGACGAACCGGCCTAGCAGGCCGACGACTCCGCGGTGCCGGGGTGGTCCGACGCGCAGCGCGCGCTGTCGAGCGCCCGGCGTGCCTCGACGGTGAAGTGGCTGTCCATGCCGAGCAGCCGTGCATAGGTGGTGTAGGCGTGTTGCAGCAGCGGCACGGCCTGCGCATGCCGGGCTCGCGCGATGTGCAGCCTGGCCATGCCCATCTCCGCTTCGAGCGTATGCGGATTGTCGGCGCCGAGCGCGGCCACTGAGCCGCGATACGCCGCGCCAAGTACCCGTTCGGCATCGTCGTAGCGTTCGAGCGCCAGCAAGTTCATGCCGTGCAGGTACTGGAAGCGCAGCCGCGTCGGGCTGTCCTTGTCGCCGAGGGCAGCGAAATCCTCGTTGATCTTCGCGAACTGTTCCTCGGCTCGCTCGGAACGCCCGGCACGACTATGCAGCACGGCGAGGTTGGCGCGCGCCTTGATCAGCGCGTTGTGGTCGCTGGCATCGAGGGCAAGCTGCGATGCGACGACATTTTCGCAGTCGGCCAGCCCCGCGTCGTACTGCTCGCGCCTGATGTGCCAGTAGCAGCCCGACCGGTGCGAGAGCAACTCGGTTTCCACATCGTCCAGGCCCAGCTTCCTGCGCAGGGCGTCGGTGCCGTCGATCAACTGCTTGGCTTCGTCGAAGCGTGAATCGTCGGTGAGGTCGATGGCGAGCGTGTAACGCGCCTGTTGCGTGCGCCTGTCCTCGAGGCCCAGGTGGCGCTCGAACAACGCCACCGCGCGCCGTTCCTGTTCGATGGCCCGTGCGATCTGCATCGCTTCGCCGTAGACCTGCCCGATGGTCATGCGCACCGTGGCTTCGACCACCGGCTGGTCGCGCAGGCGCTCGTCGATCCGGGTGACGGCGTGGTCGATGGCCTCGCGGACCGTCAGTTCCTCACGCTCGTTCTGCGAATAAGGCGAAGCGGCGCTCAGCACGTCCTTGTTGAAGAAGCGATTGACGGCGTCGGCGACGGCGGCCTGCTCGCGGGCGGCACGACCGGCGGCCAATGCCTTCGCATACAGCCAGGACGACGCGGCGATCCCCAGGATCAGCACCACGACCGTGGAGACCAGCCACGGGCGCCTGGTGCGCGCGCGTTCGACCATGCGCTGCATCCCGGCATGCTGGCGCTCGATCGCCCGCTGTTCGTCGCGCTGCTTTCTGCGCAGGCCGAGGTCGCGCAGGTGCGCGGCGAACCCGCGCGCGGACGGCAGGCGACGTTCCGGGTTGACGGCGGCCGCCAGCGCGATGTCCTCGCGCAGCAGCTCGTCTTCGACATCGCGCTCCCAGCCCGGCGCCAGCGAGCGGCGCAGGTCGCCCACGGCCAGCTGGTAGACCAGCACGCCGAGCGCGAACACGTCGCTGCGCTGGGTCGGCACCTCGCCGGCGATCACCTCCGGCGCGATGTAGAGCATGCTGCCGTATTGATGCGGAGACGCGGACTCCGCGGCGGTGTCCAGGATGCTCATGGTGATGCCGAGCGCGGCGAGCTGCGCCGAGGCCGCTGCGTCGCTCGCACCGAGATCGCCGAGGACCACGCGCCAGGCCCCGCCGGATTCGGTGTCGCGTGCCGGGCCGGGCACCAGGAAGATGTTCTCCGGCTTGAGGTCGCGATGGATGATGCCGACCTCATGCAGGGCGGCGACGGCCTCGCACAGCAGGATGGCCAGGTGCAGCCGCTCCGCCCGTGGGACGTTCGCCAGTCCTCCTCGCGACTCCGCCCAGTCGCGCAGCGACCCGTCCCGGTACCACGGAAACTCCACGAAGTACGGCGCGAGCGCCAGGTTCCACCCGAGCACCGGCGCGACCGCGGTGAAGTCAGCGCGCACGGAACGCAGGTAGCGCGACAGGGCGATCTCGCGCTTCAGGCCGCGCAGGCCATCCTCCCCATTGGCGAACTTCACCGCGCGTTGCTCGCCGTCGGGGCCGACCGCGAGCCAGATCACGCCGGTGGCGCCCTGCCCGATCGTGCGCTCGAGCCGCCAGCCCGGACGCTGGGGCAACGGATCGCCAGGCTGCAGGCCCGCCGGCCCGGGAGGCGTGGCGTCCGCGAGGGTGTCTTCCGGCGCCTCGCACCGGACCGCGGCAGTCAGGCGGTACCCATACCCGTGCACCACCCGCAGCGCGGCGGCATCGTCGCCCAGTGCCTGCCGCAACCGGCTCACGGCCTTGGCCAGCGAATTCTCGGACACGACACGCCCGGGCCAGCCGGCGTCCAGCAACTCGTCCTTGGTCACGACCTCGCCGCTGTGGCGCAGCAGCGCCAGCAGGATGTCGTAGCCGCTGCGGTCGAGCGGCACGGCCTCGCCGGCCACGCGCAACGCAGCCAGCCGCTCGTCCAGTTCGACGGCGCCGAATCGCCAGATGCCCGGTGCGTGCTCGCCCATAGTCGCGCCGGCGTGTGCCGCGCCCCCTCCCCCGTGTCACCCGCATCTTCGCCGCCCGCCCCCCACCGTTCAATCCCCGGACGCGACGAGCCCTTCAAAACCCTTCAGGAGTTTTCAGCGATGCACCTGTCCGGCCCCGTTCATCACGCGCGTTCGTTGTGTGCGATCCACAACCCGGGGAACTGAACATGCAACGGAAGAGCAAGCTGATGGTCCTGGCGGCGGGACTGGCCTTGTGCCTGCCCGCATTCGGCAAGGGCGCGCCCACGCCACACGCGCCCATGCCGGACGAGGCGGTGACGAGCGTCGCCATGCCGGTGGCCATCGACGTGCTGGCCAACGACACGCTGGGCAGCGGCAAGGCGATGGTGAGCCTGGCCAGCCAGCCGGCCCACGGCAAGGCGCGCGTGGTGGGCACCCACGTGGTTTACCAACCTGAAGCTGGCTTCGAGGGCAGCGACAGCTTCGAATACCGGATCGTCGGCAGCGGCCGGCCCGAGGCGGCGCGCGTGAGCGTGGACATCGGCGTCGCGTTCACGATCGAGGGCGCGGTGGTCGATGCGCCGATCCCCTTCGCCGAGGTGCGCGCGACGATCGGCGGCCGCAGCTACCTGACCACGGCGAACGCCGACGGCGAATACCGCCTGAGCCTGATCGGCACCGGCGACGACATGGTCGTGCTCGGGGCACGCGGGGGCGCGGACCAGGCGGCCGTCAACTTCCTCAGCATCCTCGGCCAGTTCGACCGGCTGCGCGCGGAAGCCGGCGACGGCGTGCTCGACCGCACCGAGAACAACCAGGTCCAGGTGACCCACGTCAGCACGGCGGAAGCCTTCCTGCTGCAGGCCGCCAGCCCGGGCGAGATCGCCACGGATGCGGAACTGCAGGCGGCGCGCGACGCATTGGACATGGGCGCCCTGCTGCAGATGGCGGCGGCGATCAAGCTGGTGGTGGACGAAGGCTTCCCGCTGCCGGCGGGCGTCGACGACACGCTGGAGATGATCAGCAACCCCGGCGCATTCCAGCAGTTCGTCGCCGAGGCCGAGGCGACCTCGCCCGGCGCGCTGGAGGAAGCTTCGCAGGCGACCCTGGCCGATCCGGCGGTGACGCCGCCCGCGACCGCGGCCGACTATGTGGGCGAGTACACGCTGATCAACGAGATCGGCGCGCCCGGCACGATCCGCGTCGGCATCGGCCAGGGCGAGCGCCTGGAGCTGGCGGCGGACGGCACGGGCCGCTACCTCAACACCGCGCTCAACGGCGATCCGTCGCTGGCCTGGACCTTCTCCGGCAACGAGGCGGTCGCGGTCTTCAACAACCCGGTCACCTTCACCAGTTATCCGAACATCCAGGGCTACGGCCAGGTGCGCCAGCTCGTCACCCAGAACCAGGTGTCGGTGACCCGGCTGGTGGATGGGGGCGGCCGCGACATCTTCGGCGTGAGTTACCAGTCGCACGTGTCGTATCCGGACAACCCGGAACTCGGCGAGTTCGACACGGCCTACAGCGGCTCGATGATGGCGATCCACGACGGCGCGGCCGGCAATCCTTTCCTGTCCACGGAGTTCCCGGCGCTGCGCACGCTGCCGGTGGTGCGGCCCGCGCACATCAATGCGTCGGGCTATGCCCTGATGGACTTCGCCGCCGACGGCACGGGCCTGCGCGATGACGGGGTGGCGTTCGGGTGGACGCTGGATGCCGATGGCAGGGTGCTCGTCGAGTACGCGAACGGATCATGGAGCCGCTATACCCGGCTGGCCACGGACGGTGGCAAGGCCGATGGCGTGATCGCCGTCCACGAGTGGAACGGGATGATGCTCGCGGAGTGGTCGATCTCGAACGTGTTCGACGGGTCGCTGTCCTTCGATGCCGCGAACCTTGCCGACTCCTGGCGCTCCGGCTTCGACCTGAGCCAGGCCGCGTACGAGCCGAACCTGCTGGGGTTGTACCTGGTGCTTGATCCGGACGGCTCGGCGGTCATGGCCTCGCGCTATGCCGGTGATCCCAACACGTACCGGACGCACCAGACCTGGCGTTACAACCCGGACGCCGGCTCCATGGAGTCCACGCTGTATTTCAACAACACGGGGTGGGTGCCGAGCTGCACGCCGCCGGTCAACGGGTGCTTCGTGGCGGTCCAGCGCCGCTGGCATCCGCTCGCCGTCGACGGGAACCGGATCTTCGTGATCGAGGAACTGGCCTGGGATGCCGACGGCGACCTGGACCTGGACGTCCGGCACCAGCGCGGTAACTTCTACGACCGCGAAGCGGCGCCCTTCCCGATCGACTGAGCCCTTTTCAGGAATCTTCAGACCAATTCCCCGCGCCGGAACGACTGGCGCGGGGAATCGCGGGAACCTCCCCCGTGCGGCCAGGCTGGTCGCGCCGGGCCACAAGGCCCGGCACAATGCTCCGGGGGGAGGTGCACGTGCGAATCCTTGCTTCACTGGCGAGTGGCATCGCGTTGCTGCTGTCGGCCACGGCCTGCCACCTGGTGGGCGGCGCCGATGCCGCACCGCGCCCGGACGGATTGGTTGCAGCGGCGGAAACCCCCCTGCCTCCGCCCGGCCTCGCATTCGAATCCAACCTGGGGCAGGCCGATCCCTGGGTCCGGTTCATCGCACGGGGCAACGGGTTCGCGCTGCGCCTGGAGGACACCGGCGCTGCGCTTCGGCTGCCGGGCGGCGACGTGCAACTCTCCATCGCCGGCATGCACCGGGCCCAGGCATCGGGCGTCGGGCGGCTGCCCGGTGCCAGCCACTACTTCACGGGCAACGACCCCGGCCGCTGGCAGCCATCGGTGCCGCTGCATGGCCAGGCGCGGTTCGCCGGGATCCACGATGGCATCGACCTCGAATTCCGGGGCCACGCGGGCAGCCTCGAACTCGGCTTCACGTTCGCGCCGGGCGCGACGCCCGGCTTGGTCGCCTTCGACATCGACGGTGTCCGCGATGTGGCCCTCGAGGCCGACGGCCACCTCCGGCTCGACGCGGGCGCGACGACGCTGCGGCTGCACCGGCCACTCGCCTGGCAGGTCGTCGATGGCAGGCGCCGCTCCGTCGACAGCCGCTATTGGCGGCTCGACAGCGACACGGTGGCCATGGCGTTCGGCCGTTACGACCGGTCGTTGCCGCTGATGGTCGTGCCCGTGCTGGCGTTCCCGGTCGCGGCCGCGTCGGTCGGGACGGGCGACACCGGCCCGTGGCCGGGACCTGCGCGTGCCGTCGAAGTCGACATCACCGGCGCCGTCTGGGCCGTCGGCCGGACGCTGTCCGCCACGGGCGAGCGCGGTGACGGCGATGCGTTTGCCTGCCGGCTCGGCGCGACCAGCGCCGCCCCGGACTGCGCCTACATCGGTGGCTCCGAAGACGATGCCGCGCTGGCGCTCGCGATCGGCCCGCGCGGCGCCGCCCACGTCGTCGGTACCACCCGTTCGAGCGACTTCCCGTTGGTGGCGGCACACCAGCGCCGCCGGGCAGGCGCGAGCGATGCGTTCGTGCTCAGCCTCGGGCCCCTGTTCGACCGGCCTGCCTTCAGCACCTACCTGGGCGGCAACGCCGACGACGTCGCGCGTGGGGTCGCGGTCGATGCGGACGGCACGACCTGGGTCACGGGCGAGACCTCATCGTCGCGCGGCTTTCCCGCCACCGCCGGCGCGCTCCAGGTCGCCGATCCGCCGGGGACCGATGCCTTCGTCGCCAAGTTCCACCGGGGCGGCATCCTGGCGTTCGCCACCTACCTGGGCGGCAGCGGGGACGACAACGGCAACCGGATCGCGCTGGACGACGACGGCCACGCCTATGTGTCCGGGCACACGGCGTCGGCGGACTTTCCGTCCCAATTCCCGGTGCACGATGCGCCCGTCGGGCAGCAAGGTGCGTTCCTGGCGAAACTCCACCGCGACGGCGCCAACCTGGTGCACGGCACCTACCTGGCCGACTCGGGCGACACCGACAGGGCCGTCGACGACTAACCGGTCGGGCGGTCTTCCCCGGGCGTGCCGTCGTCCGGCTTGCCGTCGTCGGGTGTGTCGGTGGAGGGCTCGTCCCCCTTCGGGGTCTCCGGGCTGATCTTCTCGATGGTGTGGCGCAGTTCGCGCCCGAGGATGACCTTGGCGTCGCGCGCCCAGGCATCCAGGCGCTGGTCGAACGCGAGCTTGCCGTCCGCGTCCGGCCACACCAGCTTCAGCTCGCGCAGCTTCTGGATGAAACCGCGGAACAACGTCCGGTCGAAGAATTCCGGCGCCGCGGGTGCGTACAGCAACGACAGGCGTTGCGCCGCGAGCTGGCACAACCGCTCCAGCTCGCCGGAGCTGAGCGTGCCGGGGCCGTTCTTGGCCAGCACCGAGATCGCGATGTAGTAGCGCTCGAACGCCTGCTGCAACGAATGGCCGATGGCACGCAGGCGGAAGACCTCGTCGGTCTGCCCGGCATTGCGCGCGAGGATGTCGCCGTCGTCCGGGCCGACCACCTCGAGCAGGCCTTCGCCGGCGAAGATGTCGATGGTGCGCGACAGGCGGCCGGCGAATTCCTCCTCCGTCCACGGCAGGAACAGCTCCGACTGCAGGAACGGGTAGACGCTGCGGCCCAGGCGCAGCACGCCGTTGCGACTCATGCGCCGGTTGTTCTGGAAGCACACCGCGATCCACGCCGCGGCCACGAACAGGTGCAGCACGTTGTTGCGGAAGTAGCTCAGCAGCACCGCCGTGTCGCCGTCCACGCCGAGCACGTCGCCGAGCGGATGCGGCGTGCGCGCCAGCATGCCGATCTCCTCGCCGTGCGCGACGATCTCCTCCGGCGCGTGCGGCGTCACGGTCACGTGCCGCGAGTACGGCAATTCGGCGAGCAGCTTCTTCGACAGCGCGATCTGCGCCAGCAGGTCGGCCTCGCCCATCGCGTGCTTGGGCGTCGACAGCAGCGCCATGGCCAGCAGGTTCACCGGGTTCACGTCGGCGGCGCGGTTGACGTTGACCTGGATGTCGTTGGCCAGTGCGCTGACCGTGTCGGCCAGCCACGCGGGCTTCTGGTCGTCGGCCAGCGTCTCCGTATCCCAGCCGGGCGCATGCTTCGCGAGCATGTCGTTGAGCCGGATGGGCTCGCCGAAGTTGACCACCACCTGGCCGTAGTTGGAGCGCAGCACCTTCGGGATGCCGGTGACCAGTCGCCAGATCGATTCCTTCTGCTTCGGCTTGCCGGTCAGCTCGTCGAGGTAGCTGGTGCCTTCCATCAGCTTCTCGTAACCGATGTACACCGGCTGGAACAGCACCGGGCGCGTCGGTTGCCGCAGGTAGCCGCGCACCGTCATCGCCAGCGTGCCGCCCTTGGGCGGCAGCAAGCGGCCGGTGCGCGAACGCCCGCCCTCGATGAAGTACTCGATGGAATACCCGCCGGCGACGAGCTGCGCCATGTACTCGCGGAACACCGCCGAGTACAGCGCGTTGCCGCGGAAGCTGCGGCGGGCGAAGAACGCCCCGCCCTTGCGCAGGATGGTGCCGATCACCGGCAGGTTGAGGTTGATGCCGGCGAAGATGTGCGGCGGCACGATGCCGCGCGTGTACAGCAGGTAGCTGAGCAGCAGGTAGTCCATGTGGCTGCGATGGCAGGGCACGTAGACGACCTCGTGGCCGGGCGCGTTGGCCTTGAGCTCGTCCAGGTGGTGCACCAGCACGCCGCGGTAGATGCGGTTCCAGACCGGCGTGAGCATCGACGACAGCGAACGCACCACCGGGTGCGAATAATCGGCCGCGATCTCCCAGACGTAGGCATGCGCCTTGCGCCACGCGTCGGCCGTGGTGCCCTTGTCGCGCCGCGCCTGCTCGGCGATGGCCTCCAGCACCGGCGTGCTCGACAGCACCTTGTCGGCGAGCAGGCGGCGCGTCGACAGGTCCGGGCCGATCACCGCTTCGCGGATGCGCCGGAAGTGCGTGCGCAGCACCCGCGAGAGCTTGCGCACGGTGCGTTCGGGGTCCAGCCCTTCCTCCAGTCCCTCGTCGACGATGTCCCGCAGCCGCACCGGCTGCGCGAACTGCACCTGGGTATCGCGCCCGTTGAGCAGGATGGCGAGCAACCGCCGGAACCGGCCGACGATCGCCCAGTTCTCCGAGAACAGCACCGAGAACCAGCCGCTCTGCTTGTCCGGCGCGCGGCCGACGAAGATCGACACCGGCACCAGTTGCACGTCGAGCGCGGGATCCTCGCGATGCGCTTCCAGCAACCGCGCCAGCGAGTCCGAATGGGTGCGGCCGTGGCTCTTGCGCCGCAGCGCCGGCGGCAGCGCGCTGGCATTGCGGCGCGACAGCGCCACGTAGCCGCGGCTGCGGTCGAGCGGAACGCCGGGCAACGGGCGCAGCGGGGACGGCAGGCCGGCCTGGCGGCAGGCGCGGTCCAGGACCAGCGCGTTGGACAGCCCGTAGTCCTCGAGCACGTAGCAGACGGGCCGGATCTCGTCGCACAGGGCCGGTGCTTCCGGGACGACGTCCAGGGCGATCCACGGATCGAGCAAGCGTCCGAGCAGCCGCGCCCACCAGGGACGGACGTCGCGCGTCGGTGGCGGGCAACGCTGCGGCCCGGCGTCCCGGCCGGCGGCTTCGGGTTCGGGGAACGGCAGCGATTCCTGCGGCGGGAGCGGCTTGGGCTTCGACATCGTTCGCATTATCGCAAGGCGGCCCGGCGGGCCGGCGGCGGGGCCGCTCAACCCGCGGGCGTTGCCGGGTCGGCGGGGGCGACGTCGGTGGGCACTGCGTCGTCGCCCTCGGTCGAAGCGGCCGGGGCGAGGCTGGCGCGCGCGTTGCGCACGCTGTCGGACGGATACCAGCGGCCGTCGATCCGTTCGAGGACCACTTGCGTGCTGACCGGATGCCCGGCCAGTGGATAGCTGACCTGCACCACGGCCCGGTCGCCTTCCTGCGAGACCTCCTCCACGCGGAGGCCCTCCAGGCTGGCGCCCAGGTCCAGGCCGTAGTCGGCCAGGGTGCGCATGGCCGCCGCGACGAACGGCTGCAGTCGCTCCAGGGTGCCCGCCATCCCGAGCGCGGTGAAATCCGACGGCTCGTCCAGCCCGGACGCCCGCGCGGCCGATGCCAGCCGCACGAGGGATGCCTTGGCCCTGGCCCGGTCGGCCAGTGGCGCGGCGGCGGCCCAGGCGCCCAGGGCGTCGATCACCTGGGCGTAGTGCACGCGCTCGGCATCGCTGAATACGCCCTCGTTGTTGACGTACTCCACGCCCCACAGCGACAGCGACTGCGCGGCGGCGTCCAGCTGCTTGTCCTGGCCGGCGAACTGGCGGTCGAAGGCCGACTGCAGCCTGGCTTCCGCTCCCTCGGCGCCGAACGCGGCCAGTAGTGGCGGCAACTTGCCGGCCAGGGGAAGTTCACTGAGCGGCCAGCGGCTGCGGTCTTCCCGCCAGGCCGCGTCCAGTTCCGCGTGCAGGGAGGGCGGCACGGCGGTGCGCGCGTACCCGGCCAGGTCGCCGGCCTGCAGTTGGGTTGCCAGCGCAGTGACGGTGGCTGCCGGCGAGTCGGCCGCGGGAGGCTGCTGGTCGCCCGACGCCGGGTCGCGCTGGCAGCCGGCCACGAACGCCAGCACCAGCAGCAGCGACGCCAAGGCCGCCGCCGCCGGCCTCGCGACCCGCAGCAACGGATTCATCGATTCATGCATCGGGGCATCGTGACCGCCACGCCGGGTGGGGGCAACCCCGGGACCGCCCACGGTCAGCGCCCCCCGGTGTCGAGCGCGGCACGCTTGGCGGCGCGGCGCGCCTCGAGCGGCAGGCCCCAGTCGTTGTCGAACACCGCCGGCTCCCAGCCGCCGTAGGTCGGGTTCGGCAGCATCCACCAGCGGTCGCCGAACCAGTCGGCGTGCCGATCGACCAAGGCTTGGCGCGCGGCGGGCGTGTTGTCCTCGACCGCCACGAAGTCGCCCAGCTGGTCGCCGAACTGCATCAGCACCCGGTACTGCCGGCCGGCGAGCTGGCGCCGGCAGTCCTTCTCGCTGCCTTGCTGCTCGCAGCCTTCCACCACGGTGCCGAGGCCGAGGAACACCGACTCGTTTGCGACCGGCAAACCCACCGCGCGCAGGTTGTCGAGCGTGGCGTCCTGCAGGTGCTCGGCGCGGTTGGACAGGTAGACGAGGGTCACGCCGCGCGCGGTGGCGGCACGCGCGAAATCCAGGACGCCGGGCACGGGGCGCGCGCTGCGCTCCTCGACCCAGGCGGCCCACGTCGCTTCGTCGTAGACCCCGCCGTCGCGCACGAGCCTCGCCTGGTACGGCGAGTTGTCGAGGACGGTTTCGTCGACGTCGAGGATCACTGCCGGCGGCAGGGTGGCGATGGCGTCGGGATTGGCGCGCGCGCCGGGTGCGAGGGCGTCCCAGGCCTTGTCGGCGAGTGCCGCATCCAGGCGCCCGGCGGCAGCGTGGTAGGCCGACAGCGCGGCCGCGTCGTATTCCGCCGAGGACTGGACCCAGAGGACGGCGTTGAGGTTCGCGTTCGCATACGCGTCCGCATCCATGTCGACGTGCGCGACCGCGGTGACCGGCGGCGCCAACGTCACCGCTTCTGGCGTGCTGCTGCAGGCACCGAGGGCGAGCGCGAAGGCGAGTGGGCTGACGAGGGCAATACGGCGCATTGGACATCCCGTTTCGGCTGGGGCCGCAGAGTCTAGCGAGCGACCCGTGTGGGCGACGCGTCAGGCCTCCAGCAGTGCCTTGATCGCGGCGAAGCCGGCGTCCGCGCGCTCCCTGCGCTGCGCGGCGTCGGCCTCCGGATCGGCGCCGTCGCGCTGCAGCTCGGTCGCCGGCAGCTCGTCGAGGAAGCGGCTGGGCAGGTTTCGGATGCGCTGGCCCCAGCGCTGCGCCTCGCGGGCGTGCGACAGCCACAGCCGTTCCTTCGCACGGGTGATGCCGACGTACAGCAGGCGGCGCTCCTCGTCGACGCGCCCTTCCTCGATCGACGCCTCGTGCGGCAGGTTGCCGTCCTCGACGCCGACGATGAACACGTATCGGAACTCCAGGCCCTTGGCCGCGTGCAGGCTCATCAATCGCACCTGGTCGCCGGCGTCGCCCTTGTCGGCGTGCGCGAGCAGCGACATGGCCGCCGCCAGCTCGCCCGGCCCGCTGGTACGCGGCCCGTCGAACCACTCCGCCAGTTCCTCCAAATTGCGCCGGCGCAGGTTGAACATCGCCTCGTCCTTGCACTGCGCGCGCAGCGACGCGAGCAGGCCGGATTGCTCGACCAGCGCCCGGACCAGTTGCGCCGGCGGCAAGCGCTGGGCATCGGCGCGCAGCGCGCGCACCACCGCATCGAATCCCTGCAGTGCATTCGCGCTGCGCGCCGGCAGTTGCTTCAGCAGCCCGATCGACGCCGCGGCGCGCGCCAGCGGCAGGTGCGCGGTGCGCGCGAGCTCCCCCAGCTTCGCCAGCGTGGTGCCGCCCACGCCGCGCTGCGGCGCGCCGACGGCGCGCAGGAAGGCCGCGTCGTCGTCCGGGTTGGCCACCAGCCGCAGCCAGGCCAGCGCGTCCTTGACCTCGCCGCGGTCGAGGAACGCCGTGCCGCCGCTCAGGTGGTAGGGCACGCGCAGCAGCTGCAGGGCCTTCTCCAGCGCACGCGACTGGTGGTTGCCGCGGAACAGCACGCAGAAGTCGCTCCACGGCGCGGCGCGCGTGGTGTGCAGGAAATGCACCTGGTCGGCGACCTTCTCGGCCTCGTGCGCGGCGTCGCGGCACTCCCACACGCGGATCCGCTCGCCATCGGCGTTGTCGCTCCACAGCGCCTTGGGATGCTCGTGCGGGTTGTGGGCGATCAGGGCGTTCGCAGCGCGCAGGACGCGATTGCTGCACCGGTAGTTCTGCTCGAGCTTCACCACCTTCAGCGCCGGGTAGTCGACCGCGAGCTGCAGCAGGTTGTCGGGGTTGGCGCCGCGCCATGCATAGATCGACTGGTCGTCGTCGCCCACGCAGGTGAACAGGCCGCGCGGCCCCGCGATCGCCTTCAGCAACCGGTACTGCGCGTCGTTCGTGTCCTGGCACTCGTCGACCAGCAGGTAGCCGATGCGCTCGCGCCAACCGGCGATGGCTTCGTCGTCGGACTCCAGCAACTGCACGGGCAGCCGGATCAGGTCGTCGAAGTCGACCGCGTTGAATGCGGACAGGCGCGCCTGGTAGGCCACGTACAGGGCCGCGGCTTCGCGCTCGCGGGCGCTGCCCGCGGCGGCGGCGGCCTGTTCAGGCGACAGGCCCGAATTCTTGGCCCGGGACACGAGCGACTTCATCGCCTCGATCGCGTCGGGCTTGCTGCCGGCGGGCAGCAGGTCCTTGAGCTGCGCGGCGCTGTCCTCGGCGTCGAATACCGAGAAGCCGCGCCGCAGCCCCAGCTTCGCGTGTTCAGCCTGGAGGATGCGCAAGCCGAGCGCGTGGAAGGTGCAGACGAGCAGGCCCTCCCCCGCTTCGCCGCGGATCCGCCGCGCGACGCGCTCGCGCATCTCGCGCGCGGCCTTGTTGGTGAAGGTGATCGCGGCGATTCGCCGTGCCGGGATCGCCCCACAAGCGACGAGGTGTGCGATCTTCTCGACGATCACCCGCGTCTTGCCGCTCCCCGCGCCTGCCAGCACCAGCATCGGGCCGGCGAGATGGGCAACCGCCTCGCGCTGCTGCGGGTTCAATCCATTCATCCCGCCAATTCTCGCATCCCCGGTCCGCTACTCCATCCCGGCTTCATCTTCGCCACGCATTTCCATGCCATTGGTTCACCTGACCATTGCCTCATTTGCAACGGTCCGCGGCTTCCTATCATCCACTCCCATGATGTCCCTACACCACGGAACCAAGCACATGATCCGCCCACTTGCCCTTGCGTGCCTTTTCAGCCTTGCCGCGACACCCGTCCTCGCGCAAGCCGCCAACGACAAGCCGCAGTTCGAAGCCGCCGACCTGGAAGTGATGGGCACGGCCGGCTTCCTCAGCGCGCACCCCGACCTGCGCTGGCGCACCGAGGCCCTGGCCGCGCTCGAGGACCATCGCGCAGGCGAAGCGTTCGACTACTTCATGCGCGCCGCGCGATACGCGGACAAGCCGTCGCAGGCGATGGTCGCCGAGATGCTGTGGACCGGCACCGGCGTCCCGGTCGACCGACCGCGGGCCTACGCGTGGATGGACGTCGCCGCCGAGCGCGCCTACGTCCCGTTCCTGGCCAAGCGCGAGCAGTACTGGAACACGCTCAGCGAAACCGAGCGTGCACAGGCGCTGGAGGTCGGCGCCGCGATCTACGACGAATACAACGACTCGGTCGCCAAGGAACGCCTTGAGCGCCTGTTGCGCCGCGCGCAGCGCAACGTGACGGGGAGCCGCACCGGTTTCGTGGGCAACCTGCAGGTCATGGTGCCCGGCCCCGGCGGCGTGATGCTGACCATCGACGGAAGCCGGTACTACGACGAACAGTACTGGGAGCCCGAGCACTACTGGGCCTGGCAGGACAGCATCTGGAAGGACCCGCCCAAGGGCACGGTCAGCGTCCGGCCGCTCGAGGTGGTAACCGGCGACGAGCCGTCGACCGCCGACGACGGGGACGGCAGCGACTGAGTCCCTGCGACGGCCGGGCCCTCACCGACGTAACAGGAGACGGATCACGAGGAGAAGGGCCATGAGGCAATGGGCCGCGATCGCGACGCTCTTTTTTGCCTGGGCGGCCGTCCTTCCAGCGGCCGAGCCGGAATCCACACCGGAACCCGCACGGGAAGCCGCGCCAGCGGATGCGCCGGATGCCCGGCGCGTCATGAACAGCGCGGGGTTCCTCCTCGCGCATCCCGACTTGCGATGGCGTCGGGAAGGCATCGCAGCCCTTGGCGATGGACGTGCCGGCGAAGCCCTCACCTATTTCCAGCGGGCTGCGCGCTACGCGGACAAGGCGTCGCAGGCGATGGTGGCCGAGATGCTGTGGACCGGCACCGGCGTTCCGGTCGATCGGCCACGGGCCTACGCGTGGATGGACATCGCGGCCGAGCGCGCCTACATCCCGTTCGTGGCCAAGCGCGAGCAGTACTGGAACGCGCTCAGCGCGGCAGAGCGCACGCGGGCGCTGGAGGTCGGCCGGCGGCTCTACGAGGAACACCGCGACGACGTCGCCAAGGAGCGCCTCGAACGCGAGCTTGCCAAGGCCAAGCGCAAGATCACCGGCAGCCGCGTGGGCAACGTGGGCAACCTGCAGGTCATGATTCCGCTCGCAGGCGGCAAGGTGTTCACCACCATCAGCGGCGAGCGCTACTACGACGACACCTACTGGGAACCGGACCAGTACTGGGCCTGGCAGGACAGCATCTGGAAGGATCCGCCGATCGGCACGGTGAACGTCAAGCCGTTGGAGGTGGTCAGGCCGGGTGACGACTAGGCAATGCCTGCGACGGTCTGCAGCTTGCGGGCATCCACGAAAGGGAGGCCCACAAGGAGACGTGAGATGAAATCCGTGATTGCGGTTGCACTGGCACTGGCCATTTTCGGACCCGCGATGTCCCAGGAACGGACGCCCCGCCGGGCCGACGCGCTGGTCCTGAACAACACGGGGTTCCTGGGCGCGCACCCGGACCTGCGCTGGCGCCGCGAGGGCCAGGCGACGCTCGAGGAAGGCCGCCCCCGCGAGGCGTTCACCTATTTCCGGCGCGCGGCGCGCTTCGCGGACAAGCCTTCCCAGGCGATGGTGGCCGAGATGCTGTGGACCGGGAACGGCGTCGCCGTCGATCGGCCCCTGGCCTACGCGTGGATGGACATCGCCGCCGAACGCGCGTACGTCCCGTTCGTTGCCAAGCGGGAGGCGTACTGGAACGCGCTCAGCGAGGCCGAACGCGCACAGGCGCTGGACGTCGGCCGCCCGCTCTACGAGGAGTACCGCGATGCGGTCGCGCAGGAGCGCCTGGAACGCGAGCTCAAGAAGGCGAAACGGAAGATCACGGGCAGCCGCACCGGGTTCGTCGGGTTCCTGACCGTCGTGGTCGCCGGCCCCGGCGGCATCGGGATGGCCATCGACGGCGAACGGTTCTATGACGACAAATACTGGGAGCCGGACCTGTATTGGGAATGGCAGGACGCCATCTGGAAGGATCCCGGCTTCGGCGTGGTCACCGTCAAGCCGCTCGAGGTCGTCCGGGAGGAGGACGACGGGGATTAAACTTGGCGCGATGGCCAAGCTCTACTTCTACTACTCGGCGATGAACGCCGGGAAGACCACGACGCTGCTGCAGTCGGCGCACAACTACCGCGAGCGCGGGATGCGCACGCTGATCCTCACGCCGCGGCTGGACGACCGTGCCGGCAGTGGCAACGTGGCCTCGCGCATCGGGCTGCAGGCGGAGGGCACCGCGTTCGATGCAGCCCACGACCTGCACGCACTGATCGAAAAGGACATCGGCGCGCGCGGGTCGCTGCACTGCGTGCTGGTGGACGAGGCGCAGTTCCTGTCGCGGGCGCAGGCCTGGCAGTTGACCGAGGTGGTGGATGCGCTGCGGATCCCGGTGCTCTGCTACGGCCTGCGCACCGATTTCCGCGGGGAACTGTTCGAGGGCAGCGCCGCGCTGCTGGCCTGGGCCGACGAGCTGATCGAGATCAAGACCATCTGCCACAGCGGCAGCAAGGCCACGATGACCGTGCGCGTCGACGAGACCGGACGCGCATTGCAGGCAGGCCCGCAGGTCGAGATCGGCGGGAACGAGCGCTACGTCTCCGTGTCGCGCACCGAGTTCAAGAAGGTGATGCGCGGCGAAGGCAGCGTCGATCCGCTGCAGCAGCCGTTGCCGCTGAAAGGGCGCTAGCCGCTGCCACTGGCCGGCGCGGACGGCGACTGGCGCGCCTCGCGCGCGCCCTCCAGGCGCTGGCGTGCGCGCACCGTGGCCGGATGGCGCGGACCCAGCACTTCCAGGGCCAGCACCAGCGCCTCCGCATGCGCCCGTTCCGCCGCCGCCGGCTGGCCGAGCTGCTCGCGCGATGCGCCGATGTCCCCGAGCAGCTCGATGACCAGCGGATGCTGCGTCCCTGCTTCCTGTCGCAAACGGGCCAATGCGTCGGACTGGACGCGCAAGGCCGCCGTCGTTTCACCCGCATCGACGTGCAATTGCGCGAGCTCGCGCAGGCGCTCGACGACGCCGACCTCGTCCCGGAGCAGGCCGGCGTGCACGTCCAGTGCGTCTTCGAGCAACAGCCGCGCCAGGCGTGGTTCGCCATTCGCACGGCGACACCGCGCCAGTTGCGACTGGAACGCGGCTGCCTGCGCGGGGAGTCGTGCCTGCTCCCGCCGCACGATCGGCAGCCACGGTTCCATCGCGTCGATGCAGCCGGCGACGGCATTGCCCAGGAACAGGCTGCGCCCGCGGAGCGTGGCCGCCTCCAGGCGCAGCCCTGTCGGCACCGTGTCGCCCAGGGCTGCAAGGATGTCGGCCTGCCGATCGAGCAATGCCGCCGCCTCGCGGTGGTCGCCAAGGCCGAGCCGCAGGCGTGCGCCCAGTCCCAGCAGTTCCGCGCGCGCGAGCGGCTGGCCGGACAATTCTCGATTGCCGCGCTCGACGCCCGCGGCAAGCAGGCGACGCAATTCCAGCGATGCATCCGGGGGCGCCGCGCCGGCCTGTTCGAACAAGCCGATCACGAACGACTGCATCGCCTGCGCGCGTGACGCGTCCTGCAGCGCCAGGCGCGCCTGCCAGAGCACGACGACCAATGCCGCGGCCACCGCCAACCCGACCAGCGAGGCGCTGGCCAGTGGCCAGCGGTGTCGCGCGACGAACTTCTGGAACTTGTAGGCGACGCCGCGTGGCTTGGCGAGCACCGGCTGGCCTTCGAGGTAGCGCTGCACGTCGCGCGACAGCGCTTCCACCGACGGATAGCGCTGCACGGGCTCCTTGGCCAGCGCCTTGAGCACGATGTTGTCCAGGTCGCCGGCGACCTGGCGGGCCCTCCGTCGCAGCGCGCCCGAGCGGTTCGGATTCGCCTCCACGGCGCGTTGCAGCGCCTGCGACGGGGGCAGCGGATCGGTGGAGAGGATGGCTTCCTCCCACGCCGCATCGCTGCCCCGCGCGGGCGTGTACGGCTTGGCGCCTGCGAGCAGTTCGTAGAGCACCACGCCGAGCGCGTACACGTCGGTCATCGTGGTGACCAGCTCGCCACGGATCTGCTCGGGCGCGGCGTAGTGGAGCGTGAACGCTCGCATCCCCGTGCCCGTGTACTCCGGTGCCGTCCCTTCGCTCGTGTCGAGCAGCTTGGCGATGCCGAAGTCGAGCAGCTGCACCGCACCCGTCGCCGTGACCAGGATGTTCGATGGCTTCAGGTCGCGATGCACGATGAGGTTGGCGTGTGCATGGCTCACCGCCTGGCACACCTGCCCGAACAGTTCCAGCCGCGCGGCGATGGGCACGTCGCGCGCCTCGCACCAGTCGGTGACCGGTTCGCCTTCGATGTACTCGAGGACGAGGAACGGCTGGCTGTCGTCGCTGAGCCCCGCATAGAGCAGGCGGGCGATGTGGGGATGCGCCAGGCGCGCGAGGATTTCGCGTTCGCGCTGGAAGCGCAGGCGCAGGCCCGGGTCGACCAGCCCGGGACGCAACAGTTTCAGCGCGACCCGGCGGTGGTACATCCCGTCGGCACGGCTGGCGAGCCAGACCTGTCCCATGCCGCCCTCGCCGAGCATCCGCTCGAGCCGGTAGGGACCGATGAGTGCGCCGACGCGCGCGCCGGGCAACGGCGCGACCAGCGGCTCGGAGAGGAAATCGCCGCTGGCTTCCTCCAGGGCGACCAGTGCCTGCAACTCATCGGCTTGCGCCGGATCCTCGGCCCGCATCAACGCCAGGCGGCGCGCGCGTTCGTCCGGCTCGAGCTCGAACAGCGCGTCGAGCAGCGGCGACAGGCGTTGCCAGCGCTCGGCGTCCATGGACGTTCCCTTGCTCGCGCGTTCGGCGCGGCTCAGCCGCGCCCGCCGGCCGCGTTGCGCCGGGGACCGCGGTCTTCTTCGCCTTCCTGCAGCGAGGCGAGCAGGAACAGGCGCGCCTTTTGCCAGTCGCGGCGGATGCTGCGCTCCGAACGCTTGAGCAGTGCGGCGATCTCGACCTCCGACAGGCCCGCGAAGTACCGCAGTTCGACGACCTTGGCCAACCGCGGATCGACTTCGGACAGGCGGGTCAGCGCGGTGTCCAGGCCCAGCGTTTCTTCGTCCAGGCGCACGGCGCCGGCGAGGTCCTCGGGCAGGTCCGTCACGCGGTGCAGGTCCCCGCCGCGCTTCTGCGCCATTCGCTGGCGCGCGTAATCGACCACGACGCTGCGCATCGCCGTCGCCGCGTAGGCGAAGAAATGGGCACGGTCGTCGAACTGCGCCGTGTTGCGGCCCACGACTTTCAGGTACGCCTCGTGGACCAGCGCGGTGGCATCCAGCGTGCGGCCGTGCTGGCCGGCCAGCTGGCGCCGCGCCATCGTGTGCAATTCCTGGTACAGCGATGCGAGCACGTGGTCGAGCGCCTTGCGGTCGCCCCCACGCGCGGCATCGAGCCACCCGGTGATGTCAGCGGTATCTGCCATCGTTTTCCCCCTCGAAGGCAACTCGATCATACGCCCGGGTACGGGGAAAGGGTGACCGTCGAAGGTCACCTTTGGCAGGCAGGGCACCACGCGGTCGTGCGTTGCGCGATCGGCGCCTCGCGCAGCGGCCGCCCGCAGCGCGTGCAGGGTTCACCGCCGCGTCCGTAGGCCAGCAGTTCCAGTTCGAAGTAGCCCGGCGCGCCGTCCGGGGCGATGAAGTCGCGCAGGGTGGTCCCGCCCCGCTCGATCGCGTGGGCGAGGATGCGCCTCGTTTCGTCCGCGAGGACCGCGTAGCGCGTCCGCGAAACCTTTCCGGCGGCGCGCAGGGGCGAGATGGCTGCGGCGAACAGCGCCTCGGCCGCGTAGATGTTGCCCACGCCCACCACGATCCGCTGGTCCATCAGGAACGCCTTGACGGATGCGCTGCGGCCGCGGCTGCGCGCGAACAGCCAGTCGCCGTCAAAAGCGTCCGACAACGGT
>DASTUL010000173.1:0-13601 GCA_035759645.1 Lysobacteraceae bacterium | reverse complement strand
TTGCGGCCCTTCGCGCGGCGACGGGCGAGGATCTTGCGGCCGTCGGCCGTCTTCATGCGGGCACGGAAGCCGTGGTCGCGCTTGCGCTTGAGGTTGCTGGGCTGGAAGGTGCGCTTGGTGGCCATGGCGGCTGCTCTTGCTGAAGCGGCGAAAAGACCGTCGATTTTAGCGGGCGCCGGGGAGTCGGGTCAAGCAACGCCCCGAACGGATGTGCAAGCAGCCCGCGCGCATTCGCTTCGCATCCCTGGGGCGGGGCCCGGGTGATAGTCTGGCCTGCCCCGCGGTCCGGTCCGCGCGACCCCCGGTTCGCGCGCCGGGCCCGTGCCTTTCCCCGCCCGCGCCTTACTGCCGGCTCGACGAGATTGTCCCCCTTGATGGATGCCTGGCCCCGCTGCCTCGAACGATTGGAAGCCGAGCTGCCGGCCGAGGACGTCCACACCTGGCTCAAGCCGTTGCAGGCCGACCGGCGCGAGGACGGCCTGGTGCTGTACGCGCCCAACGCCTTCGTGATGCAGGAGGTGCGCGACCGCTACCTGGTCCGCATCCGCGAGCTGCTGGGCCACTTCGCCGGCAACGAGCAGGTGAGCCTGGAAATCGGCTCGATGCGCCGCGTGGCCGCGCCGGCCGTGAACGGGCAGGCAGGAACCTATGCCGCGGGGCGTCCCGCGCCGCCCGAACCCTTCGACGGCCACCTGGACGGCCACTACACCTTCGACAACTTCGTCGAGGGCCGCAGCAACCAGCTGGGCCGCGCCGCCGCCTGGCAGGCCGCGTCCAAGCCCGGCGACCGCGCCCACAACCCGCTGCTGCTGTACGGGGGCACCGGCCTGGGCAAGACCCACCTGATGTTCGCGGCCGGCAACGCGATGCGCGCGGCCAACCCGTCGATGCGCGTGCTCTACCTGCGCAGCGAGCAGTTCCTGGCCGCGCTGATGAAGGCGCTGCAGGACAAGAGCAACGGCATGGCGGCGTTCAAGCGCCAGTTCCAGCAGGTCGACGCGCTGCTGATCGACGACATCCAGTTTTTCGCCGGCAAGGACCGCACGCAGGAGGAGTTCTTCCACACCTTCAACGCGCTGATCGACGGCAAGCAGCAGATCATCCTGACCTGCGACCGCTTCCCGCGCGAGGTCGAGGGCCTCGAGCCGCGCCTGAAATCGCGCCTGGGCTGGGGCCTGTCGGTCGCCATCGACCCGCCCGACTTCGAGACCCGCGCGCAGATCGTGCTGTCCAAGGCGGCCGAGCGTGGCGCGCGGATCCCGGAGGACGTGGCGTTCCTGATCGCCAAGAAGATGCGGTCGAACGTGCGCGACCTGGAAGGCGCGCTCAACACGCTGGTGGCACGGGCCAACTTCACCGGCCGCACGATCACCCCGGAGTTCGCCCAGGAAACCCTGCGCGACCTGCTGCGCGCGCAGCAGCAGGCGATCGGCATCCCCAACATCCAGAAGACCGTGGCAGACTACTACGGCCTGCAATTGAAGGATTTGCTGTCGAAACGGCGGACGCGTTCGCTCGCCCGGCCGCGCCAGGTGGCAATGGCGCTGGCCAAGGAGCTGACCGAGCACAGCCTGCCGGAAATCGGGGACGCGTTTGCCGGTCGCGACCACACGACCGTGCTGCACGCCTGCCGGCAGGTGCGCCACCTGATGGACACCGACGGCAAGCTGCGGGAGGACTGGGAAAAGCTGATCCGCAAGTTGAGCGAATGACCCGTGGAACCCGGTGCGCAACCACCGGGACGGGCTGTGGACAACCGGTGCATGGTCTGGAGGGGCAAAAACGATCCACAGGTTGTCCGCACCTCGGGACCCGCTTTCTCCAAGGGGTTTTGGTCCAGGTAAAACCAGCAGGATCAACAAGTTACCGTACTTCCCACCAGATTTCGCCGACACCAAGCACTACCAGTTCTTGATTTATCCATCTCCTGCTTAAAGCAAGACAACCAAAGCGTGACAAGGGGTCCGCATGCGCTTCAGCCTGCAACGCGAAGTCTTCCTGAAACCGCTGGCCCAGGTGGTCAACGTGGTCGAACGCCGGCAGACCCTGCCCGTGCTCGCCAACCTGCTGGTGCAGGTGGCCAACGGCCAGCTCTCGCTGACCGGTACCGACCTCGAGGTCGAGATGGTCGCCCGCCATGCGGTGGACGACGCCCAGGACGGCGAGACCACGATCCCGGCCCGCAAGCTGTTCGACATCGTGCGTGCCCTGCCCGACGGCAGCCGGGTCACGGTGAGCCAGACCGGTGACCGCGTGCTGGTCCAGGCAGGCCGCAGCCGCTTCACCCTGGCCAGCCTGCCCGCGGGCGACTTCCCCTCGGTCGACGAGGTCGAGGCGACCGAGCGCGTCGGCGTCCAGGAAGCGGCGCTCAAGGAACTGATCGATCGCACCGCGTTCGCGATGGCCCAGCAGGACGTTCGGTATTACCTCAATGGCCTGTTGTTCGACCTGCGCGACGACACGCTGCGCTGCGTGGCCACCGACGGCCACCGCCTCGCGTTGTGCGAGGCGACGCTGGACGGCGGCGCCCGCGCCAAGCGCCAGATCATCGTGCCCCGCAAGGGCGTGACCGAGCTGCAGCGGCTACTGGAAGGCGGAGACCGCGCGCTGGAACTCGAAGTCGGCCGCAACCACATCCGCATCAAGCGCGACGATGTCACCTTCACCTCGAAGCTCATCGACGGGCGCTTCCCCGATTACGAGGCGGTGATCCCGATCGGCGCCGACCGCGAGGTCCGGATCGACCGCGAGATCCTGCGGGCCGCCCTGATGCGTGCCGCCATCCTGTCGAACGAGAAGTACCGCGGCGTCCGCGTCGAGGTCTCCCCCGGCCAGCTGAAGATCAGCGCGCACAACCCCGAGCAGGAAGAGGCGCAGGAAGAAGTCGAGGCCGACACCAAGGTCGACGACCTGGCCATCGGCTTCAACGTCAATTACCTGCTGGAAGCCCTGTCCGCCCTGCGCGACGAGCACGTCATCATCCAGCTGCGGGACGCCAACTCCTCGGCCCTGGTCCGCGAGGCGGGCAGCGAGGCCTGCCGGCACGTGGTCATGCCGCTGCGGCTCTGATCGCCGGACCGGTCATGCTTGTTCCACGTGGAACGCCCGGCTGGTCCGGGCGTTCCTGTTTCAGTTGAAGCCCATGCACGTCATCCGCCTGGACATCGCCGGCTTGCGCCGCTTCGAGCGCGTCGAATTGCGCCCCGCCCCCGGCCTCAACCTGCTGGTCGGCGACAACGGTGCGGGCAAGACCAGCGTGCTCGAGGCCCTGCACCTGATGGCCTACGGCCGGAGCTTCCGTGGCCGGGTCCGCGATGGGCTGATCCGGCAGGGTGCCGAGGCGGTCGAGGTGTTCGTCGAGTGGATCGAGGCGGGCAACGCGGGGGGCGAGGTGCGCCGCCGTGCGGGGCTGAGGCATGCCGGCCAGGCCTGGGCCGGGCGGCTGGACGGGGAGGCGGTCGAATCGCTGGGCGATTTATGCGCCGCGCTGGCCGTGGTGACCTTCGAGCCGGGCAGCCACGTGCTGGTCGCGGGCGGAGGGGAACCACGGCGGCGCCAGCTCGACTGGGGACTGTTCCACGTGGAACCCGACTTCCTGATGGCTTGGCGCCGCCATGCGCGGGCGCTGAAGCAACGCAATGCCCTGCTCAAGTCCGGGATGAGGCGCGACGACCAACTCGGCGCCTGGGAGGCGGAACTCGCGGAGAGCGGCGAAACCATCACCCGCCACCGAGAGAACTACCTGGAGCAGCTCCAGCCGCACCTGCAGGCGCTGGTGTCCGACCTCCTGCCCGAGGCCGGGGAGGCCCGCCTCGGCTTCCAGCCGGGCTGGCGCCGGGAGGAGGTGTCGCTGGCGGATGCCCTGCTGGTGGCCCGGGACCGCGACCTCGCCGTCGGCCACACCACGGTGGGGCCGCACCGCGCCGACTGGCGGATCGACTACGCCGACCTGCCGGGGCGCGAGCAGCTGTCCCGGGGCCAGGCCAAGCTCACGGCCCTGGCGTTCCTGCTGGCCCAGGCACGGGAGCATGCGGCGGTACGCGGCGAGTGGCCGGTGGTCGCCCTGGACGATCTCGCCTCGGAACTCGACCGGCCGCACCAGCGACGGGTGCTGGCCTTCCTGGCAGGGACCGGCGCCCAGGTGTTCGTGACCGGGACGGAGCCTCCAGCGGACTTGGAAACACTCGAGATACAAGCCGCGACGTTCCACGTGGAACACGGCGGTGTTTCCATCTATAACCTTAGCTGAATCAACAACTTGCGAGGCAGTCGAAGACGGCCGCAACCAGCTGAATCCTACGGTGCCATCGGACGCCCACTGCTGATCCACAACGCGTGAATTGCTATACTTCACGCATCCATAGCTAATGAGTCACGGCACGCGCGGCCATTCCGGCCCCAGGCGCCTGCCGCGGGAGCCCGCAACCGCATGTCGCAACACGATCTCGGCCCGGCCGAAGCGGAGGCCGCCGGCCTCCCGCAGAACCAGTACGACTCCAGCAAGATCACCGTCCTGCGCGGCCTCGAGGCCGTTCGCAAGCGTCCCGGCATGTACATCGGCGACGTGCACGACGGCACCGGCCTGCACCACATGGTGTTCGAGGTCGTCGACAACTCGATCGACGAAGCGCTCGCTGGCCACGCCAACGACATCATCGTGACCATCCACGAGGACGGCTCGGTGTCGGTCAGCGACAACGGCCGCGGCATTCCGGTCGACATCCACAAGGAAGAGGGCGTCTCGGCAGCCGAGGTCATCATGACCGTGCTGCACGCAGGCGGTAAGTTCGACGACAACAGCTACAAGGTTTCGGGCGGCCTGCACGGCGTCGGCGTGTCGGTGGTCAACGCGCTGTCGTCGAAGCTCACGCTCGACATCTGGCGCGACGGCAACCACCACCAGCAGGAATACGCGCTCGGCGAGCCCGTGTACCCGCTGCGCACGCTCGAGCCGTCCCCGAAGCGCGGCACGCTGCTGCGTTTCTGGCCCGCGACCGAGATCTTCACCGACACCGAGTTCCACTACGACATCCTGGCGCGCCGCCTGCGCGAACTGTCGTTCCTCAACTCCGGCGTGCGCATCACGCTGGTGGACGAGCGTGGCGACGGCAAGCGCGACGTGTTCGAGTACGAGGGCGGCATCCGCTCGTTCGTCGAGCACCTGGCGCAGCTCAAGACGCCGCTGCACCCGAACGTCATCTCCGTCTCCGGCGAGGAGAACGGCATCACGGTGGATGTCGCCATCCAGTGGACCGACTCCTACCAGGAGGCGATGTTCTGCTTCACCAACAACATCCCGCAGAAGGACGGCGGCACGCACCTGATCGGGTTCCGCGCCGCGCTCACCCGCACGCTGACCAACTACATCGAGCAGAACGGCATCGCCAAGCAGGCGAAGGTCAGCCTGTCCGGCGACGACATGCGCGAAGGCATGATCGCCGTGCTGTCGGTCAAGGTGCCCGACCCCAGCTTCTCCAGCCAGACCAAGGAAAAGCTGGTCAGCTCCGACGTGCGCCCGGTGGTCGAGCACACCTTCGGCGCGAAGCTCGAGGAGTTCCTGCAGGAGCACCCGAATGAAGCCAAGGCGATCGCCGGCAAGATCGTCGATGCCGCCCGCGCCCGCGAGGCCGCGCGCAAGGCGCGAGACCTGACGCGTCGCAAGGGTGCGCTCGACATCGCTGGCCTGCCGGGCAAGCTCGCCGACTGCCAGGAAAAGGATCCCGCGCTGTCGGAACTCTTCATCGTCGAGGGCGACTCGGCGGGCGGCTCGGCCAAGCAGGGCCGCAACCGCAAGAACCAGGCCGTGCTCCCGCTGCGCGGCAAGATCCTCAACGTCGAGCGCGCGCGCTTCGACCGCATGCTCGCGTCCGCGGAAGTCGGCACGTTGATCACGGCGCTCGGCACCGGCATCGGCAAGGACGAATACAACCCCGACAAGCTGCGCTACCACCGCATCATCATCATGACCGACGCGGACGTGGACGGCTCGCACATCCGCACGCTGCTGCTCACGTTCTTCTACCGGCAGATGCCGGAGCTCATCGAGCGCGGCTACGTCTACATCGGCCTGCCGCCCCTGTACAAGATCAAGCAGGGCAAGAACGAGCTGTACCTGAAGGACGACGCGGCGCTGGACGCGTACCTGGCGGGCAACGCCGTCGAAGGCGCGTCGCTGGTGCCGGCCGAAGGCGAGCCGCCGATCGAGGGCGCGGCGCTCGAGCGGCTGCTGCTGGTCTACGCCAAGGCGCGCGAGTCCATCACCCGCAACGCGCACCGCTACGACACCGGCGTGCTCGAGGCGTTGATCGACTTCACGCCGCTCGACGCCGCCAGCCTGGCCGAGAACACCGACGAGCCGCACGAACTCGACGCGCTGGAAAAGCGCATCAACCGCACGGGCCTCGGGCGCCCGCGCTACAAGCTGTCGCTGCAGGCCGGCACCGAGGAGCGCCCGGCCGCGTTGCTGGTGATGCGCGCGCACATGGGCGAGACGCTGACCCAGGTCATCCCGATGTCCGTGTTCGAGTTCGGCGAATTGCGTCCACTGCGCGAAGCCGCCTCGGCGCTGCACGGACTGATCCGCGACGGCGCGAAGATCGTCCGCGGCAACCGCGAGCAACCCGTGGACAGCTTCGCCCAGGCGCAGGCCTGGTTGCTCGAGGAAGCCAAGAAGGGCCGCCAGATCCAGCGCTTCAAGGGCCTTGGCGAAATGAACCCGGAACAGCTGTGGGACACCACGGTCAACCCGGACACGCGCCGCCTGCTGCAGGTGCGGATCGAGGACGCGGTCGCCGCGGACCAGATCTTCAGCTGCCTGATGGGCGACGTGGTCGAGCCGCGCCGCGAGTTCATCGAGGAAAACGCGTTGAAGGTCGCCAACCTCGACGTCTGATCGATCATCACCAGGGAAGGGGAACAACCGCATGGAAATCAGTGACACGATCGACACCGCCATGACCGACGGCGGCGACAACGCACCGGCCAGTCCGCAGCGACCCTTGCGGGCATTCGCCTTCGACGCCGTCATGGCGATCGTGCTGATGCTGGCCATCAGCATCGCGTTCGGAATCGCCTGGAGCGTCGTGCAGGGTGCCAGTGCGGCCATGTCGGGCGTCGATGCCCAGGACCCGGAGGCCATCGCCGCCGCCATCGGCACGCCCGGCGTCATGGCGTTGCTGTGGATGACCGCGCTGGGTACCGGCGGCGCCGCGCTGATCGTGTACTTCTGGCGCCGTCGCGCCACGCCCGCCGAGCGCGTGGCGTCCAACCACGCGGCCCGCCAGCCGGTCACCTGGAAGCTGGCCGGCCTCGCCGCGGCCGCGGTGTTCGTGGTGTCGACCGCCATGCAATGGCTCATCGGGCAAACCGGCGTCGAGGTCGAGCCGACCAACCTGAAGATCATCCAGGAGGGCCTCGCGCTGCATCCGGTGATGGTCCTCGTGTTCGCCGCCATCGTCGCGCCCGCCTATGAGGAACTGCTGTTCCGCCGCGTGCTGTTCGGCCGCCTGCTGGCCGCGGGCAAGCCCTGGCTCGGGATGGTGCTGAGCAGCCTGGTGTTCGCCCTGATGCACGAGGTCCCCGGCGTCAGCGGCAACCCGATCGAGGCGACGCTGATGTTGTGGGCGTTGTACGGGTCGATGGGCGCCGTCTTTGCCTGGGTCTACTGGCGCACCGGCACGTTGTGGGCGGCGTTCGCCGCGCACGGCCTGCACAACCTGGCGTCGTGCCTGTTGTTGATGGGCGGCTTCGCCTAAGCGTTAGACTCCGCGCGGGGATGCAACTCGAAGCAACTCGCCGCCGCAGGGGCCCATGAAGAAGACGCAGCTGTACCTGCTGGCCCTCGCGCTCGCCGCGGTGGCGCTCGCCGCGATCGTCTACAAGTGGCAGGTGCTGCAGTTCCCGCTGCATGCCGATTCCAAGGTCGAGGTCTGGACGCTCCAGGCGCGCATCGGCTACGTGCCGGAGCAGGGCGCCAACAAGGTCAAGCTGCTGGTACCCGGCGACACGCCCGGCTGGAGCGTGCTCGACGAACGCTTCGTCGCGCGTCGCCATTCGCGGCTCGAGGAGAGCGGCCCCGAAGGCCGCGAAATCGAATGGTCCACGCGCCACGCCAGCGGCGAGCAGGCGCTGTACTACCGCGCGACCGTGGTCCGCGCCACGCCCGCCGCGGACCCCTTGCTGCTGCTGCCCGAGCAGCCCGCGCTGATCCCGCACCTGGAGGAACCGTACGGCACCGCCGCGCGCGCGATCCTCGACGAGGTCAGCGACGAGACGGCCGACATCGAGACCTTCTCGCGCGAACTCGTCCGCCGGTTCCACGCCGAACAGCCGGGCGAGGACGTGCGCCTGCTTTCGGACATGTACGAGGACGAACACGGCAAGGTCGCCTTCATCGCCGGCCTCCTCGCCATCCGCAACATCAACGCGCGCCCCGTGCACGGCCTCCAGCTCGACCCCGAGGCAGGCGCCGGTGAATTGCGCCCGTGGCTGGCCGTGCAGGACGGCGCCAACGAGGACGGCGGCCGCTGGTTCCTCATCGACCCGCGCAACGACGCCGCCGGCTGGCCCACGAACTTCTTCCTGTGGAGCGTCAGCGGCAAGCCCGTGTCCACGGTCGAAGGCAACGACGCCGCCACGCGGGAAGTCAGCGGCAGCCGCAACATGGCCGACGCGATCGCGATCGCCGAGCGCCGGCTGGAAGTGCGCGACGCGAACCTCGTGCGCTTCTCGCTGCTGAGCCTGCCGCTGCAGGCGCAACAGACCTACGCGATCCTGCTGATGGTGCCAGTCGGCGCGTTCATCATGTTGCTGCTGCGCAACCTGGTGGGCGTGAAGACCTTCGGCACGTTCATGCCGGTGCTGGTCGCGCTGGCCTTCCGCGACACCGGCCTCACCGCAGGCGTGGCGCTGTTCGTGCTGGTCGTCGGCGCGGGCCTGCTCGCGCGCTTCTACCTGGAACGGTTGCGCCTGCTGCTGGTGCCACGGCTGACCGCGATCCTGATCCTCGTCGTGCTGCTGATGGCGATGGTGAGCGTGCTGTCCAACCGGATGGAGCTGGAGGTCGGCCTGTCGGTCGCGCTGTTCCCGATGGTGATCATGGCGATGACCATCGAGCGCATGTCCGTCGCGTGGGACGAGCGGGGCGGCGCCAACGCGGTGCGCGAGGGCATCGGCACCTTGATGGTCGCCGCGCTCGCCTACCTGGTGATGAGCTGGCCGTGGCTGGAGCGCTTCGTGTTCGTGTTCCCCGAATTCCTGCTGCTGCTGCTCGCCGGCTGCCTGCTGCTCGGCCGCTACTCCGGCTACCGCCTCACCGAGCTCTACCGCTTCCGCGCCCTCGCCCGCGACCCCGACCCGATCACTCCGCCACCCGCTGCGCCGTAGTCCATGCTCAATCCGTTCACCATCGCCAGGCGGCTCAACGACATCGGGCTGATGGGCATCGGGCGGCGCAATGCGGAGTTCGTGCTGGAGTACAACCCGCGCCGTAATTACCCGCGCGTCGACGACAAGCTGCTGACCAAGAAGCTCGCGATCGCCGCGGGCCTGCCGGTGCCGGACCTGTACGCGGTCGTGCGCGAGGAACACGAGATCGCGGAGCTGCACGCGCACCTCGCCGGTTGCCGCGATGGCTTCGTGGTCAAGCCCGCGCATGGTTCCGGCGGCGACGGCATCCTGGTCATCATCGGCCGCAAGGGCGAACGCTACCGGCGCAACAGCGGCAACCTGATGCCGCGCGGCGAGTTCGAGCACCACCTGTCGAACGGCCTGTCGGGACTGTTCTCGCTCGGCGGCCAGCCGGACCACCTGCTGGTCGAGTACCGCGTGCAGTTCGACCCGGTGTTCGCCGATGTCAGCTACAAGGGCGTGCCCGACATCCGCATCATCGTGTTCCTCGGCGTGCCGGTGATGGCGATGATCCGCCTGCCGACGCGCCAGTCGGACGGCAAGGCCAACCTGCACCAGGGCGCGATCGGCGTCGGCATCGACCTGCCCACCGGGACCACGCGCCGCGGCGTGTTCGGCACCGAGGTCGTGCGCGAGCATCCCGACACCGAGCACCCGCTGGTCGGGCTGGCCATCCCGCACTGGGACGACCTGCTGGAAATGTCCGCGCGCTGCTGCGACCTGTCGGGCCTGGGCTACATCGGCGTCGACTTCGTGCTCGACCGCGAACGCGGCCCGTTGATCCTCGAACTCAACGCGCGCCCGGGCCTGGCGATCCAGATCGCCAACGGCAACGGCTTGTTGCATCGCCTGCGCCAGGTCGAAGCCCTGCGCGACGGCCCGGGCCTGCCCGCGACCTCTGCGGAACGCGCCGCCTTCGCCCGGTCCGAGTTTCCGACCCGCGGGTAGGAGCGGCGTGAGCCGCGACCGCGTATCGCGGCTCACGCCGCTCCTACAGGGGCGGTTCGACAATGCGCGACCCCACCGTTTCCTCGGAAGGATCCCCCCATGCGCGCCCTCAAGCCCCTGTTGCTGTCCGTCGCCATCGCGGCCGGCGTGACCGCCTGTGCCACCACCACCTCCCCGACCGGCCGGACCCAGTACGTCGGCGCCGTTTCCCAGGCCGAGCTCAACCAGCTCGGGGCCCAGGCATTCGCCCAGCTCAAGGCCCAGAAGCAGCAGGCCGGCGGCAGCCAGCAGGCGTACGTTCGCTGCGTGGTCAACGCTGTTGTCTCCCAGTTGCCTGCAGATTGGCGACAGATGGGTTGGGAAAGCGCGGTCTTCGTCGAAGACGAGACGAACGCCTTCGCCCTCCCGGGCGGCAAGGTCGGCGTCTATACCGGGATCTTCGACGTGGCCCGCAACCAGGACCAGCTCGCCGGCGTGATCGCCCATGAGATCGGCCACGTCGTCTCCCGCCATCACGACGAGCGCATCACCCGCCAGGCGGGCGCCCAGGGCGTCCTCGGCCTGGTCGGCGCCCTGCTCGGCGGCAGCGGCTACGAGCAGCTCGCGGTCCGGGGCGGCAGCCTGCTGGCCCAGACAGGCTTCCTGTTGCCGGGGTCACGCGCCCAGGAAACCGAGGCGGACGTGGTCGGGCAGCGCCTGATGGCGCAGGCCGGGTTCGACCCCCGCGGCGCGGTCAGCCTCTGGGAAAACATGATCCGGGACGGCGGTTCGCGGCCGCCGGAATTCCTGTCCACCCACCCGGACCCGAGCGCGCGGATCGGCGAGATGCGCCAGCGCGCGGCAGCCCTGTTGCCGACCTACGAGGCCGCGCGCGAGGCCGGTCGTCGGCCGAACTGCGGCTGACGAAATGGCGCCGGCATCCGTGCCGGTGCCTTAACCGTCGTCACCACGCCGTGACGCGGAAGGGTCCGGTTCTGCTAGGTTTCCATTTTTCCAGCTACGCATCACGAGGTGGTTCCATGACCGACATCCGCTCCCGCAACCCGGGTCCCCGCAACCTGCTGGCCGCCGCCGTCGGCTGCGTGTTCCTGCTGGGCCTGGTCCCCGATGCGAACGCGCAGCTCGCGAAGAAGCGTAACGAGCGCTACAACCAGGACAAGCAGGAGCAGAGCGCCCAGGACCAGGAAGAAGAAGTCGCGAAGTACCCGCAAGCCACGCGCGGAGAACCCGATGGCGAGGTTTCGCGCGGCATGCGCAAGTCGCTCAACGCGATGATCAAGGCGTTCAATGCGGACGAGTTCGCCGAAGCGCGCACCCTGTCGGCCGAGATCCTGGCCGATGCCGACGCGAGCGCGTACGACAAGGCGGTGGCCGCGCAGATCGGCGCCCACGCGGCCTACGACGTGGATGACCTGCCCGCCGCCATGGCGTTGCTGCAGCAGTCCATCGACCTGGACGTGCTGGACAACAACGACCACTACGGCGCGATGCTCATGCTCGCCCAGATGCAGATCCAGGAAGGACAGGAAGCACAAGGCCTGGCCACGCTTGAACGCTTCCTCGCCGAGACGAAGTCGACCGACCCGCAGCACCTGATCCTCAAGGGCAACACGCTCTACAACCTGGAGCGCTGGGAAGAGGCCGCCGTCGCCACCAAGGCCGCGATCGAGGCCTCGCCCGATGCCGATCCGTCGTGGACGCAGCTGCTGATGGGCATCTACCTGGAGCTCGACCGTCCCGAGGAAGCCACGCGCATCGCCGAGCAACTGGCTGCCCGCGATACCTCGAACAAGCAGGCCCAGATCAACCTCGCGTCGATCTACCTGCAGAACGACCAGTTCGAGCGCGCGGCCGCGGTGCTCGAGAAGATCCGCGCGTCCGGCGAGTTGTCGACGCCGGACGAATACCGCCAGCTCTATGCGACCTACCTCAACATGGAAGGCCGCGAATCGGAGGCCATCGCGGTGATCGAGGACGGCCTGGCCAAGGGCATCCTGCAGCCGAACTACGAGGCCTACGTCGCGCTCGCGCAGTCGTACTACTTCTCCAAGCAGGACGCGAAGGCGATCGACGCCTACAAGAAGGCGGCGCCGCTGGACGAGGACGGCGAGACCTACCTCAATCTGGCGCGCGTGCTGTGGCAGGCCGACCGCATCGCCGAGGCGAAGCAGGCCGCGCAGCAGGCGTTGGACAAGGGACTGGACGATCCGGAGGACGCCCGCCGGATCCTCGCGCTGCCCTGAGCAACCCTTCACGGAACGAGTCAATGACCCCCCGGTGTGTTGGTACACACCGGGGGGATTGGTATAAGCTTGGAAATTCCCGTGGCCACATTGGCCGCATGCTTTAGCACCCCGTGGCGCCGTGGCGCCCGGCCCCCACCCGAGCCCCCCACGCATGACGGAAAACTTGCCGAAGTCCGACAAGAACGACGACCGTGAAGGTCTCAACTGGGCCCGCATCGCGGGCCTGGCCTTCGCCATCGCCATGCATGTCGCGGCGTTGCTGGTCCTGTTGGCGCCGATCGCGCCGCCCGAGCCGGAAGCGGAGGAAAAGGACGTCACGCTGGTGAACTTCATTCGCCCGCCGCCGCCGCCCCCGCCGCCGCCGCCGCCGGACCCGACGCCGCCGAAGCCCAAGGAGATCCGCGAGCTGACGCCGCCGAGGCCGACGCCGATCCCGCCGCCGCCGGATCCGCCGCCGGTGGTGTTCGACGACCCGTCGCCGGTCGACACGCCCGCGCCGCCGCCGGCTCCGCCGTCGCCGCCCGCGCCGGCCACCAACATCGGTTCGAGCGTCGACCCGTCCTCGCGCGCCAACAACCCGCCGGAATACCCGCGCGAGGCGATCCGCGAGAACGCCGAGGGCACGGTCGTCCTGCTCATCCACATCGACGCCCAGGGCAACGTGCTGGACATCGAGGTCGAACGTTCCAGCCGCAACCGCGACCTGGATCGCAGCGCTGTCCAGGCAGCCCGTCGCTGGCGCTTCAACCCCGCCATCGAAAACGGGGTGCCGGTGCGCAGCACGGTCCGGATCCCGGTCGATTTCACGCTCCCCAGGTAGCCTTCGGCTTATTGGGAATGTGTTGCAACACGCGTATCGCTAAAAACTCCTTCCACGACTCTCAAAGGTAAGCGTCATGCTGCAGGAAACCACTACCGCCCCGACCGGAGCTGCCGGCAACAACGCCGAAGCCCTCCAGCAGATGGGCTTCGCGGACATGATCCAGCACATGGACATGC
>DASTUL010000172.1:0-21210 GCA_035759645.1 Lysobacteraceae bacterium | reverse complement strand
CGACGAGTGCCTGCAAGCCATCGAGCGCCTCGACGCCTCCCTCGACGACGAGGACACCGAACACGCGAGCGATATCACCATCGCGCCGGCAAACACGGACCAGGCCGCGCCGCCCGCTTGACCCTCCCCTGAGGCAACCGCCCCGGAGGCGGCGGCGCAGCCCCGCCCCGGGACAATACGCGCCATGGATGGCGCGGATTAGCCTACATGGACGTATTCACGGCGTGTCCCGGCGAGGCACCACGGCCGCGCCACCCGCGACATCAAGCAGTCAGTCAGCGGTAACGAGGGCGCGGTCGTTTTCGCGGAGCTGGGCGTAGATCGCGTCGGTGTCGGGGCGGACGCCATGCCAGAGGTGGAAGCTTTCGGCGGCCTGCTCGACGAGCATTCCGAGTCCGTCGATGACGTCGTGCGCGCCGGCTGCGCGGGCCCAGGCCAGGAAGCCGATCGCCGCTTCCCCGTAGCTCAGGTCGACCGCTGCCGTGCGACGGCCGACCAGTGAACGAGGCAGGCTGAGGAACGCGCCGTCGCGCGACGCCGAGGTCGCGTTGACCACGAGGTCGAACTCGCTGAGCGAGCCCAGGTCCTCGTAGTAGCGTGAGTGCACGCGTTTCGGGTCACCCAGCGCGTCGGCCAGCGCGTCGGCGCGGCCCGGCGTGCGATTGATCACCACGAGCTCGCCGATGCCGGCATCCAGCAGGGCGGGCGCCACGCCGCGGGCGCCGCCGCCGGCGCCGAGCATGAGCGTGCGGCGCGAGCGGAGGTCCAGGCCGTGGCGGCCGGTGAGGTCGCGCACCAGGCCGGCACCGTCGGTGTTGTCGCCGCGCCAGCCGCCGTCCTCTCGCACCAGCGTGTTGGCCGCGCCCGCACGCAACGCGCGCGGCGTGAGGTCGCGGCACAGCGCCGCGGCTTCGGGCTTGAAGGGGAGCGTGATGTTCGCGCCGACGCCGCCATCCGCGGCGAACTGGCTGAGCGCCGCTTCCAGTCCGTCGAGGCCGGGGTCGATGGCCCGGTAGTCGACGCTGATGCCGTGCTGGCGTCCGAAGGCTGCGTGGATGCGGGGCGACAGCGAATGCGCCACAGGATGTCCGATCACCGCGTACTGCTTCGCCATCGCCGCCTCCTTCGGGGTAATTCCCTCTTGCAGCACACGGTAACGGCAGTCGCGTGGAAGCTCGGTCGTGGCCCCAAACGGCCGCAGCGGGCCGCGGTCAGCCTTCCTGGAGCCAGGCCGCCGCGTCGAGCGCGAAGTAGGTGAGGATCCCGTCCGCGCCGGCGCGCTTGAATGCCCGCAGCGACTCCAGCACGCAGGCCCGCTCGTCCAGCCAGCCCTGCGCGGCGGCCGCCTTGAGCATCGCGTACTCGCCGCTCACCTGGTAGACGAAGGTCGGTGCGCCGTACATTTCCTTCACCCGCCGCACGATGTCCAGGTACGGCAGGCCCGGCTTGACCATCACCATGTCGGCGCCTTCCTCCAGGTCCAGGCCGACTTCGCGCAGGGCCTCGTCGCTGTTGGCCGGGTCCATCTGGTAGGTCTTCTTGTCGGCCTTGCCCAATGCCGCCGCCGAACCCACCGCGTCGCGGAAAGGGCCGTAGAACGCGCTGGCGTACTTGGCGCTGTAGGCGAGGATCCGTGCGTGGACGTGGCCCTCGCGCTCGAGCGCGTCGCGGATCGCGCCAATGCGCCCGTCCATCATGTCGCTCGGTGCCACCACGTCGGCGCCGGCGCGTGCATGCGACAGCGCCTGGCGCACCAGCGCCTCGACGGTCGCGTCGTTCTCCACGTACCCGTGTTCGTCGACGAGCCCGTCCTGGCCGTGCGTGGTGTACGGATCCAGGGCGACGTCCGTGATCACGCCGAGGTCGGGAAAGCGTTGCTTCAGCGCGCGCACGGCGCGTTGTGCCAGGCCTTCGTCGTCCCAGGCGGCCGCCGCGTCGAGCGACTTCGCTTCGGGCGTCGTGACCGGGAACAGGGCGATCGCCGGGATCCGCAACGCGCTCGCACGCTCGGCGACGCGCATCAGCTCGTCGATCGACAACCGCTCCACGCCCGGCATCGATGCGACGGGCGCGCGGCCGTCGGGTTCGTGCACGAACACCGGCAGCACCAGGTCGTCGGCCGACAGCGACGACTCGCGCATCAGCCTGCGCGAGAAATCGTCGCGGCGCATCCGTCGCAACCGGACGGGCTGTGCATTCATCAGGCGAGGCCACCGAACAGCGTGAGCCGGAAGATCGCCACCACGATCACCAGGCCATTGAGCACCAGTCCCGTCTTGGCGCGGCCGCGGTTGCCGGGGCTGGTGAACGCGATGCCGATGGCCGCGATGACCGCGCCGATGGCGGCGAACGGAATCAGCAGCCAGTTGGTGATGCCGATGATCGGGATCAATGCGATGACCATCCAGATCATCGCCACGATGCCCCACAGCAAGCTGATCAATCCCATGTCCGATTCCCCTTGTTGATGGCGTCAGGCATGGACGCCGTCGATCTCGATGTGCAGGTCGCGCCGGCAGATGTCGGCGTGCAGCAACAGGATGGGCACGCCCGGCGCCAATCGCGCCAGCACCGTGTCGATTGCCGCGCGCTCGCCCGGTTCGCGGACGTACACCTTCAACCGGGTGCATGCGCCGAAGCGTGCGGGCAGCGCCGGGCGCCGCCGGTGCGCTTCGCCCAGCAGGCTTTCGAAGTTCGTGAAGGTTTCCTCGAGCTGCGCGACGAGGTTGCCTGCGTGGCGTGTCTCGTGGCCCACGACGCTCGCGGTGCCGGAGAGCAGCAGCGGCATTTCGCTGCCGGCAGGCGGCATCATCGCCCGGGCAAAGCTCGGCGCCTGCGGCCCGTACTGGCGCGGATAGCGGTAGGCGGCGAGCTGGCGCGGGTTCTCCAGCGGCGTCCCCGGCACTTTCGCGGCGAGCCAGTACACCTGCAGCACGCGCCGGCCGTCGCGGCAGCCGATCGCCGTGGCGGCCGGCAGGCGACCGACATCGAAGCTGCCCAGGCCGCGCGCGCGTCCGACGCAGAACTGCCGGTAACGCTCCAGGTCGCCCTCGCCCTCGGTGATCGCGTCGAGGTAGTTCCAGATGCGCAGCGGATACGGGTAACCGTGGCGTTCCAGGCAGGCGTGCAGGGCCTCGTAGGCCTGCTCCGCGGCCATCACGATGCCGCCGGTCGCGGCTTCCTCGATCTCGACCGCGCCGAACAGCAGTGCACCGTCCGCGGACCAGCGCAGCACACCGTCGCGCCCGTGCGAGACCGGGCCGGGGACACGCCACACCTCCACCGGCGCTTCGCCCAGCGGCTGCAACGGCACGGTGAGCGCGCGCGGATCAGCGCTGGCGGTGCCCGTGTCGAATCCGAACGCGGCCAGGGTGCCGGGATCGGCCAGCGCCTGCTCGACCGTCCCGGCGCGGTAATCCACCCGCAGCGACGGCGCGGGCGCCCATGCGGCATCGGCAGGCAGGGAAGGCATGCACAAATGATAGCGGCAGCGGCCTGCAGGCGGCGTGGCGAAGCTTGCGCCAGCGGCGCCGATGCCGGATCGTGGCGGGCATGCCCGACCAGACGCCCGCCGAACAGCAACTCGCCCGCCTGATGGTGGACAGCCTCAACCTGGAGGGCGTCGACCCCACGGGAATCGACCCGGAAGCACCCTTGTTCGGCGAGGGGCTGGGCCTTGACTCGATCGACGCGCTGGAACTGGCCCTGGCGATCGGCAAGCAGTACGGCTTCCAGCTGCGTTCCGACGACGGCGACAACCGGCGGATCTTCGCGTCGCTGCGCGCCCTCAGCGCCCACGTCGAACAACACAAGACCACCGGCTGAGATGCACGGCGCGGCGCTCGCGCTGCGGACCGCGCTGGCGCTGTCCTATCCGTTCCTGGCGCACGCCGCCAACGCGCGCGGCGATGGCACGCTGGCCGCGGTCGCGCTCGGCGACCTGGCACTGATCCTGCTGCTCGGACCTCTGTTGCGACGCGAGGCCTGGGCCTGGGCCGTGCTGGCGGCCTGCGTCGCGGCACTTGCCTGGCTGGCGGGCACGCCGCACGCGACGCTGCCGTTGCTCGCGCCGCCGGTGGTGTTCGTCGGGTTGGTGGCGTGGCTGTTCGGGCGCACGTTGCGTCGTGGGCGCATCCCGCTGATCACCCGGATGGCCGCCGCGCTGCACGAAAGGCCGGCCGAGGCGCTGGACCCCGCACTGGTGGCATACACCCGCGCGCTCACCGGCTTCTGGGCGGCGCTGTTGTTCGCGCTGTGCCTGGTGAACCTCGTGCTGGCCGTGTTCGGGATGCCGGAAGGGTTGCTCGCGCGGCTGGGGCATCCGACGCCGCTGCCGGTATTCGACGCGCAGGGGTCGCTGTTCGCCAACCTGCTGATCCACGGCGTCGTCGGCGGCTGCTTCCTGCTCGAGTACGCCTGGCGCCGCCATCGCTTCCCCGACCAGCCCTATCGCAACCTGCCCGACTTCGTGCGCAAGCTGGTCGCGCTCGGCCCGGGGTTCTGGCGCGGCCTGGCGCGTTGACCGCCGCGCTATCCTGTCCGCCGCACGCTTCCAGACGGCATTCGCGCAAATTCCATGCGATTCCGGATCCCGCACGACCATCCCTCGCTCGCCGGGCACTTCCCGGGGAATCCGGTCGTGCCCGGCGTGGTGGTGCTCGACCACGTGGTCGCGGCGATCGAACAGCGCGAAGGGTCCTTGCCGCCGCTGCGATTGCCGCAGGTGAAATTCGTCGCGCCGCTGCGGCCGGGGGAAGAAGCAGGCGTGGCGCTGGAGTGCGACGACGGACGCTGGCGGTTCCGCGTGTCGCGCGGCGACGACGTCATCGCCACCGGGGAGATCGCCGCATGAGCGCGCAATGGAAGGCGCGACCGGAGGGCGGCGCGCGCTTCGCGATTCGCTGGCTGGTGGCGATCGGACGCCGCGGTGGCCGGCCGGCGGCGCGCGCGTTCCTGTACCCGATCACGCTGTACTTCCTGCTGCGGCGCGGACCCGAGCGGCGCGCCTCGCGCGAATGGCTGTCGCGCGCGCTGGGGCGGCCGGCGACCGTGCTGGACGTCGCGCGCCACATCCACACCTTCTCTTCCACCATCCTCGATCGGGTGTTCCTGCTCGGCGACCGGCGCCCCGGGCGATTCGCGATCGACGTGCAGGGGCTCGGCGGCCTGCACGCAGCGATCGACCAGCGCCGCGGCGTGCTGTTGTTCGGCTCGCACCTGGGCAGTTTCGAGGTGCTCCGGGTGTTGAAGCGGGCCCGGCCGGAGGTGCCGCTGCGCGTCGTGCTCGATCGCGCCCACAACCCCGCGCTCACCGACCTGCTGGAGACGCTGGACCCGGAAGTCGCGGCCACGGTGATCGATGCGGGCCAGCCGGGTCCGGACATCATGCTGGCGATCGGGGAAGCCGTGCATGCCGGCGCGATGGTCGCGCTGCTCGTCGACCGGGTGCATCCCGGCGCACCCGCGGTGACGGCGCCGTTCCTCGGCCGGGACGCGCCCTGGCCGCTCGCGCCCTGGCAGCTCGCAGCCGCGCTGCAAGTGCCCGTGGTGCTCGCGTTCGGCCTGTACCGCGGCGGCAACCGCTACGAATTGCAGTTCGAGCCGTTCAGCGACGGGTTGCGCCTGCCGCGGGGCGAACGCGCCGCCGTGCTGCCCGCGCTCATCGCCCGTTACGCCGCGCGGCTGGAACATCACGCCCGTCGTGCGCCATTCAACTGGTTCAACTTCTATCCGTTCTGGGACACCGACCATGCGCCCGCCTTCCTCGATCAAAGCGCGCCAACGGTTCGCCCGCCTGCTGCTGGCGAGCCTCTGCTGCGCCGCACTGCCCTGCCTGGCCGCTGAGCCGGCGCCAGGGCCGGTCGATGCCGGCTGGATCCTGGCGCGGCTCGAACGCCCGGTGCCGAGCCGCACGCCGTTCCTGGAGCTGCGCGGTTCGCCCTTGCTGGAAGCGCCGTTGCGCGTGAGCGGCGAATACCGCCGGCCCGCCGTCGACGTGCTGGTGCGCGTGGTCCGTGCGCCTCATCCGGAAACGACCACGCTGCGCGATGGCGCCATCGAGATCGAGCGCAATGGCAAGGTGCGCCGCTTCGCGTTGTCGCGCGCGCCGGAACTGGCGGGATTGCAGGCCGGTTTCGGCGCGCTGCTCGCCGGCGACCGCACGACGCTCGAGAAGCACTACGCGATCAAGGCAACGGGCACGCGGAATGATTGGGTGCTGACGCTGTCGCCCACCGACACGGCGCTCGCCGCGAAGCTGCGCGGCATCGTGCTGCACGGCCAGGGCGCGGAACTGCGCTGCATCGAGACGCAGCCGGTCGAAGGCGACCTGCAACGCACGCTGCTGGCGAGCACTGCGATGGCGGCTGCCGACGTGGCCGACGCCGGCGCGCTCGCCGCGCTCTGCCGCGGCGACTGACGGATGCCGTCCCGCCGGCGGCTGGGCCTGGCGCTGCTGTGGTTGGCCGCGCTGCTCGTTGCCGGCTGGTGGATCGGGCGCACGCTGCCGCTGTCGGGCGACCTGCGCGCCTTCATGCCCGCGCCGCGCACGCCGGCGCAGCACCTGTTGCTCGATGAGCTCGGCGAAGGTCCGGGCACGCGCCTGTTGCTGGTGGCGTTGCATGGCGCGGAGTCTGAGATTCTGGCCGAACAGTCCGCGGCGCTGCAATCGACGCTCGCCGGCGACCCGCGGTTCGCCCTCGTCGCGAACGGCGGCGAGTCCGGACTGGCGTCTATTCCGGGTGACCTGCGCCCGTACCGTTACCTGCTGACGCGCACCTTCGACGACCAGCCGCTGGATGCCGGCTTCCTGCGCGAGCAATTGCAGGCACGCGTGCAGGATCTCGCCTCGCCCGCGGCCGCGCTGGTCGAGCCGCTGGTGCCATCCGACCCGACGCTGGAGACGCTTGCACTCGCGGAGGCATGGGCGCCGGCCAACGCGCCGGAGACCAGGCATGGCGTGTGGTTCGACGGGACCGGCGAACGTGCATTGCTGCTGGTGCAGACGCGCGCGGCCGGTTTCGACCCCACCGCGCAGGCCACCGCAGTCCAGGCATTGCGCGATGCGTTCGCCGGCGCGCGCGGTGACACTGAAACGCGGATGGCCCTGGGCGGGCCCGGCGTGTTCTCGGTGGAGATCGCGGGACGCACCACCCGCGAGGCGGCCTGGCTCGGCGGCCTGGGCACGCTGGCGTTCGTGCTGCTGCTGTTCGTCGCGTACCGCAGCTGGAAGGCGCCGCTGTTCGGTGCGCTGCCGCTGGCCAGTGGTGGGCTCGCCGGGCTCGGCGCGGTGGCGTTCGCCTTCGATGCCGTGCACGGCATCACGGTGGCGTTCGGCTTCACCCTGATCGGCGTGGCGCAGGACTATCCGCTGCACTGCTTCAGCCACCAGCGCCCGGGCCTGTCGCCGTGGGACAACGTACGCGCGTTGTGGCCCACGCTCGGCACCGGCGTGGTCGCGACCTGCATCGCGTACCTGACGTTCCTGGTGTCGGGCGTGGACGGGCTGCAGCAACTGGCGGTGTTCACCATCGTCGGGCTCGCGGTCGCGGCCTTGTCGACGCGCTTCCTGTTGCCGGCGTTGCTGGATCCGTCGCCGCGCGATCCCGCCGAGTCGTCGCGGCTGGGCCGGGTGTGGACGGCACTGGCGCGCTGGCCGCGGCCACGCGCGGGCTGGTTCGCCGCGGTGGCGGTCGGCGCCCTCGCCGTGGCCTGGCTGGCGCCGGCCGACACCTGGGAGAACGACCTGTCGAAACTGACGCCCGCGCCGGCCGAGCTGATCGCGCGCGATGCCCGCCTGCGCGCGGACCTGGGCGCGCCGGACGTGCGCTACATGGCGACCGTGCGCGGAAGCGACGTGCAGGAAGCGCTGCGCAGGTCGGAAGCACTGCTGCCGGTGCTGGCCGGGCTGCGCGAGGTGGACGCGATCGACGGCTTCGACCTGGCGGCGCGCTACCTGCCGAGCGTCGAGGTGCAGCGAGCGCGGCAGGCTGCGCTTCCCGACCCGGTCGCGTTGCGCGCGACGCTCGACACGGCGCTCACGGACAGTCCGTTTCGTGCCGGCGTGTTCGGCCCGTTCGAAACGGATGTTGCGACGGCGCGCGCGGCCGAGCCGCTGCGCATCGATGACCTGGCGGGTACGCCGCTGCAGGCGCGGGTGGACGGCTTGCTGCTCGACGACGGCGATGGCGCGACGGCGCTCGTGACGTTATCGGGATTGCACGACGTCGCTACAGTTTCCGCCGCACTCGATGCCGCCGGCGCCGAGCTGCTCGACCTGAAGCAGGCATCTGAATCGTTGGTCGCCGAGTACCGCAGCCGCGTCCTGTGGGCGCTGGCGCTCGCCGCGCTGCTGTTGGCCGCCACGGTGCGCATTGCATTGGGCGACACCCGTCGCGCGCTGCGCGTGCTGGCGCCGATGGCCCTGACCACGCTGCTGGTGCTCGCGGTGCTGCGTGCCGCGGGCGTCGAGCTCAACCTGTTCCACCTGGTGGCGCTGATCCTGGCGGCCGGGCTGGGCCTGGACTATGCGCTGTTCTTCGACCACGCCGGTGACGACCGCGACGACCAGTTGCGCACGCTGCACGCGCTGCTGGTGTGCAGCGCATCGACCCTGCTGGTGTTCGCGTTGCTGGCGTCGTCGTCGATCCCGGTGTTGCGCGCCATCGGTGCCACGGTGGCGCTCGGCGTGCTGTTCAACTTCGTGCTGGCGCTGCTGATCGTGCGGCGCCCGGTGCGCGACGGGCCCGCGCCCGAATGATCGGCCGCGACGAAATCCTGTCGCTGGTGCCGCATGCGGGCGCGATGTGCCTGTGGGATGAGGTCGTCGCCTGGGATGCCGCCTGCATCACTTTGCGCGCCGGCAACCACCGTGACCCTTCGCATCCGTTGCGCAGCGGTGGCCGGCTGCGCGCATTGCACCTGTGCGAGTACGGCGCGCAGGCGATGGCAGTGCATGGCGGGCTGCGTGCCCGCGAGGCCGGTGGCGTGGCGCGGCCCGGGATGCTGGTGGCTTTGCGGGCAGTCGTCCTGCACGTCGATCGCATCGACGACCTGGACGGTCCGCTGGAAGGCGTCGCGGAGCAACTGGCCGATTCGCCCGCCAGCCAGCAGTACGCGTTCCGAATTAGTCATGCTGGATCGCTGCTCGCCGAGGGTCGCGCCGCCGTCATGCTCGGCACCCCTGTAGGAGCGGCGTGAGCCGCGACAGGCGGAATCGCGGCTCACGCCGCTCCTACAATGCGGCAACGACCGGCGGGGATGGACCGATGGCGAACGAAGCGGTGGCACGGCGCGCGTTGGTGACCGGTGGCAGCGGCGACATCGGCGGCGCGACCTGCCGGCAACTGGCGGCCGCGGGGATGCACGTCATCGTCCACGCGAACACGAATCTGGCCCGGGCGCAAACGGTGGTGGACGCGATCGACCACGAGGGCGGCAGCGCGCAGGCGGTGGCCTTCGACGTGGCCGAGGGCGAGGCGACGCGCGCGGCGATCGAGGGCCTGCTCGCTGACGGGCCGATCCAGGTGCTGGTCAACAACGCGGGCATCCACGACGACGCGCCGCTGGCGGGCATGTCGGAGGCGCAATGGAAGCGCGTCATCGATGTGTCGCTGCACGGGTTCTTCCACGTGACCCAGCCGTTGCTGCTGCCGATGGCGCGGGCGCGATGGGGCCGGATCGTCAGCGTGTCGTCGGTGGCCGCGGTGTTGGGCAACCGGGGACAGGCGAACTACGCGGCGGCGAAGTCGGCGTTGCACGGGGCTTCGAAGTCGCTGGCGCGGGAGATGGGGTCGCGGGGAATCACGGTGAACGTGGTGGCGCCCGGCGTGGTGGCCGGGCGCATGGCGGACTTGGCATTCCCGGCGGACGTGGTGAAGCAGATGGTGCCGGTGGGGCGGGCGGGGTCGCCGGAGGAGGTGGCCGCGGTGATCGGGTTCCTGTGTTCGGACCCGGCTTCGTACGTGAACGGACAGGTGATCGGGGTCGACGGCGGGATGACCTGACGGCGTGCTTCCGGGCCGCCGGCGCAGGCGCAAGCGCGGGGCCCCTGCCGGGACACGCCGTGAATCCGTCCATGGAGGCTAATCCGCGCCATCCATGGCGCGTATTGTCCCGCCAGGGGCCCCGCACTCGCGCCTGCGCCTCCACCCGGGATTGTTGTGGCGCGGCGTATGCTCCGCGAACACCTCTCGACGCATGACCATGAACGCTCGACGCTGCATATCCCTCGCCCTTGCGCTCGGTCTCCTGGCCGGGTGCGCGAGTACTTCGAAGATCATGCTGGGGCCGGCCCGCGCGCCGATTGCGGCGGAGTCGGTGCGGGTCTATACGGCGCCACCGGCGCGGTTCGAGGAGATCGCGCGGCTGGAGACGGAAAGTCCGATCGGGTTCGGGACGCCGGGGCAGACGGACAGTGCGATCGCGCGATTGCGGCGGGAGGCGGCGGCGCTCGGGGCGAACGGGGTGTTGCTGCTGGGCGTGGACACGGTGGCGCCGCCGGTCGGTGTCAGCGTCGGGACCGGCGTCGTGCGCCGCCACGTCGGGATCTTCGGCAGCGTGGGCGTTCCGACGTCCCAGCGGCGGGCAGTGGGTGTCGCGATCTGGGTGATCGAGGACTGATCGAAGCGGGACTGATCGACAGCTGATCGATCAGGCGGCGTTGCGCCAGGCGGGCGGCACCAGCGGAAGCGGATCCGTGGCGACCGGTGGGTCGCTTTCCAGCAACGCCGCGAGGCCGTGGTCGCCGATGTCCGGATGGGCGTCGCGCGCGTAGTCCAGCAGTTCGGCGGCAAGTACCCCCATGCGCGCCACGTTGGCCTGGATGCGGGCGAGCAGCGCGTCCTCGTCCAGCGGGTCGGCCAGCGCGCGGTTCATCTCGCGGAACCAGGGGACGGCCTGCTGGTCGAGCATCGGCGGGCTACCCACGCCGCGATACCGGGGTGACGCCTCCACCCCGATGGCGGCGTTGCGTTGGCCCCATTCGCGCAGCAGCGGCTGCATCGCCGCGTTGAGCACCTCTGCGCGGCGCGCGGTGTCGCGCAGGCGCCCCAGCAGCGGAATGTCCGCGATCCGGCCGCCGTAGAACAGCGGCGCCAGCAGCGACCAGTAGAACGTGTAGTCCCAGAGCACCTTGTACGTCAGCACCTGCGGGTCGCCGAACAGCGGGTACTGCCCGCGGAACAGGCTCAGCGTGTTCTCGTAAAAGGAGAAATACAGCTGCTGGTAGAGCGCGGCATGCGGCGCGATGTCGCGGCCGGCGCGGTCGCGTTGCACCAGCTCGCAGAGGTAGGTGTTGGCGATCGCGATGAAGTCGCTGCCGGGCGAATAGAACGGGTCGAGGAACACGCCCGCCTCGCCCGTCGATGCCCAGCGGTCGCCGGAGAACACCTGTTTGCAGCCGTGCGAGAAGTGGCGCAGGTAGCGGAAGTCCATCGGTGCGTGGCCGCCTTCTTCCAGCGCGCGCGCAACGCGCGGCTGGTGGAGGCGTAGCCAGGCCTGCACCTTGTCCGGCGTGTCAATGGTGTCGATCGGGTGTGTCGCGGGATCGCACACGATGCCGAGCGAGTGCGCGCCCGACGCCAGCGGGATCAGCCAGAACCAGTAGCCCGGGCCGCACAGGTGGCTGGTCGAGCGCCAGCGTTCCGGCGGGTCGCAACGCGCGCGCCATTCGACATCGCCCCAGGCGTCGACGTCCAGCAGGCCTTCCACCCGCCACCACGCGGCATGCGCATCGTGGTCGTTCGGCTCGGCCAGGCCCAACGTGCGCTTGAGCACGCCGGCCCGGCCGCTCGCATCGACGAGCCAACGCGCGCGGATGGTGTGGGAGCCGCCATGGCGGCGAAGCTCTTCGCCAAGGGCATTCGCCGCCATGGCGGCTCCCACATAGTCCACTTCGTGCGGTTCGGCGGCCTGGCCGACCCTGACTGCGCGCACGGTCGTTCCATCGAGGAAACGCACGCCCAGCGCACGCGCGCGTTCGCCCAGGAAGTTCTCGAAGCGGCCACGGTCGACCTGCCAGGAGGGTGTCGGCAACGGCTTGCTGACGCCGATCTCGGTGCACGCACCCAGGTCGTCGCGGCCGTCGCTGAAGAAGAAGCGGAACCCGAACTTGCGCACCTGCGCCGCGTCCAGGTGCTCGCGCAGGCCCAGGACGTTCGCGAAATAGTGCGCGCCGATCTCGACCATCGACTCGCCGACCTTGAACGCAGCCTCCGGCACCGGGTGCCGGTTGCGCTCCAGCACCACCACGTCGATCCCCGGATCGCGCCCCTTCAGCTGCAGTGCCAGGCACAGTCCCGCGAGTCCGCCGCCGACCACCGCGACGTCGCAGTCGGCCTGGCCGGTCACGCGTGCGTCTTGCGCGCCGCCGCGCGTCCCGGCCGCTGCGTGGCGAACTCGCCGGTCGGGTCGTCGATCACCGGCGGATTGGCACGCGTCTTGCGCCACGCGGACAGCACGCTTTCGTGGCTGAGCACCTGGATGGCGACATGCGAGGTGATCCGCCACAGGTCGCGCAGCGGGCGGAAATGGCTGGCGCGGAACTGCTCGTGGCTGTCGTGCACGCTGTAGCGCGACTCGATCGGGATCGACACGCACCGGGTCCCCAGCCTGCGAGACGCCGAGATCAGGATCTGCGCCTCGAACACGAAATCCTCGCCCGGCACGTCGCCGAGCGCGGCCACCGCCGCCGGGTAGAAGCGTTGACCGCTCTGCGTATCGGCGATCCGGTAACCGGTGCCGAACGCGATGCCCCAGTCGCCGAACTCGTTGGCCAGCCGTCGATACCCCGGCTGGCTCGCCCGCTTGCGCAGGCGCGCGCCGATCACGATGGCGCCCGGATGACGCTGCGCGGCCGCCAGCAGCCGCGGGATGTCCTCGGCGGCGTGCTGGCCGTCGCCGTCCATGGTGACCACGCCCTGCATGCCGCGGCGCATCGCCTCCGCGAATCCGTCGCGCAACGAGGCCCCCTTGCCCATCCGGCGCGCATGCCGCAGCACCACCGCCGGCAGGTCGACGATCCGCTCGACCGTCGCGTCGTCGGACCCGTCGTCCACCACGATCACGTTCGGGCATTGCGCGAGCGCGCCCGACACGACGTCGCGGATCCGCAAGGCCTCGTTCAGCGCCGGGATCACGACCGCGATCCGGGCCGGGTCGATCTTGGCCTGCTCAGCCATGGGTGATCTCCACGCGCAGCACGCGCCCCGAACCGGCATCCAGGCAGGCGTTGGCGGCCCCGGCCGCCAGCGCATCGAACAACGGAAGCATCGGTGCCATCGCATTCTCCCTGGCGTGTCTCGCGAGTGGTCCATCGCCCGGCGGTGCCTCGCCGGTCTCGAGTGTCGCTGAAATCCTTGCACCCGCACCATCGCGGGCCAGCACGAGCGCGCCGCCGAGCAGCCCGGTGCTGCGGGCCTGCGTGCCCAGCGGCCCGCGTGCCGGCGTGTCGTACGCCACCAGCAGCACGGCCTCGTTGCCCGCCGCGAGTTGCACCAGCGCCTCCAGCAGGCCCTGCGCGAACGTCGCACGGTACGCGCTCAGCGCGGTGGCGGGCTTCACGCAGCCCGTCCCGATGGTCCAGTAGCCCGCTGCGGCGTTGTGGACCGAGTTGTGGAAGCGCGTGGGCGAGATCTCCGCCGGCGCGCGGGCCAGGGTCTCGCACATGTAGTCGGTGATCGCCAGGTCGCCGTGGGTCGACGCGAACACCGACGACAGTGTTGCCGGATCCAGGCCGGCGCCGGCGCACGCCGCCTGCGCCACGTCGAGCGCGACCGCCACGGTTTCGGGCGCGCGCCTGCGCTCGTTGGGCGCCAGCAGGTCCGGCGTCGGGCGCGCCGGTGCGCGTTCGGGCAGCACGCCACTGCGTGCGAAGGCCCGCGCCTCATCCCACGAGGGCAGGCCGTCGGTCCAGAAACCGATGCCGGCGATGGCCGCGGAAAGCGTGGTCATGCGCGCCCGAACACCAGGGAACAGTTGTTGCCGCCGAAGCCGAACGAGTTGTTCATGGCGTAACGCAGCGCGGGCGATGCCGCGTTGTCGAACCGGATCTGCGGTCCGCAGGCCGGGTCCGGCGCATCACTGTTGAGCGTGCCAGGCAGCAGCCCGTGCGCGAGCGCGAGCAGCGCGAACACGGACTCGACGATGCCTGCCGCGCCCAGCGTGTGCCCGGTCCAGCCCTTGCTCGATGAGGCGTGCAAGGTCGGCGGAAACAGCGCGGCCACCGCCTGGGCCTCGACGCTGTCGTTGGCCGGTGTCGCGGTCCCATGCAGGTTGAGGTAGCCGACGTCGCCCCGGTCCACGCCCGCGCGCGCCATCGCATCGCGCATCGCCAGCCGCGCGCCGAGGCCTTCCGGGTGCGGCGCGGACATGTGGTGCGCATCGCTGGATTCGCCGTAGCCGCGCAACTGCAGTCCACCCGCCGCGGCTTCGTCGGCGCGCTCGAGCAATGCGAAGCCGCCCGCTTCGCCCAGCGACAGCCCGTCGCGCCGCGCATCGAACGGGCGGCAGGGGTCGCGCGACACAAGCTGCAACGCGTTGAAGCCGTAGAGCACGCTGCCGCACAGCGTGTCCACGCCTCCGACCAGCGCGGCGTCCACCACGCCGGCCTGCACCAGCCGCGCCGCCTGCGCGAAGACCTTCGCGCTGGAGGAACAGGCCGTGGCGACCGTCACCACAGGTCCCTCCAGCCCGGTGGCGGCGCGCACGAAATCGCCGAGCGAATGCGGTGTGTGGACGATCGGCCGCGCCAGGTCCCCGGGAAACGCCGGCGTCCCGCCGGCGTCCGGCTGCAGTCGCGTGTAGGCCTCTTCGCTGGCGCCGATGCTCGAGGTGGACGTCCCCAGCACGATCGCGACGCGATGGGCGCCGTGCCGCGCGCGCGCGTCGGCGATCGCGTCCTGCAAGCCGTCCTGCTGCAGCGCCAGCCACGCCAGGCGGTTGTTGCGGCACTCCCACCGGGCGAGTGGCTGCGGCAGTGGTGCGTCCTCGAGCCCGTCCACGCGTCCGGTCCAGCAGGCAAGTGGCGCGCCGTCGACCTGGGGGCCGAATGCGTTCCTGCGCAGGCCGCTGCGGCGCTCGCGCAGTGCGGACAATTGCGCATCACGGCCGCGCCCGAGGGCAGTCGTCGCAGTCCAGGCACGGATCGCCAGCGGGCGCATCGGTTGCGGCGGCGGGTACGACGAGAGCGCTGGCGGCACGCGGACTTCCTGAATGCGGCACCGCCAAGCGGCACTCGCCCGAAGTATAGGTAGGAGCGGCGTAAGCCGCGAAGCGCTTGCTACGCTCGCACGATGAATACGACCGACCGCCTGCTCGCCCTCCTGGCCCTGACCGCCCTCGCTGGTACGGCCCTCGCCCATGAACCGCGCGAGCTGACCGCCGCCGACTACGCCCGTGCCGAACGGTTCCTCGCACACAACACGGACCCGCTGGTCGACGACGCCGTCACGGAAGTCACCTGGGAGGACGACCGCCACTTCGTGTTCGAGGTCCATGACGCGAACGGCGACCGTACGTTGCGGATGGATGCGGCGACCGGCACGGTGACCCCGGTTCCCGCCGTCGCGGACCCCGAAGCCGACGAGGAGACACCCGGGAAGCCCGCGGACGATGTCGAGGACGCACCCCCGGTCGTGGTGTCGCCGGACGGGAAGCTGGCCGCCTTCATCCGCGACTGGAACCTCTGGGTTCGGGATACCGAAACCGGAGTGGAAACGCCGCTCACCACTGACGGCACGACCGATCATGGCTACGCCACCGACAACGCCGGCTGGACCCACAGCGACCGCCCGATCCTCGTGTGGTCGCCCGACTCGACGAAGATCGCGACCTTCCGGCAGGACCAGCGCCGCACCGGCAGCATGACGCTGGTGTCGACCAACGTCGGCCATCCCGTGGTCGAGACCTGGAAGTACCCGCTGGTCGGCGACGAGCACGTCACGATGATCGAGCGCGTCGTGATCGACGTGCCGAGCAGCACCGTCGTCCGCCTGGACATGCCGCCCGACCAGCATCGGTCGACGCTCTGCGACGACGTCAGCTGCTTCGGCGGCTGGGAGGACGTGCACTGGGCGCCGGATTCGACCAGCCTGGCGTTCGCGTCGACCTCGCGCGACCACAAGGACACGTGGCTGCGCGTCGCCGATCCCGCGACAGGCCAGGTACGCACCGTGTTCCACGAGCACGCGCCGACCTACTTCGAGAGCGGCAACGGCGCGGTCAACTGGAAATACCTGCCGCGCAGCGACGAGTTCATCTGGTTCTCCGAGCGCAGCGGCTGGGGGCACCTGTACTTGCACGACCTGTCGAGCGGCGACCTGCAGCACGCGATCACGACGGGCGAAGGCAACGTCACCGAAGTGCTGCGCCTGGATCCCGCGACGCGGACGGGCTGGTTCCGCGGCGTCGGCATGGAACCGGGGCGCAATCCGTACTACCAGCACTTCTACAAGGTGGGCCTGGACGGTGGCGCGCCGGTGCTGCTGACGCCGGAGGACGCGAACCACGACATCACGCTGTCGCCGGACGGCACGTATTTCGTCGACACCTATTCCACGCCGACAACGCCACCGGTCACCGTGCTGCGAAAATCCGCCGATGGCAGCCTGGTCGCCGAGGTCGCACGCGCCGACATCACGCGGCTGCTCGCCGCCGGGTGGGTGCCGCCGGAACCGTTCAACGTCAAGGCCCGCGACGGCGAGACCGAGCTCTACGGCCTGATGTTCAAGCCGACGCACTTCGACGCAGCACGGCGCTACCCGCTGGTCGTCTACATCTACCCCGGCCCGCAGACGGGCTCGGTGCGCGGTCGCAGCTTCGCCACCGCGCGGCGCGACCACCAGGCGCTCGCGGAACTCGGCTTCATCGTCATCGCGGTCGACGGTCTCGGCACGCCCTGGCGCAGCAAGGCTTTCCACGATGCGTTCGACGGCGACATCGGCGACAACACGCTGCCCGACCAGGTCGCAGCGGTGCGCCAGCTCGCCGCACGCCACGACTGGATCGACCTGGACCGCATCGGCATCTGGGGCCATTCCGGCGGCGGCTACGCGACCGCCGACGCGATGTTTTCGTACCCGGCGTTCTTCAAGGTCGGCATCGCGGAGAGCGGCAACCACGACAACCGCAACTACGAGGACGACTGGGCGGAGAAGTGGCAGGGCCTGGAAACCTTCGATGCGGACGGGCGCAGCAACTACGAGGACCAGGCCAACCAGAACCACGCGGCCAAGCTGCAGGGCAAGCTGTTCCTGGTCCACGGGATGATGGATGACAACGTGCCGCCGTATTCGACCCTGCTCGTCGTCGACGCGCTGGTGAAGGCCAACAAGGATTTCGACCTGCTGCTGCTCCCGCACGCCCGCCACGGCTACGGCGAAGACCAGTGGTACGTGATGCGCCGGCGCTGGGACTACTTCGTCGAGCACCTGCTTGGCGCGGTGCCGCCGGAGGCGTATTCGATCACCCCACCGGCGGACGACTGATCCCGGATTCCGGCGCGTTGCGCCTGCATCCGGGCTACGGCGGGTAGACCGGATGAAGCGAAGCGCAATCCGGGGCGTTCCGCTAACGCCCGCCGGCGCCGAACAAAACGCGCCGCTCGGCGTCGGTCATGGGTTTCGTGTCGTCGGGCTGGATGGTCTTCCCGACCGCATAGGCGCGCTGCACCGCCGGCCGGGCGCCGACCGCTTCGTGCCAGCGCCGCAATTCGGGAAACGGCGCCATGTCGACCGGTGCCTTCGCATAGGCATCGATCCATGGATGGCAGGCGATGTCGGCGATGGTCAATCCATCGCCAGCGATGAAGTCGCGACCCGCCAGGCGTCTGTCGAGCACACCCATCAGGCGCTCGACCTCGCGGCGATAGCGGTCCTTGGCATAGTCGATCGACTCCGGTGCATACACGTGGAAATGGCCGTACTGCCCGGTCATCGGCCCCAGCCCGCCCACCTGCCAGAACAGCCATTCGAGCACCGGGATCCGCCCGCGCAGGTCCGTCGGCAGGAACCGTCCGGTCTTTTCGGCCAGGTACAAGAGGATCGCGCCGGACTCGAACACCGACAGCGGCGCGCCGCCGTCCGCGGGCTCGGTATCGACGATGGCGGGCATCTTGTTGTTGGGCGAGATGGCCAGGAACTCGGGCTTGAACTGGTCGCCGGCGCCGATGTCGACCGCATGAACCTCATAGGGCAGTCCGGCTTCCTCCAGGAACAGCGTGACCTTGTGACCGTTGGGCGTGGGCCAGTAGTGCAGCTGGATCATCCGGGCCGCCTCCGTGACGTGGGCCAACGAGTCTAGGCCAGCCCGCGTAAACTCCGCGCCTTCCCGCATCCGCGAGCCGCCAGTGACCACGCCACCCGACCAGATCCGCCTCACTCCGCTGCCCGCGCTGATTTTCTCGTCGCGCTGGCTGCAGCTTCCCCTGTACCTCGGCCTGATCGTGGCCCAGTGCGTCTACGTGTTCCTGTTCGTCAAGGAGCTCGTGCACCTGGTGGTCGACGCCAACACCCTCACCGAGCAGGGAATCATGCTGCTGGTGCTGGGCCTGATCGACGTGGTGATGATCTCCAACCTGCTGGTGATGGTGATCGTCGGCGGCTACGAGACCTTCGTCTCCCGCCTGCGCCTGCAGGGACATCCGGACCAGCCGGAGTGGCTGAGCCACGTCAACGCAAGCGTGCTGAAGGTGAAGCTGGCGATGGCGATCATCGGCATCAGCTCGATCCACCTCCTCAAGAGCTTCATCGAAGCCGGCGAGCTCGGCCTGCCGCTGTGCTCGCCCGCGCTCGAGGCCGCCGGGGAGCTGTGCGCGTCGACGACCGCCACCGGGATCATGTGGCAGACCATCATCCACTGCGTGTTCATCCTGTCGGCGATCGGCATCGCCTGGACCGACAAGCTGATGCAGCACCAACCGAAGGCCGCGCGCGCCGAACACTGACCAATATCCTTGTGGGAGCCGCCATGGCGGCGAACGTTTTCGCCGGCATGCCGGCTCCCACAAAACATAGAATGGGTGCATGGATGTTTCGCACCTGCTCGACGGCCTGAACCCGGCCCAGCGCGAGGCCGTGTCGGCGCCACCGGGCCACTACCTGGTGCTCGCCGGCGCCGGTTCCGGCAAGACCCGCGTGCTCACCCACCGCATCGCGTGGCTGCACGAGGTGCACGGCGTGCCGGCGCACGGGATCCTCGCGGTCACCTTCACCAACAAGGCTGCGGCCGAGATGCGCTCGCGCGCTGCGGCCCAGTTGCGCGGCGACACCCGCGGCATGTGGATCGGCACCTTCCATGGCCTGGCGCACCGGCTGTTGCGCATGCACTGGCAGGAAGCCGGGCTGCCGGAAGGCTTCCAGATCCTGGACAGCGACGACCAGTTGCGCATGGTGAAGCGCGTGGTGCAGCAGCTGGAGCTGGACGACTCGCGCTTCCCGCCGCGGCAGATCGCCTGGTGGATCAACGCGCAGAAGGACGAGGGCCGGCGCGCGCAACACATCCAGCCGGGCGACGACTGGTTCCTCGAGACCATGCGCCGCGCCTACGTTGCTTACCAGGAGCGCTGCGACCGCGCAGGCCTGGTCGACTTCGCCGAACTCCTGCTGCGCGCGCACGAGGTGCTGCGCGACAACCCCCCGCTGCTCGATCACTACCGCCATCGCTTCACCGAGATCCTCGTCGACGAGTTCCAGGACACCAACGCGATCCAGTACGGCTTCGTGCGGCTGCTGGCCGGCGGAACTGGCCACGTGTTCGTGGTCGGCGACGACGACCAGGCGATCTACGGCTGGCGCGGGGCGAAGGTGGAAAACGTGCAGCGGTTCCTGCGCGATTTCAGCGGCGCCGGAACCCTGAAGCTGGAACAGAACTACCGCTCCACCGCCAACATCCTGGGCGCGGCCAATGCGGTCATCGCGCATAACCCGGACCGTCTCGGGAAGCAGTTGTGGACGGACGCGGGTGAGGGCGAACAGATCGACCTGTACGCGGCCTACAACGAGGTCGACGAGGCGCGTTACGCAGTCGAGCGCATCGCCGACTGGATCCGCGGCGGCGGCGCGCATGGCGAGGTCGCGATCCTGTACCGCAGCAATGCCCAGTCGCGCGCGTTCGAGGAGGCGCTGCTGTCCGAGCAGGTGCCTTACCGCGTCTACGGTGGCGTGCGCTTCTTCGAGCGCGCCGAGATCAAGGACACGCTGGCCTACCTGCGGCTGGTCGCGAACCGCGCCGACGACGCGGCCTTCGAGCGCGCGGTGAACACGCCGACCCGCGGCATCGGTGAGCGCACCCTGGACGGCGTGCGGCGGCGCGCGCGCGAGGACGGCATTCCCCTGTGGGACGCCGCGCTGCGCGAAAGCACCGGCAACGACCTGTCCGCACGGGCGCGCAACGCGCTGGCCGGCTTCCTGCAGCTGATCGAGGCGCTCCAGCGAGAAACGTCCGAGCTGCCACTGCCCGAGAAGATCGACCACGTGCTGGCGCGCTCGGGCCTGCGCGCACACTACGACAAGGAATCCGCGGGCCAACTGGACTCGAAGACCGAGAACCTGGACGAACTCGTCTCCGTCGCCTCGCGCTTCCTGCGCGCGGAGGACGACGAGGAGGCCGCGGCGCTGACCGAACTGGTGGCGTTCCTGGCCTACGCGGCGCTCGAAGCCGGCGAGGGCCAGGCCCAGGCGGGCGAGGACGGCGTGCAACTGATGACGCTGCACAGCGCAAAGGGCCTGGAGTTCCAGCTGGTGTTCCTGGCCGGACTCGAGGAAGGGCTGTTCCCGAGCGGCCGTTCACTCGAGGAGGAAGGTCGGCTCGAGGAAGAGCGCCGGCTGGCCTACGTCGGCATCACCCGCGCGCGCCAGCAGCTCGTGCTCAGCCACGCGGAAACGCGCCGCCTGCACGGCCAGGACCACTACGCGATGCCATCGCGCTTCCTGCGCGAGATCCCCGGCGCGCTGCTGCACGAGGTGCGGCCGAAGCCGAAGGCGGCGGCGGTATTGCGCCATCCGCGTTACGCGGGGCACGCGCAACTGGAAACGCCGACGCTCCGGTTGGGCCAATCCGTCACCCACCCGACGTTTGGCACGGGCGTCGTCACCGACGTGGAAGGCAGCGGCGCGCACGCGCGCGTGCAGGTCAACTTCGACGACGTCGGGGCGAAGTGGCTGGTGCTGGCGTACGCCAACCTGCAGCCGGCCTAGTTCCCACCGGCCGCGCCTT
>DASTUL010000171.1:0-4940 GCA_035759645.1 Lysobacteraceae bacterium | reverse complement strand
TGGAAACCGTCCTCCGCGCCGTCGCGATCTACCTGTTCCTCCTCCTCGTATTCCGGATCAGCGGCAAGCGCTCGCTCGCACAGATGAACGCGTTCGACCTGGTGCTCGTCCTGATTATCGGCGAGTCCGCATCGCAGGGATTGACGGGTGACGACTTCTCGATCACCACGACCTTCGTCCTGGTCACCACGCTGATCCTGATGGAAAAGGGGTTCGCGCTGTTGAAGCAGAACTCCAGGCCGGCGGAGCACTGGCTCGACGACTTGCCGACCGTGCTGGTCGAGAACGGCAAGCCGCTCAAGGACAAGATGAAGCAGCAGGAAGTCAACGAGGAAGACGTGATGGAAGCCGCGCGCAACTCCCAGGGCCTCGAGACCATGGACCAGGTGAAGTACGCCGTACTCGAGCGAGGCGGCACCATCTCCGTCATCCCGATGAAGCAGTGAGGGGTCTCGTACTGCCACGCTGACATGAACGAAAACTGTGCCGGAGCCGGCGCGCGCCATGCGATTCACGGGCTTCTGAGCACCGCCCCCCGATCCTTCCCGCATGCACCGACCAGACACGTGCCGAAGACGACCCGTTGCCGCCTGGCATGCCACGCGTGCGCCTGACCACCCGCCCGGTGGACACGAGGAGGCGACGCTGGACGCGCTCGCGCGACGCATCGCCCGCCTGCGCGGCAGCGAGTACTTGGGCGCCTTTGACGCGTCTGCTTTGCCGCCGCGCAACGCCTACCTGGTGCCCGGCGCGACGTTGCTCTGCGCGCAGGTGCGGGAGCTGGACGTGCACGCCCCGGCCGACCTGTTCGGCGGCGTGGTCCCGCACGGTTTCGTGGCGACCAAGCTGGTCAGCCACCCCTCGGTGCATGCCGATGCACCAGTGCCGCTGGGTTGGGACCACGCGCTGGCCCGTCGGCTCGCCCAGGCGGTGCTCCCGGGCTTTTCGCTGTTCCGCGCCGAAGCCGCGATGACCGCCTTCGACCGGCTGGTCCCACTCGGGCCGGTCCGCTTCAAGCTGGCGCGCGGCATCGGGGGAAACGGCCAGCAGCGGATCACCACGCGCGCCGAACTCGCCGACGCGCTGGCGGCGTTGCCGGAAGGCGAACTGGAACGCCACGGCGCGAGCCTGGAGCAGGACCTGCGCGATGCCGTCACCTACAGCATCGGCATCGCCGAATGTGCAGGGCAGCGGATCGCCTACCACGGGGAGCAGCACACCGTGACCAGTCCGCAGGGCCATGAGGTCTACGCCGGTTCGACGCTCGACGTCGTGCGCGGGGGACTGGACGACCTGCTCGCCGGGCTTGCGTCGGCGCCGATCGACCGACCCGGACATTCGTCGTTGTTGCGTGCCGTGCGGCAGGCGCGCCGCTACGACATCGAGATGCAACGGGCGTTTCCCGGTTTCTTCGCATCGCGCCGCAACTACGACGTGGTCGCCGGGCTGGACGCTCGCGGAACGCATCGCAGCGGCGTCCTGGAGCAATCCTGGCGGATCGGCGGCGCAAGCCCAGCCGAGCTGCTGGCGATGGAGGCGTTCGCCGCGAATCCCGCGGTGGTCCGCGTGCGCGTGTCGTGCCACGAAGCGTACGGCGACTGCACGCCGCCGGCCGGCGCCACCGTGCATTACAACGGAGACGACCCGCGCCTGGGTCCGCTGACGAAGTACGCCGTCCTGCTGGCGGTCGACGAGCGAGCGCATGGACACGCGGCTTGAGACCGTCCGCATCCGGGTCGATGACGACTGCCTGGAAGGCAGCTTGCTCGCGCCCGCGGACCGGCTGCCGGGCGTGCTGTTCGTGCACGGCTGGGGCGGCTGCCAGGCGCACGACCTGGTGCGCGCGCGACAGGCGGCCGGCCTCGGGTGCGCCTGCCTGACATTCGACTTGCGCGGCCACGAGGGCACCGCCGCCCAACGGGAGACGATCAGCCGCCCCGAGAACCTGCGCGACCTGCTGGCAGCCTACGACCTGCTGGCCGGCCAGCCGCACGTGGATCCCGAGGCGATGGCGGTCGTCGGCATCAGCTACGGCGGATACCTGGCCGCGCTCCTCACCGAGTTGCGGCCGGTGCGCTGGTTGGCGCTGCGCTCGCCTGCGCTGTACCGCGACGAGGGCTGGGACCTCCCGAAGCGGCAGCTGCACGTCGAAACCGACCTGCACGCCTACCGGCGCGAGCGCATTCCGCACGAAGACAACCGGGCGCTGCGCGCGTGCAGCGCGTACCGGGGCGATGCGCTCGTGGTGGAGGCCGAGCACGACGAGATCGTGCCGCACGCGGTGATCGAGAACTACGTTGCCGCGTTGTCGAATGCGCGGTCGCTGACCGCGCGCGTGCTGGCTGGTGCGGACCACGGGCTGTCGGAGAAGCCCGCGCAGAAGGCCTATACGGCGGTGCTGGTGAACTGGCTGACGGAGATGGTGGTGGGTGCACGCGCGGATTCGGCGACGGTCGAAGTCGCGCGGCACAAGGGGGCGCAGCCGGCGGATCGCCACGGCTGAAGCGGGCGCGCTGGCACCGCCACTCGGCTATCCTTTCGCCCGCGGGCGATGCCCGCAGGGGGCTTGCACGTCGGAGCCCGGGTTCTTTCCAGGGAAGGAAAACAGATGCAGAAGATTGTCATGCCGGACGTGGTCCGGCTGCTTGCGCATGTCGGGACGCGCGCGATGGGCGACGCCGATTTGCCCGTCGCGTTGGCCGAAGGTTCCGCCGAAGCCGGCGTGTCGTTCCGGGATGGCGTCCTGCGCGCCACGGCCGATGGCAAGGCCTCGGTTGCGCTGCACGTGTTCAACGACAAGGGCGACCGGGACGATGGCCGCGTACTCGGCGTGCGCCGGCGCGCCGCTGGCCCGCGCGAGGCCGACGACCTGCGCCCGTTGCTGTTGAAGGCAACCGGTAAGGCCTGGTTGCGGATTGCCCTGGAGGCCGACGCCGAAGCGGTGGCGCGCGCGACGCGCGGCTCCCTGGCCGTGCGCGCGGAGGCGGGGCGGAACGCGCGGTTGCTCAGCTATCGCCGCCACGCGCCGGACGAAAGTTGCGCAGCAGCGATCGGCGCCGACCTCGCCCGCTTCGCCAGCGCGCTTTCGCTGGACGACGTGCTTGCGCTGGGCGTGGGCGATGCCTGCGCCGTGCAGGCGGAGGGCCGGCTGTCCGCTTCGGCATCCGTGTCCTGGTCGGCATTGCTGTCCGCGGCGGTGCCCGCGATCGGCGGCCTTGCCGGGCGCGACCGCGATGCGTTCCTGGTGGAAGTGCCCGCCGCGGCCGACGCTTCGCTCGCGGTGTCGATCGAGGATGGCTTCTCCATCGGCTTCGCGCGGCAGCACGCCTCGGGTGACCGTGCCTTCCGCGTGGTGCTCCAACGTCATCGCGACGGCGATCGCAAGGTCGAGGCAGCCGTCGGCGTCGATGCGGGTTTTGCCGATCCGGAGGCGGTCGCGCGCGTCGTGTCCGGCGTGCTCGCCGACGCGCTGGACGCACCGGCCGAGGCATTGCGCGCCATCAGGGAAGCGACGTCATTCGACACCTTGCCGAAACGGCAACGCGTAGTCGCGAAGATTCTGGCCGAACGCCTGGGCATCACCGACAACGCGCCTCTGCAGGCACTACGCGAACGCCTGGAAGACCTCGACACCCGTTTCGCCGGCCGCCTGGAAACGTTGGCCGGCACGCGCGCCGGCCTGTTGCTCGAGGCCGAGTACCGCCGCCTGGCGAGCGACGCCGTGCTGCTGGAGGCCGAACTGTCGGAGGACGCGCTGCGTCGCCTGCATCCGGCGCTGCTGGCGCTCGACACCGATGCGGTGCTGGGCGACGCAGCCGTGGTCGCCGATGCGGTCTCGCTGCTGCGCGACCGGGTGGTCGAACGGTTGCACGGCTGGAGCATCGGCGCCTCGCTCGGCAGCTGGTTCGAGCTCGAGAGCAAGCAGCAGCGCAAGGACCGCGTCGTCGAGCGCCGCCGAATCGATGCCGACGGTGATCGCACGCGCCGCGAGTACCTGGGCGCCACGCGCTACACCGCGCGGGTGAATGGCTGGTCCACGGCCTATGGCGCGACGTTCGAGGCCGTCGACGCAGGCGACGGTGCAGGCATGGCGCGCGCGCTGGACCTGTGGTGGGAGGAAGGCCGGCTGCGCGCGGACGGCGGTGGGCTGGCGCGCATCGTCGACGACGCCGTGCTCTGGGGCGTCATTGCAGGAGACGGCGCATCGTCGCTGCTCGCGCGCCTGCGCGAGGCATTGCACGGCGTGGACCGCTGCCGGCCCCGATTCGAACTGGCGCTGGAAGGCGAGCCGGCACTTGCCGCGTTCGCGCGCCTGGCCAAGGCAGACCGATTCACGTGGGCGAAGCATGCCGCCCGGGCGCTGCCCCGTAACGCGCGCGCCCGTGGCCGCACCGACTGCGCAACGCGCGAAGCGCTCTACGGCCCCGCCTTCGCCATGCTCGGCGACGCCACCGGTTCCGCGATGCGCAGGATGATCGCCGACGTCCTGCAGGATCTGGATCCGTCGCTGGCCGCCCGTGAGCGCAAGGGCGACGCGCCCTGGACGGCGTGGCGCGTGTTGCACCAGGCCGGCATCGCCGCCACGGGGTTTGCCGATGCGTTCGGTGCGTACGCAAATGCGGCGTCGAAGATCGGGGCGGACACCGCCTGGGGTTCGATAGCGGATGACTTCGCCGCATTGCGCCCGGCCTTCGAGCAGCCTTTCACGCTGCGCACGGTCGCCAGCCTGCTCGCCGACGGCCGACCGTCGCCACGCGCGGGCGCACGGCTGGAACTCGTCTTCGAACGGGACGGCGAATCCCGCTCGCTGCTCGTGGCGGGCGCATAATTCGCCGCATGGACATCTTCAAGGCCTTCACCATCGAGGCGGCGCACCGGCTGCCCAACGTGCCGGAAGGCCACAAGTGCGCGCGGCTGCACGGCCACTCGTTCCGGATCGA
>DASTUL010000170.1:0-4541 GCA_035759645.1 Lysobacteraceae bacterium | reverse complement strand
TCGCCGATGATCGGGATGACGCGCTCGTCGGTGAACCGCGCCACGCTGTCCTGCACCGCCTGCTCCTCCTCGGTCAGCAGGGAGCGGACGTCGTACAGGTCGAAGGGGTCGAGGGCCATGTCAGCGCGGTTTCGGCGAGGGAATTTCACATTGTAGGCGACCGGGGGCGGTCCGGAAAAAGCGGAAGGGGCCGGATTGCTCCGGCCCCTTCTTGGGTGATGTGGGAGCCGCTATAGCGGCGAGCCCTTCGCGAAAAGCTCGCCGCTGTAGCGGCTCCCACAGGATTTGGAGCTAGCCGCGGTCGGCTGGCTCGTCGAGGGCGGCGGTCTGCAGCACGACCTTGCCGTCGAGGATCGGCAGGCGGTTGCCCGGGTCCTCTTCCATGCGGACGGTGCGATCGACGCCGTCGTGGCGGTAGGTCACGTCGTAGCCGACGACTTCCTCGCCTTCGCCCAGCTTGATCTGCTCGCCCGGCTGCTCGCCGGTGCGCATGCTGCCGGTGGTGCCGTCCGGGTTGCGGTAGGTCACGTTGTAGGCGACCACCCGCGAGGACTGCGCCGAGTCGGAGACGGTGTGGCATTCGGTGCGGGTGTTGGCGACGACCTGGCCGCCGACGTGGCGCTGGTCGATCCGGCGCCCGGCGTAGCCGCCGGCGACCGCGCCGGCCACGGTGGCCAGCTTGCGGCCGTTGCCGTCGCCCACCTGGTTGCCGAGCGCGCCACCGATCACGGCACCGGCGATGGTGCCGCCCATCAGGCCGTCGCGTTCCGGCATCCGCTCCTGCACCACCACGTCGTTGCAGACCTGGCGCGGGGTGGAGGTGGTGACGGTCTCGCGCACCGGCTCGGTGCCGATGACGGTGGCATACAGGGTGGTCGGCTGGGTCACCGGCGCGACGGCCAGGACCTCGGCGTATTCCAGGCCGCTGTCGCCGAAGAAGTCGAAGCCGGCTGCGTCAGCGGAGGCTTCGGTTTCCGCGGTCGCGGTTTCATACGGCTGCGGCTGGCGGTTGTTCTGGAACGCGGCGACAGCGACGCCGCCCACGAGCAGCGACGCGAGTGCGATGGCAAGGGTGTTGTTCTTCATGTCGGCTCCTGGGCGGGACTTGCCCGCGGGTTGGCACGGCGTGATTGCAGCACGACGTTCCTGAACCGCCCTTGGCCCCGCAACCAGACGGCCGTCACGGAACCTCGCCGGGCCCCTGGACCTGTGGGAGCCGGCATGCCGGCGAACAGCTTCGCCGCCATGGCGGCTCCCACAATGCTAGCGTCGCCTTCACCCGGCACTCGCGAGGCTGCGTCCATGCCCAGTCCACTGCTCGTCCCGTTCCTCGCCTTCGCCCGGCGCCTGCGTTACCCCACGCTGTTCAAGATCACCGCGGCGCTGTTCGCGGTCAGCGTGCTCTGGCCGTTCGACCCGATCCCGCTGATCGACGAGATCCTGCTCGGCCTGGGGACGTTGCTGCTCGCCAACTGGAAGAACCGGGACGCCAAGCCGGGCCCGGTGATCGACGGCGAAGCGGTCGACGAGGGGCGTCGCCGCCGCTGACGCCGTCGCAGCCGACTTGGACCTCGTCGACACCCACGTCCACCTGGACGACCCCGCGTTCGACCCGGATCGCGATGCCGTAGTGGCCCGGGCGAAGGCGGCCGGCGTCGACCGCCAGGTGGTGCCCGCGATCGATGCCGCGACCTGGCCGCGACTGCGCGGCTGCTGTGCGGCCGACCCCGGGCTGTTTCCCGCGTATGGGCTGCATCCGTTGTTGCTCGAGGCGCATCGGCCCGGACACCTCGACGACCTGCGCCGCTGGATCGAACGCGAGCGGCCGGTCGCCATCGGCGAATGCGGCCTGGACTACTACGTCGACGGGCTCGATCGCGACACGCAGTTGCACTACTTCGACGCGCAGCTGCGGCTGGCGCGCGAGTTCGACCTGCCGGTGATCGTGCATGCGCGGCGCGCCGTCGAGGACGTGATCGTCGCGGTGCGCAAGGTGGGCGGGTTGCGCGGGGTCGTGCACAGCTACGGCGGCAGCGTCGAGCAGGCGCGGCAACTGGAGGAAGCCGGTTTCCTGCTCGGCTTCGGCGGGCCCGCGACCTACCCGGGTGCGAACCGCATCCGGAAGGTCGTTGCCGGCGTGCCGCTGGCACAGGTGTTGCTGGAAACCGACGCGCCGGACCAGCCGCTGTGCGGGCACCAGGGGCAGCGCAACGAACCGTGCCGGTTGCCGGGCGTGCTGGAGGCGATTGCGGAAATACGGGGCGAGGCGCCGGCGGACATCGCGAAGGCGACCACGGCCAACGCCGAAAGACTGTTTGCGCTCTTGTAGGAGCCGCCATGGCGGCGAGCTCTTCGCCGGCATGCCGGCTCCCACGGGTTGGCGTCAATCGGCCAGCAATTTCTCGATGGCCTTGCCGGCCATGGCGAAGGCGAAGGCGCCGGTCACGTGGGTGGCGGCGCCCAGGCCCGCGCCGCAGTCGAGCTTCAGCGCCGCGTCCGGGCCGACGTCGGGACGGGTGCCGCAAACCGTGCCGTCGGCCTGCGGGTAGCGGACGTTCTGCAACGAGTACACCGCGGGCACGCCGAAATAGCGGTCGCGGTTCTTCGGGAAGTTGAACTCGGCGCGCAGCTTCTTGCGCACCAGCGCGAGCAGTGCGTCGTGCTCCGTGCGCGAGAGGTCGCGGACGCGCACCAGCGTTGCGTCGGTGCGCCCGCCCGCGGACCCCGACACCACGATCGGGAGCTTGCGCCGCCGGCACCAGGCGATCATCTCGACCTTGCTGCGGAAGCTGTCGCAGGCATCGATCACCAGGTCGTAGCCGCGGTCGAGCAACGCCTCCAGGTTCGACGGCGTCAGGAAGCTGGCGACCGGATCGACCTCGATCGCGGGATTGATCGCCCGGCAGCGCGCCGCCAGCGCGGCGGCCTTGCCTTGTCCGTACTGGCCGTCGAGCGCGTGCAGTTGCCGGTTGGTGTTGGACAGGCACACGTCGTCCGCATCGATGAGCGCCAGCCGCCCGACCGCCGAGCGCGCCAGCGCCTCGACCACCCAGGAACCCACCCCGCCCAGCCCGACCACCGCCACGTGGCGCCCGGCCAGGCGCTCGACCGCGCCGCTCCCGTACAACCGGTCGATACCGGAAAACCGCTCGCGCAACAGGGTCTGCATGGCGCCGATTCTAGACAGGCGCCAAGGTAGGCGTGCTAGTTTTCCGGCGACGCCATCCACGGGGACCCTGCCGATGAACACGACCGCCGCGCCCGCCCGCAAGAGCCACGCTTCGCGCTACCTGTTCCTGTTCCTGCTCGGCCTGGTCATCGGCGCCATCGGCACGGTGATGGCGATGCGCGCGATCGACGCGCGCAAGGACCACTTCCACGAGGCGCTGATGCACGTGCAGGCCTGGCACGTCGGCCAGCTCAAGTCGGGCCTGGACAGCAACCGCTGCGCGGCAACCGACGCGCTGCCCCACCTGCAGGCACTGCGCACGATGGCCAACGACCTCGAGCAGGGATTCCCGGCGCTCGCCGACGACGAGCGGTTCGCGAAGCACGCGAGCACCCTGCGTGCCACGCTCGACGGGGCGATCGCCTCCCCGCCGCAGGATTGCGCGGCGATGGGCGCGGTGCTGGGCGAGGTCGGGAAAGGCTGCAAGGGCTGCCACCAGGACTTCCGCAGCTGACGGCCCTGCATGAACGGTGCCCCGGGTTTCACGCCCGGTTGATTGGGTGTTCACATGGCGCGACCTAGCGTGCGCTTGGACACCCCTCAGGAGACCGGCATGACGCTTCGTCGTTCGAACCTCGGCCTCATCGGCCTCGCGGCCGCCGCCAGCATGGCGATGGCCGGTTGCACCACGACTTCCCCCGGCTACGGGTACGGCGGGCCGCCGCCGGCCAGCAGCACGGCCAACTGCTACGACTGCGGCACCGTGACCCGGATCGACATGATCGCCGGCAGCGGCACTTCCGTTCCGAATGCCACCGGCGCGGTGCTGGGCGGCATCGTCGGCGCGGCCGCCGGTCGCGAGCTCGCCGACGACGAAAGCGAAGGCCGCCAGAACACCGCGACGGTCGCGGGCGCGGTGGCCGGCGCGGTCGCAGGCAACGCCATCCAGAACCGCGTGCAGGCCAACAACGACACCTACAGCCTCACGGTGCGGATGCAGGACGGCCGCAGCGTGGTGGTCACGCAGGGCGAACTCGGCGGCATCCGCGAGGGCTCGTACGTCCGCGTCTACAACGGGCGCGCCTGGCTGCGCTGACGGCACGCAAGCGCCTCGGCATAAAAAAAGGCCCCGCTTCAGCGGGGCCTTTGAATCTGGATCGTGGTCGATCAGGCGATGGCGTCGGCCGGCGCGACGCCGGAAGCCTGGGCGCCCTTCGGGCCCTGCACCACTTCGTAGCTGACCCGCTGGCCTTCCTGCAGGCTGCGGAATCCCTTGGTCTCGATCGCCGAGTAATGCACGAACACGTCGGCGCTGCCGTCTTCAGGGGCGATGAAGCCGAACCCCTTGGCGTCGTTGAACCACTTCACTGTG
>DASTUL010000169.1:0-26948 GCA_035759645.1 Lysobacteraceae bacterium | reverse complement strand
GGCGGCAAGGGGATCATCCTCGGCCCGCGCAACTACCTCGGGCGCGCCTGGCAGGCCACGCCCATCTCGATCACGGTCGAGGGCGCGAACATCATGACCCGCTCGCTGATGATCTTCGGGCAGGGCGCGATCCTGTGCCATCCATGGGTGCTCAAGGAAATGCGTGCGGCTTCGCTGCAGGATCCGGTACAGCGCCTGGAAGAGTTCGACCGCAACCTGTTCGGGCACATCGGCTTCGCCATCTCGAACGCGGTGCGCAGCGTGTGGTTCGGGCTGACCGGCGCGTTGTTCGGGTCGGTGCCTGGCGATGCGTACACCCGCCGCTACTACCGCAAGCTCAACCGCTATTCGGCGGTGCTCGCGCTGTGCGCCGACGTGTCGATGCTGCTGCTCGGCGGCAAGCTCAAGTTCAAGGAGTCGCTGTCCGGGCGCCTGGGCGACGTGCTCAGCCACCTGTACCTCACCAGCGCGATGCTCAAGCGCTACGAGGACGAAGGCCGGCCCGTCGGCGATCGCCCGCTGCTGGCCTGGGCGTTCCACGACAGCGTGCATCGCATGGAGCTGTCGCTGTCGGCCGCCCTGCGCAACTTCCCGATCCGCCCGGTGGGCTGGCTGCTGTGGCTGCTGGTGTTCCCGCTCGGCCGGCGCGCGCAGGCGCCCAGCGACCGGTTGGGCCACAAGGCCGCGAGCCTGCTGATGGTGCCCAACGACGCACGCGACCGACTGGCCAGCGGCGTGTTCACTACGCCATGCGCGAACAATCCGGCCGGGCGCATCTACAGCTACCTCCCCGCCGTGGTCAACGCCGAGCCGGTGGAACGCAAGTTCCTCAAGGCGCTCAAGCACAGCGACATCGAGGCGCTGGAGTTCGACGCGCAGCTCGACGAGGGCGTGCGCGAAGGCTGGATCACCGCGCAGGAACGCACCCAGCTCGAGGCGTTGCGCGAGATGACCCTCGACGCAATCGGCGTCGACGACTTCGCCGGCTGGGAATTGCGCTCGGCGGGCTACTACCGCGACGAACTCTCCAACGGCGACCGCCGCGCGGCCTGACCTAGAAGACGATGCCCTCTTCCACGCCGTTGCGGGTCCGCTCGTCGTAGCGGCGATCAAGGAACTCGGCGCGCAGGGTCACCTGCAGGAAGGCGCGGTCGGCGGCGACGCGCAGGGCATGGCAGTCCCGCTGAACGCCGAGGCCCGACAGCAGCGACTGCAGTTCACGCACTGCGTCCAGCGCATGGTCGCGGTGCCTGGCCTCGTGTCCCTGCAAGCTTGCCGCCATGGCTTGCCAGCGCTCGCGCAGGCCGGGTTGCACCACGCGTCCCGGTTCCCATTCCGGCAGCGTCGTCGTGACCACGACCGCGATGGCGGCATCGTCCGCAACGCAACCGCCTTCGACTGGCGTTGGCTTGAAGCGGATGCGGATGTCGCTCCGGGTGCGCCCATGGCTACCGCCTGCCTCCTCGGCCAGCGCCTGGTCGGCCAGCGCCGCGCGCAGCGCGTCCAGGTCGTGGCCCGGCACGGCGTAACGGACGATGCGCTCCTCGATGTCGAGCTCGACCGGCCCGGGCGACGACACTGGGCCGCGCGGAACATCGGGGTCGACGCTGACCGGTGCGTTGCCGCGCGCAGGCGGCGGCAGGGGGGCAAGTGCTGGCGGCGTGATCACGAGCGATGGCGGCCGGTCCGTCGCATGCGAACCGGATGCGAAACCACCCGCCAGTGCGACGAGCAACCAACCATGGCATCTCTTCATGGATCCCGATGCTGCCCGCTGCCGTCCTCCTTGCGCAACAGCGTCAACCGCGAGATCTCGGGCGGGATGCCGAAGCGCACCGGCAGGATGCTGGTGCCGAGCCCCGGCGACACGAACAGGTGCTCGCCGCCTTCCGCGACGTGTCCGCTGGCGTATTGATCGCCGAGCTTGGACGGCACGACCAGTCGGCCGACCACCGGCAACGTGACCTGGCCGCCATGGGTATGGCCGGCGACCAGCAATGTCGAACGCGCCGGCACGTCGGGGAACAGGTCGGGATTGTGCGTCAACGCGATCACGGGGCGCCCGTCGTCGGGAATGCCCGCAAACGCGGCCTCGATGTCGGGCCTGCCTTCCCACAGGTCGCCGATCCCGGCCACCCAGAACTCGCAGCCGCGCACCGAGACCGGCACCGAACGGTTGTCGACCATCGTGACGCCCGCGGCCGACATCGAGGCGCTCACCTTCGCGCCGTCCTTCCACCAGTCGTGGTTGCCGAGCACGCCGTACACAGGCTTGCGCGCCGTCAACGGCCGCAGGTGCCTGGCCACGACGTCGGCAGGCACGTACTCGCCCATGAAGACGCTCAGGATCACGTAGTCCCCCGCCAGCAGCACGACGTCGGCGTCGCCATTCGCCACCGTGCGCACGATCCGGTCGAGCTTCCCGACGCCGTTGTGCGGCGAACCGGTATGGATGTCGGCGAGCACGTCGATGCGCAGGCCGTCGCATTCCGGCGTCCAGCCCGGGAGGCGCAGCACGTGGTCGCGCTCGACCAGTTGCGAAGGCTCCCAGACGAAGCCCCACACGCACAGCCCGAACACCACGCCGGCCAGCAGCCAGGCGCTCCACTGCCACCATCGTCGACGCCATTGCCAGCGCATCATCCGGACGTTCGCATCCGCGGTGTCACGGCGGCGCCACGGCGGCCGATGCGGGTGCCGCTTCCACGCGCCGCGACAGGCGCCAGCCGAGCGCCGCCGCCCCGGCGGCAGCCACCGCGCTCAACCCCGCGAAGCCTGCGATTCCAACGCCAACCCCGCGCAACGCGTTCATGCCCGAGGCGATCACCAGGTCGCCGAAGCGCCACACCGCGGTGTCCACCACGTTCTGGCCCTTGTAACGCAGGTTGCGGGGCACGCGCGCAAACAGGCTGTGGCGCGCCGGCTCGGCCATGCCGTAGGCCAGGCCGCGACTGGCCACGAGCGCGACGGCAACCGCCGGCAGCGCGCCCACGAGCGGCGCGTATGGGTCGGCCGCGAACACCACCAGCATCAGTGCCGCGGCGCTGACGAGGGCCCACACCATGATCGCCGGCCCGGCGCCATGCCGCGGCAGCAGCCAGCGCGTGACCGTCAATTGCACGATCGCGGTCAGCAGGTTGGTGGCCAGGTCCAGGTTCGCGGCGAAGCGCGTGCGCGCCACCGCGTCGGCGAACGTCGCGCCGGAGTAGTCGGCCACCAGCGCGTAGTTGACGGTGCCGATGCCGTCGGCGAGCAACAGCAGAATCGCCATGCCGCGCATGAACGGATCGCGGAAGACCTGCTTCAGGCCGTCCCACATCCCGCCGCCGACCGCGTCGTCGTGCCCGGCTTCGTGCCGGCGCTGCCCGTGCCGGCGCGCCCAGTGCCCCAGCAGCACCACGCAGGCGATCGCCACCGCCAGCAACGAAGCGGACACCAGCAGCAGCGGCGCGATGCCCAGCGTGGTGACCAGGCTGCGCGTCAGCGCTGGACCGGCCAGCGCGCCTGCGGTGCCCGCCACCGCGATGATCGGGAACAGCCGCCGCGCCTGCGCCGGCGCCCAGATGTCGGACATGAAGATCCAGAACACCGACACCACGAACAGGTTGAACACGCTGACCCAGACGAAGAACAGCGTGCCCAGCGCGCGCGTGTCGAGCAGGCCGGGCTGCGCGAACAGTGGCATGAAGCCGAGCAGGCACGCGATGAAGGCCAGGTACACCAGCGGCACCACGATCCGCCGCGGGAACCGCGAGACCAGCCAGCCGAACACCGGCGCGAGCGCGACCATCGCCACCAGCGTTGCCGCGTAGAACACCGGCAGGTGCATGGAGCCGACCGCCGCGGCCAGCTGCTCGCGCACCGGCCGGATCATGTAGTACGCGGCCAGCACGCAGAAGAAATAGACGAACGAGACCGAAACCGCGTACCACTCGCCCTGCTGGACGCGGGCGGGGACCGGTGCGGGCGCGGCCACTCAGGCCCCGGTCGGCAACGGCGGCAGCGGGCAGTGCAGCACGCCGCACAGCGTGCGCAGCAGCTCCGCTTCGGGGGCGTACATGCGGCCGTCGTGCGCGATGGTCGTCGTGGCCGCCTCGACCAGCGCCTGCTTGGCCAGCGGGTCCAGCTGGTCGAGCGGGGCCCAGGCGGCATCGAGCGCCAGCGCGCCCTGTTCGCGCGGCAGGTACGGCAGGTGGTCGCGCGGCAGGATGCGCTGCATGCCGGCCAGGTAGGCGCGCTGCGCTTCCGCGGGATCGTCGTGCCCCGACTGGGCCAGCACGCACAGCAGGGTGGCGATCTCGCTGCGCACCTCCCCCGGCTTGCGCCGCCCGAAGCGGGCATGCCGCGCGGGATCCAGCGACTCGCGCAGCTGCACGTGCAACAGGCGTCCCAGGCAGTACTCGAACAGCGAGACATGCGCATCGACGTGCACGACGGCGTGCACGGTGTCGAGGAAGGCATCGATCTCCGGCCGCGGTCGCAGCCGCAGCACCGGGAACGCGAGCGACGCCAGCGGCAGCCGGAGCAACGAATGCAGCCCGGCCAGCGGCCCCGCGTGCAACTCGCGAGCCGCGTTCGCGACCGGCGAACCCAGTCGCGCGGCGACCTCGACGTCCTGGCGTTGCGCCAGCGACGGGTCGTCGTCGCGCAGCAGCGCCAGCACCAGCGGGATGGCCGCCTCGCGGCGCGCCGCGAGGGCGCGCAGTTCCTCCGGGAGTGCCGCGACGATCACGTCTGCGCGCAGGTAGTCGTCCGCGCCAGGCTGTGAGACCTGGTCGGCGACGTCGCTGGCCGCAACCGGGAACTGCGCGGCGTCGTCAGGCAGTGCACCGGCGTCGCGCGCAGCGAAGCCGAGCTGCGCGTCCTCCTCCAGGCCATTGGGCGCGTGCTGCATCCACTGGCGCGACAGCACCTCCAGGCGGGCCGCGTCGAACCCCGGTTCGAGCGCCTTGATCCGTTCGACCAGCGGCGGATGCGTCGCGAACAATCCGCTGAAGCCGATGCCATCGCCGAACAGCATGTGGCTGACTTCCTCCGCGTCGCCGCGGTCCGCCAGGCGCGCGCCACCGGGCAGGCCGCCGATCTTCTTCAGCGCACCGGCCAGGCCCACGGTCTGGCGGGTGAATTGCACTGCGGCCGCGTCGGCCAGCGACTCGCGGGTGCGGCTGATGCCAGCCTTGATCATCCGCGCGAAGAACACCCCGACGTAGCCGATCACGATCGCGATGAGCGCCGCGGCGAGGATGGGCAGCGACCCGCGCCCGCGCCGGCCGCCGCCGCCCAGGTACAGCACCTTCCGGCCGATCAGCCCGAGCATCAGGATCCCGAACAGCAGGCCCATCAGCCGGATGTTCAGGCGCATGTCGCCGTTGAGGATGTGGCTGAACTCGTGGGCGATGACGCCCTGCAACTCGTCGCGGTTGAGCCGGTCGAGCGCGCCGCGGGTCACCGCGACCGCGGCATCGGTCGGCGCATAGCCAGCCGCGAACGCGTTGATGCCGGCCTCGTGCTCGAGCACGAACAGCGCGGGCATCGGCACCCCGGAGGCAATGGCGATTTCCTCGACCACGTTGCGCAGCCGGCGCAGCGACAGGTCGGTCGTGCCTTCGGGTACCGGCACGCCACCGAGCTGCACCGCCACCGCATCACCGCCGGAACGCAGCGATGCGATGCGATAGAGCGAGCCGAGGCCGATCACGGCGAGCGTCGCCACGCTGGCGAACGCGAGCACGCCGGGCGACGGCAGCCCGCCGTCCGGCGGTCCCCAGGCGAGCCAGACCGCCACGTCGACCGCCAGCACGATCCCGATGACGGCCAGCCCGAACAGCACCAGCAGGCGCGTCGACGTCCGCCGCGCCTGTGCCTGGCGTTCGAAGAAGTTCATGCCGGCGGGCTGTGGCGCCTCAGAACTCGACCTTGGGCGCTGCGCGCACGGCGGCCTGCTGGTCGGCCGGGATCTCGAGCAGCGCGGCCGGCTTGAACGCGAAGTTGTTGGCGACCAGGCTTGCCGGGAACACCTCGCGCTTGTTGTTGTAGGCCATGACGCTGTCGTTGTAGGCCTGGCGCGCGAACGCGACCTTGTTCTCGGTGCTCGAGAGTTCCTCGGTCAGCTGCATCATGTTCTGGCTGGCCTTGAGGTCCGGGTAAGCCTCCACGGTCACCATCAGGCGTCCGAGCGCGCCTTCCAGCGCGGCCTCGGTACGGCCCAGCTCGGCCATCGCGGCGGGGTCCCCGGGCGACGCCTTCGCGGCGGACAGGCCGGCCTGCGCGGCGGTGCGCGCCGAGGTGACCGCTTCCAGCGTGCCCCGCTCGTGCGAGAGGTAGGCCTTCGCGGTCTCGACCAGGTTGGGGATCAGGTCGAAGCGGCGCTGCAGCTGGACGTCGATCTGCGCGAACGCATTCTTGTAGGCATTGCGGGCGGTGACGAGCCCGTTGTAGATCGCGACGCCCCAGAACACGACGATGGCGGCGAGCGCGATCAGGATCAGCAAGGTGGTCATGGCAAGCTCCTGGTCATTCCGTGGACGCCGTCATGGTCGACGGGGCGTTCAGTGGCCATTATGCAGCCCTGCACGTGCGGTTCACTCCAGCGCCTACCCGGGCGCATAGAATCGGACGGACAGGCCGCAACGCGAAGAGGGTGGAATCGATGCCGAAGCAGGACAGGCCCATGCGTCGCCGCTGGCGGGTCGCCCTGCTCGGCCTGTCGCTGCCGCTTGCGCTCGCCTCGACTGCGCAAACCACCGACGTCCCCGGCACCTGGTCGGGGAGCCTGGCGGCCCAGCCGGTCCTGGTCGACGTCACGCCCGAGCGGGCGTCGCCGCCGGTGCAGTCCCCCGCCACCGCCGTCGACACGATGCCGCTGGCGAAGGGCTTCGACGTGCGCGAGTTCGAGGCGATGGCGCAGGCACTGGTGGAAGGCCACCGCGTCCCGGGCCTGTCGATGGCGATCGTGCACGACGGCCAGGTGCTGAGCATGCGCGGCTACGGCATCACCGACACCGAGGCCGCCGAACCGGTGGGCCAGCACACGGTGTTCCGGCTCGCGTCGCTGTCCAAGGGATTCGCCGGCACCATCACCGGCCTGCTCGTGTCCGAGGGCGCGTTGCGCTGGGACAGCCGGCTCAAGGATTTTCTCCCCGATTTCCGCTTGCACGACCCGGCCGCCTCGCGCGAGCTCACGGTCGCCAACGTGCTCAGCCACCAGGTTGGCCTGCCGCACCACACCTACGACCGTGCGATCGAGGCGAACGCCGACTACCGCGACCTGGTGCGCAAGCTGTACGAGACGCCGCTGCGTTGCGACCCGGGCGAGTGCTACACCTACCAGAACGTCGCCTTCAGCCTGATCGGCGACGTGGTGTTCGCGGCCACCGGCCACTTCTACAGCCAGGCCGTCGAGCGCCGGATCTTCGGCCCGCTCGGGATGCACGACGCAAGCCTGGGCCTGGAAGGCATCGAGGCCAGCCCGAGCTGGGCGCGGCCGCACGTGCGCACGCGTTCGGGCTGGGTGTCGGTGCGCCCGAAGCCGACCTATTACCGGTTGGCTCCCGCCGCCGGCGTCAACGCCAGCGCGTCCGACATGGCGCAATGGTTGCTCGCGCAGGGCGGACACCGACCGGAAGTGCTGCCTGCCCCGCTGCTCGCCACGCTGCACGAACCCCTGGTGTCCACGCCGTCGGAGACGCGCTCTTCGTCCTGGCGGCGCGCGCGCGTTTCGGAGGCCGGCTACGGCCTGGGCTTCCGGGTCTACGACTACGCGGGGCAGCGCCTCGTCTACCACGCAGGCGCCGTGCAGGGGTATCGCGGTGTGATCGCGTTGCTGCCCGAGCGCGACCTCGGCGTCGCGATCCTCTGGAATGGCGAGAGCGGGCTCCCGTCGGGCTTGCTGCCGACGATCCTCGACCGGGCGATCGGGCTGTCACAGCACCAGTGGCTGTCGCCCAATGTGATGGACGACGCGATGCTCGCCTACCGGCAGGGCCTGCCCGCCGGTCGCGGCGTCAGCTACTACGAAGAGCCCGCGCTGTTGCCGCGGCGCCCCGGCAGCGAGAGCACGACGGCCACCGCCGCCCCGTTCTGACCGGCGACGCCGGCCCCAAAAAAAACTCCCCCCCGCCTGGGCAGCGGGGAGGGAGTCGGATTACGGTGTTATCGGGGTTTCTTATTAGATCATCGGTGTCGGCAGCGCCGGCATGGTCACCGGGGCCGACTTCTTGCTCGCGCGGCGGGCCGGTCGCTTGGCCGCCTTTTTCGCCGGACGCTTGGCGGCCTTCTTCGCGGCCTTCTTCGCGGGACGACGGGTGGCCTTCTTTGCAGCCTTCTTCGCCGGACGCTTGGCGACCTTGCGGGCCGTCTTGCGGGTCGACTTGCGTGCCGTCTTCTTGGCGGTCTTGCGGGTCGACTTGCGAGCCGTCTTCTTGGCGGCGGTCTTGCGCGCCGGGCGCTTGGCCGACTTGCGGGTCGACTTGCGCGCCGTCTTCTTGGCGGCCGTCTTCCTGGTCGACTTGCGAGCCGTCTTCTTGGCGGCGGTCTTGCGCGCTGGGCGCTTGGCCGTCTTGCGGGTGGACTTGCGGGCCGTCTTCTTGGCTGCCGTCTTGCGCGCGGGGCGCTTGGCTGCCTTGCGGGCGGATTTCTTCGCGGTCTTCCTGGCCGCCGGTTTGCGGGCGGACTTCTTCGTCGCCTTCTTGGCGGACTTCTTGGTCGCTTTCTTCATGGCCATGGAATGGCTCCTCGTCAGTGGACTAGCTGGAGTTACTGCCCAGTTCGAAGCATCGCCGCGGGAGTGGGACCCGCGGCCAACCGCCGGCACGCGGAGCGTGCAGGAACGGATTCGGGGGATGCGCCGCGCCGGGCCAGGGGCCGGGCGCGCGCAACAAAAAACCCGCGGCGCAGTGCGTCGCGGGTCGTGTCTGGTGTGGCCATCGTGTTTTCGCGGGGGAGATGCGTCCCGTCCACCGTTGTGACTGTCAGGGCGGATGGTTGCAATGTGGCTCGTGTTGTCGCGATGGCTCGGCTCACTCGTGTCCGCAGTCAGGCTGCTCGGGCGAAACGTAATCACGGTTTTTTCCACTGTCAACAACCCCGAGGGGCGTCCAGTCGGCGTTTCCCGCGCCCGGGCGTGGGGAACTGGCGCCAGGAGATGCCATCGGTTTGCGCGCCGCGCGTCATGGATGCGCTGCACGCACGACATTGACGGGCCAGGAACAAGCAGTGGCGCGGGTTACAGCCGCATGGCGAAGTTTTGTCCACCTTGTTTTCGACGGCGTCGCACGTCGTGCGATGCAGGCAACCGGGCGCCGACGGCGGGACCGGCGCGCCGGCGCGGGTCGGTCCGCCACCCGCCGCCGTACCGCGATGCACAAGCCGATTTGCGCGAAAGTGCGCGGGTTCCTGCTGGCCCCGCACGCCGTGCGGGCAAGAAAAAACCCGCGCCTCTCGGCGCGGGTTCGGTTCGACGCGCGGTGTCGTCGACGGGTCAGTTGCCGTCCTCGACGAGTTCGGCGTAGTCGTCCGGTTCCAGCAATTCCTTGAGCTGTTCGGGCTCCTCGAGTTCCACCACGAAGATCCAGCCGTCGCCGTAGGCGTCCTCGTTGATGGTCTCGGGCTTGTCGGCCAGCGCGGCGTTGACCTCGACCACCGTGCCGGTCACCGGGGCGTAGATGTCGGACGCCGCCTTGACCGACTCGACCACGGCGCACGCGTTGCCCGCCTCGACCCGGTCGCCGACGTTGGGGAGCTCGACGTACACCAGGTCGCCGAGCAGTCCCTGCGCGTGGTCGGAGATGCCGACGGTCACCTTGCCGTCGCCTTCCCTGCGCGCCCACTCGTGGGACTTCATGAACTTCAGGTCGCCTGGGATCTCGCTCATGTGGGGTGCTCCGTGGACTGCGTCGCGGTGGCCGGCGAGGCGCCGGCGGGTGGATGGGCCGCTAGTGTAAAGCCTTCCCTTCGCGCACGAACGGGGCCTTCACCACGCGCACCGGCAGCGCGCGGCCGCGGATTTCGACATGGACCTCGCCGGGGTCGCCGGCCGGCACGCGCGCGAACGCGATCGCCTTGCCGAGGGTCGGCGAGAAAGTCCCGGACAGCACTTCGCCGTCGCCGTTGGCGGTCGTCACTTTCTGCCCATGGCGCAGCACGCCTTTCTCGTCGAGCACCAGGGCGACCAGTTGCCGCGGCACGCCCTTGTCGCGCTGCGCCTCCAGCACGTCGCGCCCGGTGAACGCGCGGCCTTCGTCCAGCGCGACCGTCCAGGCCAGCCCCGCCTCGTACGGCGTCGTGGATTCATCCATGTCCTGCCCGTACAGGTTCATGCCGGCCTCCAGGCGCAAGGTGTCGCGCGCCCCCAGCCCCGCGGGCTTGACGCCCGCGCCGAGCAGCGACTGCCACAACGCTTCGACGCGGTCGGCGGGCACGACGATCTCGAAGCCGTCCTCGCCCGTGTAGCCGGTGCGTGCCAGGAACATCGGCGTCCCGTCGCGCGCCTGGACGTCGGCCGCGGAAAAGCGGGCGAGCTTCCCGGCGCGCGCCGCCGCGTCGCCGTCCAGCAGGCCCAGCACGCGCTCGCGCGCGGTCGGCCCCTGCACCGCGACCATCGCCAGGTCGTCGCGCTCGCGCACCTCGACGCCGGCCGGCGCGTGGCCGCGGATCCAGGCCAGGTCCTTCTCCCGGGTGGCGGCATTGACCACTAGCCTGTAGTGCGTATCGCCCATGGCATAGACGATCAGGTCGTCGATCACCCCGCCGCGCTCGTCGAGCATGCAGGTGTACAGCGCCTTGCCGTGCGCCTTCAGCTTGTCGACGGAGTTCGCCACGAGCCGCCGCAGGAATGCCTTCACCTCGTCGCCGTGCAGGTCGACCACGGTCATGTGGCTGACGTCGAACATCCCCGCATCGCGCCGGACCTGGTGGTGCTCGTCCACCTGCGAGCCGTAATGCAACGGCATGTCCCAGCCGCCGAAGTCGACCATCTTCGCGCCGAGGGCGCGATGGGCATCGTTGAGGGGTGTCTTGCGGGTCATGGCCGGTTCCTGGGGAGAAACCCCGTGCGGGAAGCCGGCCATTGTAGGACGCGCCGGCGCGCGCCCGCGTGGTCAGGAAGCGACGTCGACCCGCAACGCGCCGCCGTCGGCGTCGAGGACCCGGACGCGCGTGCCCGCGGGGAGGTCGGGGCCGAGCGCGGTCCAGTACGCATCGCCGATCTTCATCCGCCCGCGGCCGTCGACGATCGCCGACTCCAGCACGTGCACCTGCCCGACCAGCTGGGCGCCGCGCCGGTTGAGCAGCGGCTGGTCCGTCTCGCCTGGCGGGTGCCGCCGCCGCAGTTGCCAGCCGATCAGCACCGACAACAGCGACAGCACCGCGAACAGCATCCACTGCGCGTCGACCGGCATCGGCGTCATCATCGCGATCAACGCGGTGCCGGCCGCGGCGAAGCCCAGCCACAACATGAAGGCGCCGGGCGCCAGGGCTTCCGCCGCCAGCAGGGCGAGCGCCAGGCCCCACCAGAACCAGGGCGATGCCACCAGCGCGCCCATGTCAGGCGCGCCCGCCGCCGGCCGGGCCGTCCTTGACCGCCTTCGCCAGCTCGGCGATGCCGGCCAGCGAACCCAGCACGCCGGTCGTCTCCATCGGCAGCATCAGCAGCTTCTGGTTGGGCGAGTGCGCGAAGTCCTTCAATGCCTCGACGTATTTCTGCGCGACGAAATAGTTGATGGCCTGCACGTCGCCCTGCGCGATCGCGGTCGACACCATCTCGGTCGCCTTTGCTTCGGCCTCGGCCAGCCGCTCGCGCGCCTCGGCCTGGCGGAACGCCGCTTCCCGCTCGCCCTCGGCTTCCAGGATCGCCGACTGCTTCTCGCCCTCGGCGCGAAGGATCGCGGCCTGGCGGAAGCCCTCGGCCTCCAGGATGTTGGCGCGCTTCTCGCGCTCGGCCTTCATCTGCTTGGCCATCGCGTCGATCAGGTCGCGCGGCGGCTGGATGTCCTTCAACTCGATGCGGTTGACCTTCACCCCCCACGGGTGGGTGGCCTGGTCGACCGCGACCAGCACCTTGGCGTTGATCTCGTCGCGCTTGGACAGCGACTCGTCCAGCGCCATCGAGCCGATCGAGGTGCGGATGTTGGTCATGACCAGGTTGATGATGGCGATCTCGAGCGTCGCGACCTCGTAAGCGGCCTTGGCGGCGTCGAGCACCTGGAAGAACACGATGCCGTCGACCTTGACCACTGCGTTGTCCATGGTGATGACGTCCTGGCCGGGGACCTCCATCACTTGTTCCATCATGTTGATCTTGCGACCGATGCCGTCGACCCACGGGATGATGAAGGCCAGGCCGGGCGAGAGCGTATGGGTGTACCGCCCGAAGCGCTCGACGGTCCATTCGTAACCCTGCGGCACCACGCGGACGCCCTTGAGCACGGTGATCACCGCGAACACCAGCAGTACGACGATGAAGATCTGCATTGCCCCTTTCCCCTTGCCGGCCCGGCGAATTGCCCGCCCCCGGCCATGTTAGCCCCCGCTGCGACGGTCCGGCGCCCGGCCGCATCTAGACTCATCGAATGACCGCCACGACGAGCTTCGCGATCGACGTCCCCGATGCCCTGCTCGCCCGCGTGCGGGCCGGCGACCGGGCGGCGTTCGAGCAGCTCTACCGCTGGTTCGAGCGGCCGGTCTACATCCTCGCCGTGCGCATGCTCGGCGATCGCGACCAGGCCCAGGACGTACTGCAGGACACCATGCTCAAGGCGTATTCCCGGATCGATGGCTTCGATGCACGCGGTGGCAGCCCGTTCTGGGGCTGGCTGCGGCAGGTCGCGGTGAACGAAGCGCTGATGCGGCTGCGACGCGACCGGCGCCTGTCGCGCGAGCTGGCCGACGATGGTGCGCTGGACCATGCCGAGGACCTCGGCCCCCCGCCGCCCGCCGCGGCGGACGCGGCGGCATTGCAGCGCGCGATGGCGCGCCTGCCCGAGGCCACCCGCAGCGTGCTCTGGCTGTACCACGCCGAGGGCTACACCCACGACGAGATCGCGGTGCTGATGCAGCGCACCGCGAGCTTCTCCAAGTCGCAACTCGCGCGCGGCACCCGCCGCCTGCGCACGCTGCTGGAAGACAGCAGGGAGGTCGCCCATGCCTGACATGCCCACGAACGATGCCCCCGCGAACTGGGGCGATGCCTTCGGACGGATGCCCGCGGAGGCGCCGCCCGTCGATGGCTGGCAGCGCGTTGCCGCCAAGCTCGACGCGGACATGCCGGCCCTGTCGCCGGTCCCGCGCGCCGCGAAGCCGTCGCATCAAGCGCGCCCGGCCGCCTGGTTCGCGCTGGCGGCGACGCTCGTCCTCGCCATCGCGCTGCCCTGGCAGGGCCTGCAGTCGCCCGCGCCGGACGAGAGTGCGCATCCGCACGACGGCGTCGCCCAGTCCGCCCGCGACACCGGGGATGCGCTCCCGACGATGGCCGAGCTCCAGGCGGAGTCCGCATTGCTCGAGACACTCCTCGCCCACGCCCGGGACGGCCGCGTGGCCACCGGCAGCGCCGCGGCGATGTCCGCGCAGCTCGAGGCGCGCCTGGCCGAGATCGACAACGCGCTCGCCAACCCCGGACTGGCGCCCGCGGAAGCGCATGCGCTCTGGAGCGACCGCGTCGAATCGTTGCAGGCGCTGGTCAGCTTCGAAGGCACGCGTCGCTGGCTCGCTGCCAACGGCGAGCAGTACGACGGCGTGCTCGTGCAAGTGAACTGACGAACCCCCACCAAAGGACCACCATGAAACGACTCACGACGATCATCCCGCTGGGCGTCGCCATCGCGTCGGTACTGGCGGCAGCGCCCGCCGCGGCGCAATCCCCCGATACCACCGACGTCCCGCCACTCGAGGTGCGCCATGCGCCCCCGCCTGGCGAACGCGTGTCGTACCGCGAGTCGAAACTGCGCGAAGCGCGCGAACGGACCGACCGCAAGCCCGTCATCGGGGTGGTGCTGGCGCAGGACACCGAGCGGGGCGTGGCGATCGCCGGCGTCACGCCTGGCAGTGCCGCGTCGGACGCGGGCCTGCGCGCCGGCGACCGGCTGGTGGCGATCGACGGACACGACCTGCTGGGCAGCAGCGGTGCGTTGCGCGTCGTCAACGCGCGTCGCCTGCTGGCCGACCTGGATCCGAAGCGGGCCGTGCGCCTGGATTTCCTGCGCGACGGGCAGCGTCGCGATGTCCGGGTGACGCCACGGCTCAGCGACCGCGTGGTCGTCTGGGTCGACGACAACGGCCGCGAGATCAGCACGCATGGCGACGTGGTCGTGATGACGCGCGAGGCGGTGCGGGCGATGCGGGAGCGCGGCGGGGTGCCCGGTGTCGCACCGGACATCCGGCGCGAGGTGGACCGCCTGGTCGAGGCGCCGATGCTGCTCGAGGCCTTCCGCTGGAACGGCCTGAACCTGGCGACCGTCGGCACGGAGCTCGGGCGTTATTTCGGGACCACCGAAGGCGTGCTGGTGCTCAGCGCCGGACCGCGCCTGGATGCCTTGCAGCCGGGCGACGTCATCCGCAAGGTCGGCAAGACGTCGGTCGAGACGCCGCGCGAAGCGATGGACGCCTTGCGCAGGCTGAAGCCGGGCACCGACGTGACGCTCGACGTGTTGCGCGACCGCAAGGCGACCCGCGCGCGGATCACCGTGCCGGCCACGCTGCGGGGGTTGCCGCTCGCGCCACCGGCGCCACCCGCGCCGCCGGAACCGCCGGAACCGCCGCGCCCCCCGCTTGCCTCGGCGCCGCCCGCACCGCCGGCGCCGCCCGCGGTTCCCTGGAGCTACTGACGCAGTAGCGACAGCGCCCTTCCCCCGCCGCGATATGCTCGCGACGGGGGGAAGGCGATGCAGGCTGGACAAACCGGGGACATGACGCCGCTGCGCGGGCTCGCGGCGACGCTGCTGTCCCGACCGGACGAAGTGATGCTGGCGCTGGGCGCGAGTGGCGAGCGCCTCGTCGCGCGGCTGCGCGCGTTGCTTGCTGCCCTGCTGCTGATGATGCCGGTGGCCGGCGCGCTGGCCGGCGATCCGCTCGACCGCGTGCTCCTGGTGCTCGCCGCCGTGCTGGCGATCAACCTGTTCGCGCAACTCTGGCTCGTGTTGGCGCGGCGCCCGCGCCAGCATCCCTGGCTGCCGTTCGCCAGCAGCGCCTGGGACGTGACGGCCACCACCCTGGTGCTGGTCGCGCTCGGATTCGGCGAATGGCCATCCGCGCTCAACAACACGGTCGCCTGGTGTGGCTATCCGCTGGCGATCGTGCTGGCGGGCCTGCGCAGCGACGGGCGCGTCGCCGTCGCCACCGGCGCGCTCGCGGTGGTGCAGTACGCAGGGCTGGTCGCCGTCGCCTTCGCGCTGGCGGACTCGCCCGAACAATTGCTCTCGGCGGACCATGGCGCGGTCCGCGGCGCCGCGCAGGCGCAACGGCTGCTGGTGCTCGCGTTGTTCACCGTGGTCACCGCCACGTTCGTGCAGCGGATGCTGCGGCTGGTGGAACTGTCGGGGACCGACGGACTGACCGGCCTGCCGAATCGCAACTGGCTGGTGCACCAGGTCCCGCGCTGGCTCGACGGCATCGAACCGGGCGCGAGCGCAACGCTGGCGCTGCTGGACCTGGACCACTTCCGCCACGTCAACGAGGACGCCGGCCACCCGGCGGGCGACCGCGCCCTGCGCGAAGTCGCCGCGCTGCTCGGCGAACACCTGGGCCCGGACGAGCACCTGGTGCGCCTGGGCGGCGAGGAGTTCGTGCTGCTGCTGCGCAAGCCGATAGGCACCGCCTGGGAGCACGTGGATGCGTTGCGCCGCGCACTGGTCGCGCGCGGGTTCGTCGCCGAACGCGGCTGCGAGCGCCTGCCGATGACGTTCAGCGCGGGGCTGGCGACCTGCCCGCACGACGCCGGCAACCTGCCGGGTTTGCTGCGCCGCGCCGACCTGCGGCTCAAGCAGGCCAAGGCCGAGGGCCGCAACCGCGTGGTCGCGCGCGATGGCTGAATGCCCGCGGCTTGCCGCCGTGGGGTGCGTGACCTAACCTGCGCCGTCGGCGGCAGGGGCCCGCAGGGGATGCAAGCTTGATGGAAGGTCTGGCGCGGGTCGCATTCGGGCTGTTCGGCCTGGCGGTGCTCATCGGCATCGCATTCCTCTTCTCAAACAACAAGCGGGCGGTGGACTGGCGGCTGGTGGCCACCGGCGTCACGCTGCAAATCGCGTTCGCGGCGCTGGTGCTGCTGGTGCCCGGGGGGAAGGACGTGTTCGAGGCGATCGGGCACGGTTTCGTGCGCGTGCTCGGCTTCGTCAACGAAGGCAGCAACTTCGTGTTCGGCAGCCTGATGGATGTCGACAACCTGGGCTTCATCTTCGCGTTCCAGGTGCTGCCCACCATCATCTTCTTCGCCTCGCTGATGGGCGTGCTGTACCACCTGGGCGTCATGCAGTGGATCGTGCGCGGCATGGCCTGGGCGATCACCCGGCTGATGCGCGTGTCGGGTGCGGAGACCACCAGCGTGTGCGCGTCGGTGTTCATCGGCCAGACCGAAGCACCGCTGACGATCAAGCCCTACATCTCGCGCATGACCCAGTCCGAGCTGCTGACGATCATGATCGGCGGCATGGCGCACATCGCCGGCGGCGTGCTGGCCGCGTACGTGACCATGCTCGGCGGCAGCGACGAGGCGCAGCAGGTCTTCTACGCCAAGCACCTGCTGGCTGCATCGATCATGGCCGCGCCCGCGACGCTGGTGATCGCCAAGATCCTGGTGCCAGAAACGGCGGAACCGCTGACCCGCGGCACGGTGAACATGGAGGTCGAGAAGTCGACCGTGAACGTGATCGACGCCGCCGCGGTCGGCGCGAGCGACGGCCTGCGCCTGGCGCTGAACGTCGGCGCGATGCTGCTGGCGTTCATCGCGCTGATCGCGCTAATCAATTGGCCGCTGACATGGATCGGCGAAGTGACCGGAATCGCTGCGGCCCTGGGCAAGCCCACCGACCTGGCGACGATCCTGGGTTACGTGCTGGCGCCGATCGCCTGGGTGATTGGCACGCCCTGGGCGGATGCGACAGCCGTGGGCGGGCTGATCGGCGAGAAGATCGTGCTCAACGAGTTCGTCGCGTACGCGCACCTGTCGGAGATCCTTCGCGGCGGCACGGACATCGTGCTGTCGCCCGAGGCCACGCTGATCGCGACCTATGCGTTGTGCGGGTTCGCCAACTTCTCGTCGATCGCGATCCAGATCGGCGGCATCGGGGGCCTGGCCCCCGACCGCCGCTCGGACCTGGCGCGTTTCGGCCTGCGCGCGGTGCTCGGCGGTTCCATCGCGACGTTCATGACCGCGACCATCGCCGGCGTGCTGACGTGGTTCTCGATGTGACCTAGCGGTCGTTGCGCACTGCTTCGCCCGGCGGGCCGAACGACGCGCTGCCGTCATCGCAGCTGACGGTGTTGCGCACTTCGCGCACGCCGGTCACGGTCCGCGCAATGTCCTCGGCGCAATCCTTCATCCACGACTCGCTCACTTCCCCCGTCAGGGTGACGACGCCGTCCTCGGCGGCCACCAGCACCTGGTTCGTGTCCAGCTTGCCGTGCGAATCCAGGCGATCCGCGACCGATTCGCGCAGCCGGTCGTCGGGACGCGCCCGCGGTTGCTCGCTTGCCGCTTCCCGCGCCGGCGGGTCCATGACCGGCGCGTCGTCGATGTCGCGCGTCCTGAAGTCGCCGTAGCCGCCCTGTCCGGGATACCCGAAGGACTGGTCGCCCGGATCGTGCGACGTGCCCCAGGCGCGGTTGGTCACCGAGGGACGGTCGTGCTGGAGCTCGCGCTGCTGGTCACGCTTCTTGTCAGGGGACGATTCGGGCTTGCTGGCCATGACGGTCTGCCGTGGGTTCGTGGGAGGTTCCGACAATAGGAAACAGGGCGTCAGCGCGGCGGCAAGGGTCGCTGAACGCGCGTTATGCTGCCGCCGGCTTCCCTGTTGCAGGAGTGCGCGTGACCCGCGTCATCGTCGTCGGTTCCTTCAATCTCGACCATGCCTGGACCGCCGGGTCGCTGCCGCATCCGGGCGAGACGATCGGCGGTCGCTACGCCAGTGGTCCCGGCGGCAAGGGGTTCAACCAGGCCGTGGCGGCGGCGCGTGCGGGCGCGGGCACTACGTTCATGTGCGCGCTGGGCGACGACGACGCCGGCGCGGCGGCCCGTGCGATGGCGAAGGCCGACGGCATCGAGTTGCGCGTGGCAAGGAGCGAATCGCCCACCGGAACGGCAGGCATTTTCGTGGCCGCCGATGGCGCCAACAGCATCGTGGTCGCGCCGGGCGCCAATGCCGACCTGTCGCCGGAATTCGTCGAGGACCACGCCGGCGCCATCGCCGCGGCGGGCGTGTTGCTCGCGCAACTCGAGGTGCCCGTCCCCGCCGTGCGCGCCGCGATGCGACTGGCGCGGGGCGCCGGCGTGCCCACCGTGCTCAATCCAGCGCCCGCGGATGCCGCCACCACGCCGGACCTGCTCGCGCTGTGCGACATCCTGGTACCGAACGAGACCGAGTTCGCCGCGCTGGTGCAGCGCCACCTGGGAGAGGTGATCGCCGCGCAGGCGGTCGCCGGGCTCGACGACGCGACGTTGCACGCCCTGTGTCGCCAGCTCCTGCCCGCCGGGCACGTGGTCGTCACCCTCGGGGCCGCGGGTTGCTTCGCGTCGCATCCGGACACGGCGCCGGACCATGCCGGTGGCGGCGGCCCCATTGCGTTCCAGCGGCTGGCGGCGCAAGGGGTCGCGGTGCGCGATACCACCGGCGCCGGGGATGCGTTCTGCGGCGCACTGGCCGCATCGCTGGCGCTCGACCGGCGCGCGGCGTTCGGGCACCACATGCGCTTCGCCAACCGCTACGCCGCGCTGTCGTCGGAGCGTCCCGGGGCAGCGGTCGCGATGCCCAGGCGCGGCGAACTGGTGGCCCGATTCGGCGACTGACTTTCTGGTCGACCTGCCGGTGGGCCTGCCCGTATTTTGTAAATGCGAATAATTCGCATTACACTTCCGGCCATCGTCACTCCCACCGGACGCCCATGACCCGTCTCGCACTTGCCGCGGCCATCGCCGCTGCACTCTCCTCTTCCGTCATCGCCAGCCCGGCCCACGCCCAGGACGCCCGCGACGCCACCGACCTCGACCGGATCGTCGTCTCGGCCAGCACCAGCCGCGTGCCCGATTCCGACGCTGCCCTGCCCAACACCATCACGATCATCGACCAGGAAGACCTGCGCCAGCAGCTGGCGATGACCCGCGACCTGTCGCAGGTGCTGGCCAACCTGATCCCCGCCTTCTCGCCATCTCGCCAGAAGATGTCCAGCTTCGGCGAATCGCTGCGCGGCCGGCAGCCGCTGTACATGGTGGACGGCGTACCGCAGTCGACGCCGCTGCGCGACGGCTCGCGAGACGCGCACACCATCGACCCCGCGATGATCGAGCGCATCGAGGTCATCCACGGCGCCAACGCGCTGCAGGGCCTGGGCGCGTCCGGCGGCATCATCAACATCATCACCAAGCGCGCGCCGCGCCGCGACGGCGAAGGCTTCCAGGAAGTCACGCTCGGCGCGAGCACCGCCGCGCCCCGCCAGGACGACAGCGCCGGCTACCGGGGCTCCTACCTGTTCGGCACGCACCAGGGCGCGTTCGACTTCGTCGGCGGTGCGTCGTACGCCGAGGAAGGCCTGTACTACGACGGCGACGGCAATGCCATCGCGGTCGATCCCGTGCAGGGCGACCTGATGGACGCGCACAGCCACAACCTGTTCGGCAAGGCAGGCTGGGCGCTCGACGACCAGCGCCGCCTGCAGCTGACGGCCAACCGGTTCCGCCTGACTGGCGAAGGCCACTACGCGGTGGTCAACGGCGACTTCGAGGCCGGCATCCCGGCCACCGCGGTTCCTGGCGACCAGCCGCTGGCCCCGCCGCGGAACGACAGCACGTCGGTCAGCCTCGACTACACGGACCGCGACCTGGCGGGCGGCACGTTCCAGGCGCAGGTGTTCTGGACGGACTTCGCCGCGCGCTACGGCAGCTTCGCGTACGAGGACTTCTTCAACACCGGCAGCACCGAGACCTGGCATGACCAGACGCAGATCAACGCCGAGAAGGAAGGCGGCAAGTTCACTTGGTCCCGCGGCTACCTGTTCGATCTTCCCCTGCGCGTCAGCCTGGGCCTGGACGTGATCCGCGACACGACCGACCAGCGTTACGTCGTCGCCGACATCGGCTACGTGCCGCCGACCACCTACCAGGCGATCTCGCCGCTGGTGCAGGCGCAGTACGAGATCGGCCCGGTCATGCTCAGTGGCGGCCTGCGCTACGAGCGCGCAGAACTGGAGGTCGACGACTTCGTGACCATCCCGCGCATGGGCAGCCAGCATGTCGAAGGCGGGAATCCGTCCTTCAGCGAAGTGCTGCCCAACTTCGGCGCGGTGTGGGAGCTGACCGACAGCCTCAAGCTCTACGCCTCGTATGCAGAGGGCTACAGCGTCGCCGACATCGGCCGCGTGCTCCGCGGCATCGACGAGCCGGGACAGTCGGTGGAGCAGCTCGTCGACCTGACGCCCGTGATCGCCGACAACCGCGAGATCGGGCTGGACTACGACGACGGCCGCTGGCTGGTGCACCTGGCCGCGTACCGTTCCGATTCCGAGTTTGGCTCGCGGCTGGCCTTCGACACGGCCACCCAGAGTTACCTGGTCAAGCGCGAGGCGACCGAGATCGAGGGCATCGAAGGCAACGTCGCGCTGCAGCTCACCGACGACGCGCGGCTGGGCGTTGCCTGGGCGACCGCCGACGGCCGCTACGACAGCAACCAGGACAACCGCCTGGACAGCGATTTGCCCGGCGTCAACATCAGCCCCGATCGCGTCACCGCATTCTGGGAACACGACTGGACCCCGGCGGTCGCCACGCGGCTGCAGGCCAGCCATGCGCAGGACCGTGAATTCGAGAGGCGGGGTGAACCCGCCGGCGGCTTCGAGGGCTTCACGACCGTCGACCTGCAGGCGCGGATCGGCCTGCCGGTGGGCACGTTGAACCTGGGCGTCGAGAACCTGTTCGACGCGCAGTACATCACCTACTACTCGCAGACCACGCCCGCCAACGACGACTACGTCGCCGGCCGCGGCCGCGTGTTCAGCGCGAGCTGGTCGCACCGCTTCTGATGACTGCAATCCCATGAAGGCACGCCTGCGCGCCACGCTGTCATGGCTGCACCTGTGGGTGGGGCTGGTGGTCGGCACGCTGTTCGCGCTCGTCGGGTTGTCGGGCAGCGTGCTGGTGTTCCACGACGACCTGTTGCGGATGCAGCATCCGCAACTGGCAGGCCATGCGCCGGTTGCGGATGGCGATGTGCTCGCCGGGATCCTGGACCGATGGGCACCCGAAGGCTTGAGCAGCCTGCACCTGCCCGAACCGGGCGCGGGACTGCCGGTGTGGCAGGGCTATTTCGACGACGGCCATCGCGCGTATTTCGCACCGGGCGATGGCGCGTTGCTGCTCGAGCGACGCGTGAGCGACGACGCCTTGTTGTTCCTGCAGGAGTTCCACATCGACCTGCTCGGCGGCGAAGCCGGTCACCAGGTCCTCGGCGTGGTCGGCTGGACCGGGTTGGGGCTGCTGCTGACCGGGCTGTACCTGTGGTGGCCGCGCTTCGGGACGCTGCGCGCGCACCTGAAGATGCACAACGGGCCGCCGGTGCGGCGCTGGCTCACGTGGCACCGCAGCACCGGCCTGTTCCTGCTGCCGTTGCTGCTGCTGTCGACGCTCACGGGCGTCGGCATGGTCTACCACGCCGGTTTCCGCAGCGTGCTGACCGGCGTGTTCGGGGGCGGGGACGCACCGGCAGCGCCCGCGCTGGCGACCCCGCGCGACGCCGCGCCCGACTGGCCGCGCATCCTGGCCACCGCCGGCGCCGCGTTGCCCGATGCACGCCTGACCCGGACCAGCCCCGTGGCGCCCGGCAGCGACGTCATCGGTTTCCGTGCCCGCGCGGAAGGCGAATGGCATCCCAACGGCCGCAGCCTCGTCTACGTGGACCGCGCGGGCCGGCAGGTGCTGCTGGCGCACGACGCGACGGACCAGGCCTACGGCGCCCGACTGACCGAGGCGATCTATCCGCTGCACATCGCTTCGGTCGGCGGCGAATGGTTCCGCTGGCTGACGTTCCTGGGCGGCCTGGTGCCAGCGTTCCTGCTGGTGACCGGATTCCTGTTCTGGAGGCGGCGGCGCGGGAAGCGCTAGCCGTCGTTCCCGCGAAGGCGGGAACCCATGGATCCCCGCCTTCGCGGGGATGACAGGACCGCTCCTACAATGGGCGGATGCGGATCGGATCCCACGCCATCGTCCCCCGGGTCGTCCTCGCGCCGATGGCCGGGGTCACCGACAAACCCTTTCGGGTGCTGTGCAAGCGCCTGGGCGCGGGGTTGTGCGTGTCGGAGATGACGACGTCGGACCCGCGCTTCTGGCACACCGCCAAGTCGCGCCACCGGATGGACCACGCGGGCGAGCCCGACCCGGTCAGCGTGCAGATCGCCGGCACGGTGCCGGAGGTGATGGCCGAGGCCGCGCGCTTCAACGTCGACCACGGCGCGCAGCTGATCGACATCAACATGGGCTGCCCGGCGAAGAAGGTCTGCAACGCCTGGGCCGGGTCCGCGCTCATGCGCGACGAAGCGCTGGTCGGACGGATCCTCGCTGCGGTCGTGTCCGCGGTCGACGTGCCGGTGACGCTCAAGATCCGCACCGGCTGGGCGGCGGATGCGAAGAACGCGCTGTCGATCGCGCGCATCGCCGAGGCCGCGGGCATCGCGGCGCTCGCCATCCATGGGCGCACGCGCGACCAGCAGTACGGCGGCCGTGCCGAGTACGACACGATCGCCGAGGTCAAGGCGGCGCTCTCGATCCCGGTCATGGCCAACGGCGACATCGATTCGCCGCGCAAGGCCGCCGCCGTGCTGCGCCACACCGGCGCCGACGCGGTGATGATCGGACGCGCCGCGCAGGGTCGCCCGTGGCTGCTCGGCCAGGTCGCGCACCACCTGGCCACCGGCGGCGAACTGCCGGATCCGACGCTCGCCGACGTGCGCGACATCCTGCTGGGCCACCTGCGCGACCTGCATGCGTTCTACGGCGAGCCGTCGGGCGTGCGCATCGCGCGCAAGCACCTGGGCTGGTACGCGAAGGACCGCCCGGAGAACCGGGCATTCCTCGCGGTCGCTAACCTCGCCACGACCGCCGACAACCAGCTGCGCCTCACCCGCGACTACTTCGACGCGCTCGTCGCCGGCGTCGCGCCCGGACTCCCCGTCGCCGCGTGACCGACATGGCCGAAACGTCCAGCACCGCCACTGAGTTCCCCTACCTGCACGGCTTCTCGCCCGCCGAGCAGGACCGCCTGATGCGGCAGGCCCGCATGGCCGAGCCGATCGTCTTCCGAGACATCGACTACTCCCAGGTGCGCCGCCTGCTCGAGGTCGGCAGCGGCGTGGGCGCGCAGACCGAGATCCTGCTGCGACGGTTCCCCGGGTTGCACGTCACCTGCGTCGACCTGAGCACGGGGCAGCTGGAGGCAGCGCGCAGCAACCTCGGCCGGATGCCGTGGGCCGAGGACCGGTACGTCCTGCAACAGGCCGATGCGACCGACCTGCCGTTCGAGCCGCGCAGCTTCGACGGTGCATTCCTTTGCTGGGTGCTAGAGCACGTCCCCGAGCCGGCGCGCGTGCTGGGCGAGGTGCGCCGCGTGCTCGCGCCCGGCGCGGTCGTGTACCTCACCGAGGTGATGAACGCCTCGTTCCTGCTCGACCCCTACTCGCCCAACGTCTGGCGCTACTGGATGGCGTTCAACGACTTCCAGCTCGACGCCGGCGGCGATCCGTTCGTCGGCGCCAAGTTGGGCAACCTGTTGCTGGCCGGCGGGTTCGAAGACGTCACGACCACCGTCAAGACGTTCCATTACGACAACCGCGAGCCCGCCCGGCGCAAGCAGATGATCGCGTTCTGGGAGGAACTGCTGCTGTCGGCGTCCGACCAGCTGGTGGCCGCCGGCAAGGTCACGCCCGAGGTCGTGGAGGGCGTGCGGCGGGAGATGAAGGACGTCCAGAACGACCCGGACGCGGTGTTCTTCTTCTCCTTCGTCCAGGCCCGCGCGACCGTCTACTGAACGGCGCCGGGGGCATGATGCACACCCCGGCCGACCCCTGTATCATTGCCGGCCATCCTTTCATCCGGATACAGGGATGAATCCCCTCCCGAAGGAGCCCGCGGCCCCATGACCACCACGCTGTTCACCTCCGAATCCGTTTCCGAAGGCCATCCGGACAAGGTCGCCGACCAGATTTCCGATGCCGTGCTCGATGCGATCCTGGCCCAGGACCGCCGCGCGCGCGTGGCCTGCGAAACGATGGTCAAGACCGGCGTGGCGATCGTCGCGGGCGAGATCACCACCAGCGCCTGGATCGACCTGGAGGCGCTGACCCGCAAGGTGATCCTGGACATCGGGTACGACAGCAGCGACGTCGGCTTCGACGGCGCGACCTGCGGCGTGCTCAACCTGATCGGCAAGCAGTCGCCCGACATCAACCAGGGCGTCGACCGCAAGAAGCCCGAGGAACAGGGCGCCGGCGACCAGGGCCTGATGTTCGGCTACGCGACCAACGAGACCGAGAGCTTCATGCCGGCGGCGATCCACCTGTCGCACCGGCTGGTCGAGCAGCAGGCGAAGGTGCGCAAGAAGCGCAACTCCCCGCTGCCGTGGCTGCGCCCGGATGCCAAGTCGCAGGTCACCCTGCGCTACGTCGACGGCAAGGCCACCGCGATCGACGCCGTGGTGCTGTCGACCCAGCACGCGCCGGGCGTGAAGCAGAAGGACCTCGTCGAGGCCGTGCGCGAGGAGATCATCAAGCCCGTGCTGCCGGCCAAGTGGCTGCACAAGGGCACGAAGTACCACATCAACCCGACCGGCAAGTTCGAGATCGGCGGCCCGGTGGGCGACTGCGGCCTGACCGGCCGCAAGATCATCGTCGACACCTACGGCGGCTGGGCGCGCCACGGTGGCGGCGCGTTCTCCGGCAAGGATCCGTCGAAGGTCGACCGCTCGGCCGCGTACGCCGCGCGCTACGTCGCCAAGAACGTGGTCGCCGCGGGCCTGGCCGGTCGCTGCGAGGTGCAGGTCAGCTACGCGATCGGCGTGGCCGAGCCGACCTCGATCTCGGTGACCACCTTCGGCACCGGCAAGGTCGACGACGCGCTGATCGAGAAGCTGATCCGCCGCCACTTCGACCTGCGTCCGTACGGCATCCTGCAGATGCTCGACCTGGTGCACCCGATGTACCAGCGCACCGCCGCCTACGGCCATTTCGGCCGCAAGCCGGTGGAGATCAGCTACACCGACGGCGCCGGCAAGCAGCAGACCGCGACCGCCTTCTCGTGGGAGAAGACGGACAAGGCCGAGGAACTGCGCAAGGCCGCGAAGCTTCGCTGACCGTCATCCCCGCGAAGGCGGGGATCCAGTCTCACGAAACGGGCCGCATCGCGGCCCGTTTTCATTTGCGCAACTTCGTGAACGTCTCAAACCGCTCAACAAGCTCCCGCTGCCCCGCCGGCGCCAACGCCAGCGAAGCACGCACCCGCTTCACCCAACCGGCACCCCGCTCCGCCAGGTCGTCCCACGCATCGCGCAATGCGTGCGGCGCGTGCGCCAGGTGCCATTCGATCAACGCCAGCGCCTGCGCGATGTCCTTCCCGTGCTTGGCATGCCGCGGGCCGCGCTCGTGCGCCACGATCAACTTGTGCAGCCCATACCGCGCCGGATCCGGCAGGTTCACCATCGCCGCGTCCGCGCGCCCGATCAGCACGCCCTGTCCCGGCCTGGCGATCAGGTAGTCCATGAACTTCAGCGGGCTCAAGGCGACGCCAAGGTCGGGCGCGTGCACTTCGCGCCCGGCACGCCGCGGGACGGTCAGGAAATCGATGCGCAACGCCGTGTCGTGGTCGCTCATGTACTGGCTCGCCAATCCCTTGGAGCCTCCCAACGCCGGAAGGAAGCCCATCTCGAGGGATTGCAGTGCGTCATGCGCGTTTGCCCGCAAGTCTGCCGGCAAAGCCACGGCGACGTTCCCGCCAGGGCCGGCATGTGCGAAGTCCAGGTCCAGCGTCCGCGTGGCACTTCCCCATGCCACGCCGAGCTGGTTGCCGATCGCCAGGAACGCATGCGTGCCGACAAGCAGACCGCCGGCCCGGAAGAACTGGTAGTCGGCCAACCGCTTGGCGATGCGGAAGTGTTTCGCGGGCGTGGCCAGGCACCCCTGCGCAATCGTTGCGGCAGCCTGTCGGGCGACCGCTTCGAGCGCGGGCGCGCCGCGCTCGCGTGCAGCTTCGACGGCGTCGATCGCCGGACCTTCCGGGCCGAGATAGTACTCGCGCTTCCGACCGTCGATTTCCTTGAACGCCCAGTAGGCATAGCGCGACCCCTTGATCGTCTTGTAGGCGACCTTCCCGGTCAGGAACGCAGGCGAACGCGAGGCTTCGGCGACCTGCACGAGTTCGTACAGTTCCGCGTAGGCAGTCTGGGCGGCGGCGGGAAGCTCCCGGTATGGGGGCATGGAAAAGCTCCGGAACGTTCCGGGTGGTTATACCACCAGATTCTAGATCAGTGGTATAACCTCGATCCATCCCTTCATCGCGAGGAAGCGATATAATCCCCGACCTACCGCCGAGGGGCGCTGCAAGTCCGGCAAGTTGGTCCGGAATCAGGCTCGGTGGAAGTCCTTGTTCAACGGCGCCCGGTTGCCCTCACCCTCGTTCGCTGCGCGAACGTTTCCCTCTCCCGCGAGCGGGAGAGGGGCACAGAAAACCGGAGCATCGCCATGAACGCACAAGTGAAGACGTTTTCCCAGGACGG
>DASTUL010000168.1:0-4027 GCA_035759645.1 Lysobacteraceae bacterium | reverse complement strand
TGCGCCCGGAGCGCATCCGGCTGGATCGGTTCCTCGATGCGTGGGCCGACCCGGACACGCAGGCGGGATTGCACGCGCTCATCGCGCGCCTGGCGAAGCCCCCCGCCTGACGCATCACGCGTCGCGCGCGACCGGGCGTCGTGGGTCGCCGATCCAGCCGCTCCACGACCCTGCGTAGAGCCGGCCGACCGGCAACCCGGCGTGCGCCATCGCGAGCAGGTGATGGCATGCGGTCACGCCCGAGCCGCACATCGCGACCAGGCTCGACGGTTCGCGCTCTCCGAGTAGCGCCTGGAATTCGCGCGAGAGCCGCTCGGGCGACTTGAATCGTCCGTCGTCCTGGAGGTTGTCCGCGAACGGCCGGTTGACCGCGCCGGGCACGTGGCCCGCGACCCGGTCGAGCGGTTCCAATTCGCCACGGAAGCGGGGCGCGGCGCGTGCATCCACCAGCAATCCGCCCGCGTCCAGGTGTGCCTGCACGGCATCGGCATCCAGGAGCCGCTCCAGCGGCGCAGCTTCCTGTAGGAGCCGCCATGGCGGCGAAGTATTTGGCGAAGGGCTTCGCCGCCGTGGCGGCTCCCACAGAGGAGCATCCGATCCGCCGGATTCGACGGGCAATCCGAGCGCCACCCACCGCGCCCAGCCGCCGTCCAGCACCGCCACCCGCCCATGTCCGTGCGAACGTAGCAGCGACCACAGGCGCGCGGCGATCGACCCGTTGTCGGCGTCGTACACGACGACCTGGTCGTCGGGACCGATGCCCCAACCGGCGATCGTTCGCGCGAATGCGTCCGGATCCGGCCACGGGTGTCGCCCGTCACGCGGATCGTCGGACAGCCGGCTGAGGTCCCGGTCGAGGTGTGCGTAGCACGCGCCCGGAATGTGCGCCGAGGTGTAGTCACGCTCGCCCTGCGCGGTGTCCGCGAGGCTGAAGCGGCAATCGACGACCACGAGGCCTGCATGGCGAAGCACGCCGGCAAGCGTTTCCGCCTGCACGAGCGTGCTCCAGTTCACTTGCCGGTCGTCCAATTACGGCCGGCCTCGCGCGCCGGCAGCACCGTTTCCATCAGGCGCAGCCGTTCGTCGTCGTCCATTTGCAGCCAACGCGCGATTTCCGCGTTGCTGCGCAGGCATCCATGGCAGAGGCCGTGCTCATCCAGCGTGCATACGCCGATGCACGGGCTGAGCACGGCCTTGAACATCTACTGGATCCCCGCCTTCGCGGGGATGACCACGCGGCTTGGCCGCGTGGTCACTTGACGCTGACGAGCCGGACCTCGAACAGCACCGCCACATTCGGCGGGAAGCCGGTACGCGGGTCGGCGCCGTAGGCCTTCTCGGGCGGCAGGACGACTTCCCACTTCGAGCCAGCCGACATCTGGGTCAGCACCTCGCGCATCGCGGGCATCTCGACCTGGCTGACCTGGATCGACGGGATCTTCTTGGCCGGCTGCGGCTCGGTCGGACGCTGGCCCCACGGATACGGACCGGCGACTTCCAGCTGGACGGTGCTGGACATCGTCGGCTTGGCGCCGGTGCCGGTCTCCAGCGCGCGGACCTGCGCGCCGCTCGGCAGCGTACGCACGCCGGTCTGGCCCTTGTGCTGTGCCAGGTACTGGGTGCTGCGCGCCTTGTTCTCGGCCGCGGCCTTTTCGTACTCGGCCTTGGCCTGCTGCACGCGCTGCTGTTCGCGCTTCTGGAACGCCTCCACCGCGGGGCGCAGCTGCTCGGCCGGCACGGCCGGGTCGCGCTTGGCGTAGGCGTCCTGGACGCCCTTGACCAGCGCATTGACGTCGATCTGTTCGCCACGGGCGATCAGCTGGTGCAGCGACTGGCCGTAGTCGTAGCCGAGGGCATAGCTGAGCTTGCCCTTCTCGGTCGTGGTGTCCTGCGCGACGGCAGAGCCGGCAGCCAGGGTCAGTGCCGCCATGGTGGCAGCGAGCACACGCAACTTCATTCCAACCTCCGGTGATTTCGGGCGCGCAAGAGGACCCGAATGGACGCGCTAGGATAGCTGTCGCAGGGGGCGATCGCCACCGACGACCTGGGCTCTGACCGGGTCCCCCGGGACAAGTTCCGGCCCCTCCACCCTTCCCAAGACGACGTTCATCTCCCGGCACATGACCGATACCCCGACCTCCCCAGTCACCGTCGCCGACCGCGATGGCATCCGCACCATCACCGTCGACCGCCCGTCGAAACTGAACGCCCTGGACGCGGCCACCCTCGATGCGCTGGCCGATGCCTTCGGCGAGGCCGCTGACGACGCCTCGGTTCGTTGCGTGGTGCTGACCGGCGCCGGGCCGAAGGCCTTCGTGGCCGGCGCCGACATCGCCGAGATGAACGGGCTGACCCCCGTGCAGGGCCGCGACTTCTCGCTGCGCGGGCAACGCCTGATGCGGCGGATCGAGAAACTGCCCAAGCCGGTCATCGCGATGGTGAACGGTTTCGCACTCGGCGGCGGCCTGGAACTGGCGATGGCCTGCCACCTGCGGATCGCCGCGGACACCGCGAAGGTCGGCCAGCCCGAGATCAACCTCGGCCTGATTCCCGGTTTCGGAGGCAGCCAGCGACTGCTACGCCTGGCCGGCCGCGCGGCGACGCTGGAACTCTGCCTGCTCGGCGCGCCGATCGATGCCGCACGTGCCCTGCAATTGGGCATCGTCAACCGCGTCGTCCCCGCCGCGGACCTGGAAGCCGAGACGATGAAGGTGGCTGCGCAACTGGCGGGTTCCGCGCCGCTCGCGCTGCGCGGCCTGCTCGATTGCGTCAACGTCGGTGGCGAATGCGGCATCGAGGAAGGCCTGGAGTACGAGAGCGCGCAATTCGGCCTGATGTTCGCGACCGAGGACATGCGCGAGGGCACCGCCGCGTTCCTGGAGCGGCGCAAGCCCGGCTTCCGCGGTGAATGAACGCCTGTAGCTGTCCCTGCAACGAACCTGCGGGCAGCGCGGTCCACGCGATCACGGGTGCGCTGGCCGACGGCGACATCGACCGTGCGCTGGAGCTGGGGCTGCTGGACGCCGAGGCATGCCCCGGATGCAGTGCCGACTGTTCGGCCGTCCTGCTGGCGGCACGCGACGCACGCCGGACGGCGCTGGCCGCGCGCGAGCGCTTTCGCGCGCGCAACCTGCGACGGGAACGCCGTGCCACCGAGCGTGCCGAGCGCAGGGCACCCCCCGTGGTTGCAACGCAGGAACCCACCAGGCCAGCCCTGCCCCCCGCGGCCGCTGATGCGCTGGCGCGCGCCCTGGCGAAAGCCGGGACCAAGCGCTGATCGTGGCCGTGACGAGAAAACCCGCGCGGACGAAGCGCGCGACACGGCGACGCCGCACGCGCCTGTCGAAGGACGAGATCGTCGAACTGTTCGCGCGCCTGGCGGAACTCGACCCCGCGCCGACGACCGAACTGGCGTTTTCCTCGCCGTACGAACTGCTGGTCGCGGTCGCGCTCTCCGCGCAGTCGACCGACGTGGGCGTGAACAAGGCGACGCGCCGGTTGTTCCCGGTCGCCAACACGCCGGCAGCCATTGCCGCGCTCGGCGTGGACGGCCTGAAGCCCTACATCGCCACGATCGGCCTCTACAACACCAAGGCCGCGAACGTGGTGGCGGCCGCAAACCAGTTGCTGGAACGCCACGGCGGCGAGGTGCCCCGCGACCGCGCCGCGCTCGAAGCGCTGCCCGGCGTCGGCCGCAAGACCGCCAACGTCGTGCTCAACACCGCGTTCGGCGAACCGACCATCGCGGTCGACACGCACATCTTCCGCGTCTCGAACCGCACCAAGATCGCTCCCGGCAAAAACGTGGTCGAAGTCGAGCACAAGCTCATGAAATTCGTCCCCAAAGAATTCCTGCTCGACGCCCACCACTGGCTGATCCTGCACGGCCGCTACGTCTGCAAGGCGCGCCTGCCCGAATGCCCGCGCTGCGCGATCCGCGACCTGTGCGAGTATCGCGGCAAGACGACCGCTTGGGCGGTCGCCCCGGCGGAAGCCGGGGCCCAGCGTCTCAAGGCACTGGATGCCG
>DASTUL010000167.1:0-7169 GCA_035759645.1 Lysobacteraceae bacterium | reverse complement strand
GGGCGCGGTAGTCGAGCTGCTTGTTGCGCGCCATCGGCTTCAGGATCAAGCCGATGCCCTCGACCATCTCGCGCAGGGAGAACTCGACCGGTGTCAGCTTGAGCTTGCCGGCTTCGATGGCCGAGATGTCCAGCACGTCCTCCACCAGCGACAGCAGCGTGCGCGTGGAAGCCTGGATGGTGTTCACGCACTCGCGCTGCTCGCCATCGAGCCGGGTCGTCGCCAGCAGCTCGGACATGCCGGCGAGGCCGTTGAGCGGCGTGCGGAACTCGTGGCTCATGTTGGCCAGGAAGCGGCTCTTGGCCTCGTTCGCGCGGCGCGCCTGCGCGATGGCCTCGGTCAACTGCTTGAGCAGCGAGGCGAAGTAGAGCGGCACGGCGACCAACCCGCCGAACAGGCCCCACGCCAGGTACGGCTGCGACGACCAGTAGGGGGTGAACTGGATCACGGCCAGAAACGAGATCGCCGCGAGCGTCGTCGCCGAGCGCAGGTAGCCGCTGCCATAGCGCAGGCCGTTGCCGATCGTGACCCACAGGTACACGCTGTAGAGCGGCGTGGCGGTCTCGCCCGCCAGGTGCATCACGCCGGCCAGCGCCGTGTAGTCGCTCAGCATGCCGATCCAGCGCCGCACGTGCGACACGCCGGGGTTGGCGATGATCGCGGCCATCAGGCCCAACGACACCAGCAGTTCGCCGACCAGGATCAGCCAGGTGAAGAACAGCGCGTCGCCGGTGCCGTCCAGCCCGACCACGCCGCCCAGGTACAGGCAGAACAGCGCCGTGATGGCGATGCGCACCATCGTCTGCAAGTGCTCGCTGTCAGGGCGATGCGCCAGCCGCTGCCTGACCCAGGGCAGGAGGGTTCCCATCGCCCTACTCTACTCCCGGGCGTTCCGACATCCGCGAGTACCGCACGCAGATTTCCTCGAGCCGGGCCTTGTTGCGGACCAGCACGTCCACGCACTGCGGGTCGAACAGCCGCCCGCGCTGGGCGTAGAGGTAGGCCAGCGCCTTTTCGACCGTCCAGGCCTCCTTGTACGGCCGCGGTGAGACGAGGGCGTCGAACACGTCGGCCACGGCCACGATCCGGGCTTCCAGCGGGATGGCCTCCCCGGCCAGCCCGTCGGGATAGCCGCTGCCGTCGTAGCGCTCGTGGTGGCGCAGGGCGATCGTCGCCCCGGCCTGGATGAAGCGGTTGTGGCTGCCGCTGAGCAGCTCGTGGCCGATCCGAGGGTGGCGACGCATGATCGTCGTCTCCTCGTCGGTCAGCGGGCCCGGCTTGAGCAGGATGGCGTCCGGGATCGCGATCTTGCCCAGGTCGTGCAGCGGCGCCGCCATCTCGATCACCCGGACCTCGTCCTCCTGCAGGCCCAGCTGCTCGGCGATCAGGCCGGCGACGTGGGCCATCCGTTCCAGGTAGGCGCTGGTGCCGGCATCGCGGTACTCGATGGCGCGGGCCAGCCGCGACAGCGTCTCGCGCTCGCGCTCCTCGACCTCGCGCATGCTCGAGAGCAGGCGCTGGTCGAGCGACATGGCGCGCTGCTTGATGGTCTCGGACTGCTGGCGCAGCTGCAGCAGGTTGCGGCAGCGTGCGCGCAACTCGCGCGGACGCACGGGCTTGACGAGGAAGTCGATCACGCCGGCGTCGAGCGCCTTCTGGCGGATGGGCTCGTCGCCGACGACCGTCACCAGGATGATCGGGACGTCGCGGTGCACGGGCGGCCGGCGGAAGCGCTCGGCGAACTCGAGCCCGTCGAGCTTGGGCATGCGGTAGTCGAGCACCAGCAGGTCGGGGATGTTACGGCCGCACCAGGCGAGCGCTTCCTCGGGATCGCCGAAATCGTGGACGGTGATGTCCGGCGCAGCGTCCTCGATGATGTTGCGCAACATCATCCGGGCGGAGGTCTGGTCGTCGACGATGACGATGTTCACTGGCAGGCTTCCCCTGGTGGCCATCCCCGCGACCTGGCCGAGGATAGCCTGACGGCCGCCAGCATGCAGGTGTCAGCCTGTCGGGCGCATGTACGGGAAGAGCAGCACGTCCCGGATCGAGGCCGAATCCGTGAGCAGCATCACGAGTCGGTCGATGCCCACGCCCAGGCCGCCGGTCGGCGGTAGCCCGACCTCCAGTGCCCGGATGTAGTCGGCGTCGTAGTGCATCGCCTCGTCGTCGCCGGTGTCCATGGCCGCGACCTGGGCATGGAAGCGCGCGGCCTGGTCCTCGGGATCGTTCAGCTCCGAGAACCCGTTCGCCAGTTCGCGCCCGCCGACGAACAACTCGAAGCGGTCGGTGATGCCCGGTTCCGTGTCGGATTCGCGCGCCAGCGGCGACACTTCGACTGGGTAATGGGTGATGAAGGTCGGCTGCACCAGCCCACCCTCGACGGTCTTCTCGAACAGCTCCAGCAGCAGCTTGCCCCAGCCCTGCCCGTCCTTGACCGGAATGCCCAGGCGCCGGCAGTGCGTGGCGAGCGCATCACGGTCGCGGCAATCGGCCACGGAGATGTCGGGATTGAGCGCGCGGACCGCCTCCTCGAGCTTCCAGCGGCGGAAGCGCGGGCCGAGGTCGATGCCGGCACCTTCCCAGGTGACCGCGGTGGTGCCGAGGACCTCCAGCGCGACGTCGCGGATCATGCACTCGGTCAGGTCCATGACCTCCTCGTACGTGGCGTAGGCCTCGTACAGCTCGAGCATCGTGAACTCGGGGTTGTGCCGGGTCGACACGCCCTCGTTGCGGAAGTTGCGGTTGATCTCGTACACGCGCTCGAAGCCGCCGACGACCAGGCGCTTGAGGTAGAGCTCCGGCGCCACCCGCAGGTACAGGTCCAGGTCGAGTGCGTTGTGGTGCGTGGCGAACGGCTTCGCGGTGGCGCCGCCGACGAGGTAATGCATCATCGGCGTCTCGACCTCGAGGAACCGGCGCGCGTCGAGCCAGCGCCGCAGCGCGGCCACGATGCGCGAGCGCTGCACGAACACGTCGCGCGCCTCCGGCGTCACGATCAGGTCGACGTATCGCTGGCGGTAGCGCTGCTCCACGTCGGCCAGGCCGTGCCACTTGTCCGGTAGTGGGCGCAGGGACTTCACCAGCAGCCGCAGCGACTCGGCCTTGACCGACAGCTCGCCGGTGCGGGTGCGCATCAGCGTGCCCTCGGCCGCCACGATGTCGCCGACGTCCCAGCCCTTGAAGGCTTCGTACGTGTCCCCGAGGGTGGTGGACTGCAGGAACAGCTGGATGCGGCCGGAAACGTCCTGGATTTGCGCGAACGCGGCCTTGCCCATCACCCGCTTGGCGAGCAGGCGCCCGGCGAGCGCGACGCGGCGTCCGTCGGCTTCGAGCGCTTCGCCGGTCCAGCGTTCTGCATCGGCGTACTCGGCCTGCAGGTCGTCCGCGTAGTCGGTGCGGCGGAAGTCGTTCGGAAACGCGATGCCCTGCCCCCGCAACGCCGCGAGCTTCGCGCGACGCTCGGCGATGAGGTGGTTCTCTTCCTGCTCGCTCATGCCGCGTCGCTCCGCTTCGCACCCGCTTCCAGCCCGGATTTCAGGCTCGCTTCCAGGAACTCGTCGATGTCGCCGTCCAGCACCTTCTGCGTGTCGCTGCGCTCCACGCCGGTGCGCAGGTCCTTGATCCGGGACTGGTCGAGCACGTAGTTGCGGATCTGGCTGCCCCACCCGATGTCGGACTTGGTGGCTTCCAGCGCGTCCTTCTCCGTGTTGCGCTTCTGCACTTCCAGTTCGTAGAGCTTGGCCGCGAGCATCTTCATCGCCGTGTCCCGGTTCTGGTGCTGGCTGCGGCCGGTCTGGCAGGCCACGACGGTGTTGGTGGGAATGTGGGTGATGCGCACGGCCGACTCGGTCTTGTTGACGTGCTGGCCGCCGGCGCCCGAGGAGCGGTACACGTCCGTGCGCAGGTCCGCGGGGTTGATGTCGATCTCGATGTCGTCGTCGACTTCCGGAGACACGAACACCGAGGTGAAGCTGGTGTGCCGCCGGTTGTCGGAATCGAACGGGGACTTGCGCACCAGGCGATGCACGCCGATCTCCGTCTTCAGCCACCCGTAGGCGTGGTCGCCCTCGACACGGAACGTGGCGGACTTGATCCCCGCGACCTCGCCGCCGCTGACTTCCATCAGCTCGGCCTTCCAGCCGCGCGACTCGGCCCAGCGCAGGTACATGCGCAGCAGCATCTCGGCCCAGTCCTGCGCCTCGGTGCCCCCGGCGCCGGCCTGGATGTCGACGAATGCCGCATGCGAATCCATCTTGCCGGAAAACATGCGCTGGAACTCGAGCTGGTCGACGCCGCGCGCGAAGCGCTCCACGTCCTCGACGACCGCCTTGGCGGTGTCCTCGTCGTCCTCGCCCTCGGCCAGGTCCAGCAGTTCGCCGGCGGAGGCCAGGCCTTCGGTCAGTTCGCGGATGCCGGTGACGGTCTTGTCCAGCGTGGACCGCTCGCGGCCCAGGGCCTGCGCGCGTTCGGAATCGTTCCAGACGTTGGGGTTCTCGAGCTCGCGCTCGACTTCCTCCAGGCGCTCGACCCTGGCGTCGTAGTCAAAGAAACCCCCTCAGCGCATCCAGCCGACCGGTCAGGTCGGCGATGCGCTGGCGGACGGGATTGAGCTCGATCATGTGCTGGGTGCCGGCGGTGTTTCAGGAGGCCGGCGATTTTATCAGGCGCGGACCGGCATCCACCGGTCAGGCCGGTTCGCGGTGCACGACGACCAGTTGCACCGCATCCCCGCCGCGGTAATCGTCCGGTTCGAGCCGGAACGCAATGCGCACGCGCGGCGGCGGTGCTTCCCCGTTCCAGCCGCCGAACTCGATCGCGCCGAGCCGGCCGTGGCCGGCTGCGAGGTCGAGTTTGAGGTGCCGCTCGCCGACCTGGCGGAATCCGGCGACATCGAATTCGCCATCGAAGACCGGTTCCGGGAACGCCTGTCCCCATGGGCCGCCATCGCGCAGCGCGTGGGCAGTGGCGATGTCGAATTCGTGCGGCTCGAGCGCGCCGTCGGTGGCGAGTTCGGCCTGCAGCGTCGCCGCGTCCAGGGTATCGGCGGCGTGCTGGCGGAAGGCGTCGTGGAAGGCCTCGAAGTGTGGCTGCTCGAGCGACAGGCCGGCGGCCATCGCGTGTCCACCGAAGCGCGGCACCAGGCCCGGTGCGCGCGCGGACACCGCGGCCAGCGCATCGCGCACGTGGAAGCCGGGAATCGATCGCGCCGAGCCGCGCAACTCGCTGCTGCCCGGCGCCGCCGGGGCGAACGCGATCACCGGGCGATGCAGGCGGTCCTTCATCCGCGAGGCGACGAGGCCGACGACGCCCGGATGCCAGTCGGGGTCGAACAGGCACAGCGCGGCCGGCACGGGCCCGTCGATGGCCAGCCGCGCGAGCACGGCTTCGGCTTCCCCGGTCATGCGCGCCTGAACCGCCCGTCGCTCGACGTTGATCCGGTCGAGCGTCGCGGCCATGGCGCGCGCGCGGACCGGGTCGTCGCACAGCAGGCACTCGATGCCCAGCGCCATGTCCTCGAGCCGCCCCGCGGCGTTGAGCCGGGGCGCCACCGCGAAGCCGATGTCGGACGCAGAGAATCGCGCAATGTCCCGCCCCGCCACGGCGATCAGTGCCTGCAGGCCCGCGCAGGACCGGCCCGCGCGGATCCGGCGCAGGCCAGCCGCGACCAGTGCCCGGTTGGTTGCGTCGAGCGGTACGAGGTCGGCGACGGTGCCGACTGCAACGAGGTCAAGCAGCGATGAGAGATCAGGCGGCTGTTGATGGCACTGGGAAATCCTTTGCCGCAAGGCCAGCAGCACGTAGAACACGACGCCGACACCGGCCAGCATCCGCGTCGGGAACGTGTCGCCCGGGACGTTCGGGTCGACGATCGCATCAGCGGCCGGAAGCGATGCGCCAGGCAGGTGGTGGTCGGTGACCAGCACCTGCCAGCCGCGCGCCTTTGCCGCGGCGATGCCGGCATGGCACGCGATGCCGTGGTCCACCGTCACCAGCAGGTCTGGCGCCATTGGTGCCAGCTCGTCGACCAGGCTGGGCGAAAGACCGTAGCCGTGGACGATGCGGTTCGGCACGGCGTGCGACACGTGCCTCGCGCCGAGCATTCGCAATCCACGCACCGCGACGGCGCACGCGGTCGCGCCGTCGCAATCGAAGTCGCCGACCACCACGATATGGCGGTCGCCGGCGATCGCCTCGGCCAGCAACGCGGTGGCTGCTTCGATGCCGCCCATGAGGTGCGGTGGCGGCAGGTGCGCCAGCTTCGGCCGTGCCTGGTCGTGGCGCTGCGCGCCACGGGCCGCGTAGATCCGGCGCAGCAATGGCGGGACGTGGCCGGGCCAGCCGCCGCCGGCGTCCGCGCCGTCCGGCACGGGCCGGCGGACCAGCCGGATCACCCGGCGAACGTCCGCATCGGCCGGCGCCAGAAGCGCCAGCGGTGGCCGCGCTCGATGGCCAGGCGCGTGCCATCCTCGAAGTCCAGCACCAGGCGGTCCACGTCGCGGCGGTGCAACGCCTCGACTGCCGGCAGGAGCCAGACCGCGAAGAGCCGCGCCGCGTCGCGATGGCCGCGCAGGTCGACGAGCGTGTCTTCTGCAGGTGCGGCGAATGCGGCCGCCGAGGGTTCGATGCGCTTGCCCGCGGCCGCTGCAAGCGCGCGCAGCAGGGTGTCATCGCCGACGATCGCGGCTTGTCGCGTGGTCACGTGGTCCGGCGCGATGCCGGCGCCCCAAAACCACAACGAGTTCACCGGCAGGCGCCCGGCGGCGATGCGCGCCGCGTTGTGCGGGTGGTTGTGCAGCATGACCTGCGCCTCGCTGAGCAGCGCGCGCCAGCGCCGGCCCTCGGGGCTCGTGTCGTCGTCGGCGCCCGGCAACTGGTCGAACAGGTCCGCGCCCAGCGCATCGACCGGGGCGGCGAACGTCGGCAAGCGTGCCTCGCGCGGCAGGCGCAGGTACCAGCGGTGCGGATCGGGGGCGTCGAGCAGGAAGCCCGCATCACCGAACAACGGCCGCAACGCCGGCAGCAGTGCTTCGGCGTCGCGGCGGTCCAGCTGCAGTCCATCGCCGCAGGCCAGCAGCCGCGCGCCGTTGATGTCGGGTCGCACGTACGCGGGATCGGCGCGCAGCCAGGCCGACAGCGGCGCGTCGCCTGCATCCAGCGCACGCGTC
>DASTUL010000166.1:0-12670 GCA_035759645.1 Lysobacteraceae bacterium | reverse complement strand
TTCATGGCAGGTCTCCGTAGTCCGGGGTCGCCGGCGAGTACGCCGTCGGCGTCGGCGAGAGGTCGGTGCGGGTCTCTTCCATGCGGACCGGCAACTGGCGCTCGCGTGCCTTCGTGGCGCGCGCGAAGCGCGACAGACCGAAACCGATCGCGACGCTGCTGCCCAGGAACAGGGCCGGGTTCTGGCGTGCCATGCGCTTGATGTCGACGAGCATCTCGTCGCCGTTCTTGTCGCGCAGGTCGCTTGCGAAACCGGTGAGGGACTGCGCCATGTCGTGCACGTAGCCGGACAGGCGGGTCATGTCTTCCTGCCCGAGATGCGCAGCGGCGGCATCGATGCTCTCGGCAATGCCTTCGACGCGTCCTGCGGCGCCCTGCCGGGCGTCATCGACGGTCTTGTGGACGTCGTCGCGCACGTTCTTGCGCGAGCCGGCGGAGCCGCCGTCCGCGCCGTGGTACGGGGGAGATGAGGTGGTCATGCGGGGGGCCTCCGTGGGGGTGGACTGCCCACGCATTCTTGGAGATTCCCCGTCGTCGCGCCGTCAACCGAAGGCGCACGACTTCATCCTGACTTCATACAAGCGCCATCATGGGCGCACCGAATGCGGCGACCGTTGCGTTGCCACATTCAGGCAACAGGACCAACGCAATGGCGCATGACATGGGAACTGGCAACAGGCGACGCAGGAACCGCTGGAGCCTTGCGATCTGGGGCGCCGCGGCGGTGCTGCTGTCGATCCCCGCGATCTCGATGCAGTTCGGGATCGCCGGGTTCGACTGGACCCTGGGCGACTTCGTGGTCATGGGGGCGATGTTCGCGATCGCGTGCGGATCCTACGAAGTGATCACCCGGATCTCCGGCAACATGGCGTACCGCGCGGCTTCGGCGGTGGCGATCGGCACCGCCTTCCTCACCGTCTGGGTGAACCTTGCGGTCGGCATGATCGGCAACGAGAACAATCCCGCGAACCTGTGGTTCGGCGGCGTGCTGCTGGTCGGGCTCGCCGGCGTGATCGTCGCGGGCTTCAAGGCGCCCGGCATGGCCCGTGCGATGGAAGCGACCGCGCTGGGGCAGGCGCTCATCGTGGTGTACGCGCTGGTCGCCGGGCATGCGGAGGTCGCGCTGTTCATCGGCTTGTTCGTCCTGCCGTGGCTGGTGTCCGCGCAGCTGTTCAAGAAGGCGGCACGGGAGAGCTAGAAGCGTTCGCCTACCGGCAGGTAGCGCCACTGGCCCGGTGGCATCGCACCGTTGGGGCCCTTGCCGATCGGCACCTTGCCGATGCGCAGGCGCCGGATCGACACGACCGACAGCCCGACCTGGGCGCACATGTCGCGCAGTTGCCCGCCCTGCGCGCCCTTGATCGCGAAACGCAGGCGGGTCTCGTTCTGCCAGCTGACCTTGCAAGGGGCCAGCGCGCGGCCACCGTACGCGAGGCCGTGCTTGAGCCTGGCCAGGCCGTACGGCGCGATGTCTCCGCTGACCTCGACCAGGTATTCGTGCTCGATCTCGTCGGCGTCCTCGGTCAGGCGGCGCCACGCGCGGCCGTCCTGGGTGAGGACCATCAATCCGCTTGCTTCGGTGTCCAGGGGGACCAACGGCGTGAGGCGATGGAAGTGGCGCTCCACGGGTTCGATGCCGGATGGGTCGTCGGGCCAATGCGATCCAGGCGTGACCAGTGCTGCGGCGGGGTTCGGCCCGCTGATGGTGTCGAAGCCCGCGGGCTTGTGCAGCAGGATCGTGGCCGGCTCGATCATTCCCGGCGCTCGGGCCGCAGCGCGATCTCACCTGCGTGCTCGCCCATCAGGTGCAGCTCGCCGTCCTGGATCATGCAGTTCAGGCGCATGCCGCGCTGCAGCAACGACGGGAGTTGTTCGACCGCAGCGGCGGGCAGGTCGATCACGGTGAGGTTCCCGAGTCGCCGCAACGTGGGAGCGACGCGGTCCCACCACAGGTTGGCGCTGTTGCCGCCGTAGTTGACGACGACGACCTGGCGCGCGCGGGCGCAGGCCTTCTTGACGCGCGATTCGTCCGGCTGGCCCAGGTCGATCCACTGCTCGATGTCACCCGTGTAGTCGCGACGCCACAGGTCGGGCTCTTCCTCGTTGCTCAGCCCCCGGCCGAACTCCAGGCGCTCGTCGGCATGCAGCGCGAACGCGACCACGCGCACCATCAGGCGCAGGTCGGTCTCCGACGGGTGCTGCGCGAGCGTGAGTGCGTGGGTGGCGTAGTAATGCCGATCCATGTCGCTGACCGTCAACTCGGCCTTGATGACGGTCGCCTTGGGCGCCATGTGGAATCCTTCGACTGATCGCGCGTAATTCTATCCCGGTCACGGACTCGCCACGGGTCGTTTGACAGAATTCCGGGTCCGGACCCACGCACCAGGTGATGTCGCTGAACACCGATCAAGCCCGCGAATACATGCACAAGCTCCTGGCCGCCATGGTGAAGGCCGGCGGCTCCGACCTGTTCATCGCGCACGACTTCCCGCCCAGCATGAAGGCCAACGGGCAGATGACCCCGCTGACGGAGCAGAAACTGACCGGGGCGGTGACCGAGAAGCTGGCCGATGCGCTGATGAACGACAAGCAGCGCGCCGAGTTCGCGCAGGAACTCGAGTGCAACTTCGCGATTGCGCTGCCCGGCGTCTCGCGCTTCCGCGTCAATGTGTTCGTGCAGCAGGGGCAGGTCGGCATGGTGGTGCGCACCATCGCCGCGGAGATCCCGAACTTCGAGAAGCTGCGCCTGCCGGAGATCCTGAAAGAAGTGGTGATGCACAAGCGTGGGCTGGTGCTCGTCGTCGGCGGCACAGGCTCGGGCAAGTCGACCTCGCTGGCGGCAATGATCGACCATCGCAACCGGACCTCGGCCGGGCACATCATCACTGTCGAGGATCCCGTCGAGTACGCGCACGTCTCGCAGAAATCGCTGATCACGCACCGCGAAGTGGGCGTGGATACCCACAGCTGGCATCACGCGCTGAAGAACACGCTGCGCCAGGCGCCCGACGTGATCCTGGTCGGCGAGATCCGCGACGCGGAGACGATGGAGCACGCGATTTCCTTCTCGGAGACCGGACATCTGTGCCTGAGCACGCTGCACGCCAACAGCGCCAGCCAGACGATGGAGCGGATCATCAACTTCTTCCCGGAGGAGCGCCGGACCCAGCTGCTGATGGACCTGTCGGCCAACCTGCGCGCCATCATTTCGCAACGATTGATCCGCACCCAGGACGGCAAGGGCCGCGTCGCGGCCATCGAGATCCTGATCAACACGCCGACCATCGCCGAGAAGATCTTCAAGGGCGAGTTCAACGAGCTGAAGGGGATCATGAACAAGTCGCGCGAGCTGGGCATGCGCACGTTCGACTGGGCCCTCTTCGAGCTCTACAACGACGGTTCGATCTCCTACGAGGAAGCCATCCGCAACGCCGACTCGGCCAACGAGCTGCGGCTGAACATCAAGTTGAAGAGCAGTCGCGGCGAGCCCACGAATGCGCCGGGGCTGTCGTTGTCGCTCGACGAGCAGACCACCTCCGAGGAAGACGAGGCGGAGCGGCAGGCGGAACTGCGCAGGCAGCAGGAGAAACGCGAGCTGCTGGAACTGGAACGGCTCAAGGCCACCCGCGCCGCCAACGGATGAGTCAGCCGCCACCCTGCCTGGCGCTGCGCTTGGCGGCATACATCGCCCGGTCCGCGTGCGCCAGCAGCGCCTCCGCGCTGTCGCCGTCTGCTGGGAAGGTTGCGATGCCGATGCTGGCCTGCAGTTTGTAGATGCCATCGGGCAGCGAATAGAGCCGCTGGGAGCGCACGCGCAAGCCGTCCGCCACGACAGCGGCCGCTGCCACGTCACGGCAACCGGGAAGCAGCGCGACGAATTCGTCGCCGCCGACGCGCGCCACGAAGTCGCCCTGGCGCAGGCCTTGCTGCAGGCGGTAGGCGATCTCGCGCAGCAGGCGATCGCCGGTCTCGTGGCCGCCGCGGTCGTTGACCGCCTTGAAGCCGTCCAGGTCGATGTAGAGCAGGGCGAGGCCTTCACCTGTGCGGGTGGCGTCGTCGATGGCGCGTTGCAGTTCCTTTTCGAGCCGATGGCGATTGGGCAGGCCGGTCAATGCGTCCTGCATCGCCTGGCGTTCCAGCTCCCGTTCCGCGCGCCGCAGCTCGGTCACTTCGCGCCCGATCGCGATGCGAACGCCATACTTCGGCAGCCACTGCGCCGACCACTGGATGTCCACGGTGTGGCCGTCCTTGTGGAGGTAGCGGTTGCGGAAATGGCGTTGCAGGGTCCCGGCCATCACCTGGGCGGCCTGCTCCCTGGTCGCGGCGCGGTCGTCGGGGTGCACGAGGTCGAAGGTCGGGCGACCGAGCACTTCGGCCGGCGCGTAACCGAAGATCCGCTCGAAGCTGCTGCTGACGTACAGGAAGCAGCCCTCGGGGTCGACCACGCAGACCGCGTCGGGCACCAGGTCCAGCACTTCGGCGAGTGGCGGGAGCGTCGATGGCACGGGGCCATTATGCGGTTCGGTTAATGTACGGCCATGACCACGATCGACCCGCATCCGGACAGCACCCCCTTGCGCCCCTGGGGCGCGGCGGAAGTCGCCGGATGGCGCGCGCGCCAGGTGCGACAGCGCAGCTATCGCGAGGACGTGGTCGTCGTCGTCGAGCGGCTCGGCGAGCGGTACGACGTGACGCAGTACGGGCGCCTCGACTACGCGCCCCATTCGTATCCCCTGTTCGCCTTGCGCAGCCGTGACTGGGACGACGCGCGGCCCTGCGCGCTCGTGACGGGCGGCGTGCATGGCTACGAAACCAGCGGCGTCCACGGTGCCCTGACGTTCCTGGACGGGCCCGCGTCGGCGTACGCGGGTCGCATCAACCTGCTGGTCGCCCCCTGCGTGAGCCCCTGGGGCTACGAACACATCCAGCGTTGGAATCCGAACGCGATCGATCCGAACCGCTCCTTCCGGGAGCACAGTCCTTCGGACGAGTCCGCGGCGCTGATGCACCTGGTGGCGCCATTCCGCGACCGCGTGGTGATGCACATCGACCTGCACGAAACCACGGACACCGACGAGTCCGAGTTCCGCCCGATGCTGGCCGCGCGCGACGGCAAGGTATTCGAGCCGGGTTCGATCCCGGACGGTTTCTACCTGGTTGACGACGCCGAACATCCGCAGCCCGGATTCCAGGCGGCGATCATCGAAGCTGTGGCCGAGGTCACGCACATCGCGCCTGCCGACGACAACGGGCAGATCATCGGCTCCCAGGTGGTGTCGCCTGGCGTGATCCGGTATCCCTTCCGGCAACTCGGCCTGTGCGCCGGTGTCACGGACGCGCGCTACCGGACCACCACCGAGGTCTACCCGGACAGTCCGCGCGCCACGCCAGAGCAGTGCAACGCGGCGCAGGTCGCCGCGGTGCGCGCGGCCATCGATTACGCGCTGGCGCACCCGTAGCGCCAGCGAGCCATGCCGCTGCTGCTCCTGCCGTTGCTGGTCGCGGGCCTGTTCGCGCTCTGGGTCCTGCTGCTGCCCCTGTCGATCCTCCAGCGCTACCGGCACGGGCGCGCGCGACGACGCGTGCAGCCGTGGGCCGTGCGCGTCAACGCCTGGTTGCTGCTGCTGTCGACGGTGGCCTTCCTGGCCGTTGCCCTCGCGCTGGGCCATTGGGTCGACCAGGCGTTGCGTGACGCTGCGATCGGACTGGCGATCGGCGTAGCGGTCGGCGTGCTCGGGCTGCGGCTGGACCGGTTCGAATCCACGTCCGATGGCATGTTCCGCACCCCGAACCGCTGGCTGGTGCTCGGGTTGTCGCTGTTGCTCGCCGCGCGCATCGCGATGGGGTTCTGGCTGGCGTGGGGTGATGGGGTGCAGGCCGGTGCCACGGCCTGGCTGACACGAGGCGGACTGCTCGGCGTGGGCGGTGTGCTGCTGGGGTACGGCCTTGCAACGTCCTGGGGCCTGCGCGACCGGGTGCGCGTATGCTCCGGCCGGGATCCTTGGGGAGCCGGACAATGAAGACCTTGAACAAGGCCGCATGCCAGGTACTGGCCTGCTTGTTGCTGGCTCCGGCCTGGAGTACATCCGCCCAGGACGCAGGTCCACCCACGACAGCGACGAGCGGCGTGATCGACGGCGCGCCGTGGCGCATCGACTTCCCGGCCGACTGGAACGGCGACCTCGTCATGCTCATGCATGGCTACGAGCCGGTCGGCGTTCCGCGGCCCGACGTGCCCGAATTGCAGGAGGCCGACACGAGGGTCTTCCTGGACGACGGGTACGCCGTCGCCGCCAGTTCGTATGCGTCGCAAGGCTGGGCGATCGACGATGCGATCGCCGACACCGAGCGCCTGCGCCGCCATTTCGTGGAGATCCACGGCGAGCCCGGACGCACGCTGGCGGTCGGTTACTCGATGGGCGGATTGGCGGCGCTCGCCACGGCGGAAACGCACGGCGCCCACTACGACGGCGTGCTGTCGCTCTGCGGCGTCAATGCGCCTGCCGATGAGGTTTTCGCGGAAGGCATCGTCCCCCCATTGGTCGCCGCGGCGTACTTCTTCCCGGATGCGATGCGACTCGGGGAAGGCGGCCTGGTTGATCCGGCCTCGCCGCCGTTGCTGGACGGCGAGGCGCTGGAGGCGGCGTTCCTCACCAACGAAACCGCGGCCACGCGCATCGCGGCGTCGCTGGAAGTGCCGCGCGAGGGATTGGCGGACACCCTGTGGCTGTACTACGTGATCCTGCGCGAGGCCCAGCAGCGCGCGGGCGGCCATCCGGTGGACAACACCGGCACGCGCTACAGCGGATTCGGCGACGATGCCGCATTCAACGAGGGCGCGCCGCGCTACCCAGGCGACCCGGAGGCCATGGCCTACATCGCCCGTAACTTCGACCTGGCAGGTGCGATCGACCTGCCCGTCGTCCTGCGGTCGAACGCGGTGGACCCGACCGTGCCGCGCCGCTTCGGAACCCGGTACACATCGCTCGTCGAAGCGGCAGGCAACACCGACTGGCTCACCGTGCTGCCGCCGGTTGGAGAAGGGCACTGCAATTTCACGCCGGCCGAAGTCCGGGAAGCGCTCGAGGCGCTGGAACAGGCGATGGCAAAGGATCGCGCAACGGCGCCCTGACGCTTCGCAACGCGTCGCTCACGCGTGAGCGTCCACGCTTTCCGGCAGTCCCACCGGAGACGCCCCAATGCCCCGCGACATCCTCAAGACCCTCAAGACCGAGCACGATGCCGTGCGCGCGTTGTTCGACGAGATGAACCAGACCACCGATCGCGCGAAGAAGTCGCGCGCCGAGCTGCTCGAGCGGATCGAAGCCAGCCTGCTGCCGCACGCGAAGTGGGAGGAGATGGTGTTCTACCCCGCGTTCAAGGAACGCGCCGACCGCGACGGCCTGAAGGCGCACGCCGAAGCCGTCGAGGAGCACCGCGCCGTCGAATCCACGGTGATGCCCGACGTGCATGCGTCTCCGGTCGACACGCCGGAGTTCGCGGGCCGCGCCAAGGTGTTCGGCGAGATGATCGAACACCACGCGAAGGAAGAGGAAAAGACGATGTTCAAGATGGCGCGCGAGATGTTCAGCGCAGAAGAACGCGCCCGGCTGGACGAGGAGTACGAGGTCTGGAAGCGCTCGCCCGCCGCCGACAGCGCGGTTGCGGCCGCGAAGGCGAAGACCGGCATGAAGGGCGCCGTCAACGCCATCGTCCACTGACGTCCACGCGGAGGAGACGACCATGCGACCGGACAAGCAGAAACTCGACGCCACCCAGCATTCGGGCATGAAGGACGAGGCGAAGGACCTGGCCAACGACCGCCAGCCGGCCGCCGCCTCGAAGCAAGGCCATGAAACGGAGAAGAGCGGACAGGGCCACGTTCGCCGACGCGATGGCGAAAGCGACGAGAAGGGTACGCCGCGCACAAATCCCTGAGCCTGGCGGCCCGTGACCGCACCGACGATCCGGATCGGTTGCGCGGGCTGGTCGTTCGCTTCCGCGCAGGCCCGGTATTTCGGTGCGGGTGACAGCCAGCTCGCGCGGTACGCGACGCGGTTCGACGTGGTCGAGATCAACTCGTCGTTCTATCGGCCGCACCGGCGCGCAACCTACGCGCGATGGGCCGATGCCGTGCCGCGCGGGTTCCTGTTCTCGGTGAAGCTCCCGCGCGAGGTGACCCACGACGCGAGGCTGGAACGTTGCGGGCCGGCGCTCGACCGCTTCGCTGACGAAGTCGACGGGCTCGGACGAAAGCTCGGCGGACTGCTTGTCCAGCTGCCCCCCAGCCTGGCGTTCGCGCCGCGGACCGCGGCCACTTTTTTCGCGATGCTCCGCCGCCGCTTCCCGCGGGTTGCCGTGGCCTGTGAACCGCGCCATGCGAGTTGGTTCGTACCAGGCGTCGATGCACTCTGGAAGCGTCATGCCGTGGCGCGCGTGGCCGCCGATCCGGCGAAAGTGCCTGGCGCCGGCGTGCCCGGCGGGGCAGGGCGCTGGCACTACTGGCGACTGCATGGTTCGCCTCGCATGTATTACAGCGCCTATGGCGAAGGCCGCTTGCGCGCCTGTGCGGACGACATCCGGCGGGTGGCGCGGCGCGGACGACCGGCCTGGTGCATCTTCGACAACACCGCCCATGGATTCGCGATCGACGACGCCAGCATGCTGCAGGCCCTGACGCGTCCTTGATCGTCCATGCCGCATGGTGCTGGTTCCCCACGGGCCCAGGAGCGCGCCATGACGCAATACCAAGTCGGATACCTGGTCGGCAGCCTGTCGTCGACATCGCTCAACCGGCGATTGGCGAAGGCGTTGATCAAGCTGGCGCCCGATGCCTTGTCGTTCGACGAGATCACGTATCGCGACCTGCCGCTGTACACCCCCGACTACGACAAGGATTTCCCGGAGGTCGCCACGCGTTTCAAGCAGGCGATCAAGGACGCGGACGCGCTGCTGATCGTGACGCCCGAGTACAACCGGTCGATCCCGGGCGCGTTCAAGAACGCGATCGACTGGGGGACGCGTCCGTATGGCAAGAACGCGTTCACCCGGAAGCCAACGGCGGTATTGGGCACGTCGCCGGGCGCGATCGGCACCGCGATCGCGCAACAGCACCTGCGCAGCGTCCTGGGGTTCTGCAACGCGCCGCAGATGAACGCGCCGGAAGCCTACATCCAGTTCACCGAAGACTTGATCTCCGAAGACGGCAAGGTGTCGAACAAGTCGACCGAGGACTTCCTGCGCAAGTACATCGAGGACTTCCACGCCTTCATCGGGCGCGTGATGACCGTCCTGCCGCGCGAAGGCTGACCAACCGTCATCCCCGCGAAGGCTGACCAATCGTCATCCCCGCGAAGGCGGGGATCCAGCGGTTACTGGGGCTTGGGCTCGCCCTGGGGCGGCTCGTCGCCGGGGCGCGCGTCGTCCCGGGATTCCTGCTTCTTAGCCAGCTTCTCGTCTTTCTTCTTCTTCTTGGCGAGTTCGCGCTGGCGCTTTTCGAACGAATAATTGGGCTTGGCCAAGGCGGCATGGCTCCTGGTTGGGTGGTCCAGTGTACCGGGCCAGCCGTCGCGGGGCTCGCGGTCGCTATCATGCCCGGCTGCCCATTCTTCGATATCGGACGTAGATGAAGACGCCATCCGGCCTCCAGCCGCTCATCGACGATGGTGTGATCGATGCCGTGCTGCGCCCGCTCAAGAGCGGCAAGGAAGCGGCGGTCTACGTCGTGCGCGCCGGGGACGAGGTCCGCTGCGCCAAGCTCTACAAGGACATGGCCCAGCGCAGCTTCCAGCAGCGCGTGCAGTACCAGGAGGGGCGCAAGGTCCGGGGCAGCCGCCAGGCGCGGGCCATCGGAAAGGCCACCCGCTTCGGGCGCCGGCAGCAGGAAGAGGCCTGGAAGAACGCCGAAGTGGACGCGCTGTACCAGTTGCGCGACGCCGGCGTGCGGGTCCCGGAGCCCCACGGCTTCTTCCACGGCGTGCTGGTGATGGAGCTGGTGGCCGACGACACCGGGCACGCGGCGCCGCGACTGGCCGAAGTCGACCTGTCGCCGGAAACGGCACGCGAGTTCCACGCTTTCCTGGTGCGGCAGGTCGTGCTGATGCTGTGCACGGGCCTGGTCCATGGCGACCTGTCGCCCTACAACGTGCTGGTCGGCGCCGACGGCCCGGTGCTGATCGACTTTCCTCAAGTGGTCAGCGCGGCCGGCAACAACGCTGCCCGCGCGATGCTGCTGCGCGACGTCAACAACCTGACTGCGTACCTGGGCGGTTTCGCGCCCGAGTTGCTGGACACCTGGCATGGCGAGGAGGCATGGGCGCTGTTCGAGGCAGGTGCGCTGCGACCTGACACGGTGCTGACCGGGACGTTCGTGCACGACGCATCGACGCCGGACGTGGGCGGCGTGCGCGACGCGATCGAAGAGGCGCGGCGGGAGGCGGTGATCCGCCAGCAGGGCAGGGACGCGGCGGCCGCGGAAGACTGAATCGCATTGCGCCCGCACCGCATTTCTTCGCACGGGCTTGCCGCTGCGGATGGGACGCTCGTGGCCCATTCGAAGCACGACAGGGAGCCCTGGGATGAACACGATGATGCGGATTGCGACGGCCTTCGCCACCGGCGCGGCAGCCATGTACTTCCTGGACCCCGTGGCCGGCAATCGCCGCCGCGCGCTGGTGCGCGACAAGGGCGTCGCGGCGGGGCACGACCTCGAACAGCTGACCCGGGAGAAATCCCGATACGCCGCTGGTCGCCTGCATGGCGTGGTGGCCGAGACCCGGTCCGCGCTCGCCGCCTCGCCGGTTGGCGACAGCCAGTTGCGCGACCGGATCCGCACGCGGCTGGGCCGCCTGGTCGATGAACCGGGCGAGATCAATGTCGACGTGCAGGCCGGGCAGGTCGTGCTGCGCGGCACCGCGTCCGCCGGGGAGATCGAGGATGTGCTGGAAACCGTCGCGGCAATGCGCGGCGTGACCGGCATCGACAGCCACCTGCAAACGGGCGATGGCTACCGGCAGTTCGAGGCGTCGGTCGAATCGCACCAGCAGGTGCGCTAGCGCAGCGTGCCCGCGTGCCGGGACGTTGCGCCGCGTAGAATTCGCGCATGCCCCTGATCACCCTGCAGGCCGTCGACTATGGCGTCGGCGGCCCCTTGTTGCTTCAAGACGTCGATCTCGCGGTCGAGGCGGGCGAGCGCGTCGCATTGATCGGCCGCAACGGCGCCGGCAAGTCGACATTGCTCAAGTTGCTCGACGGCACCTTGCGGCCGGACGATGGCGAGGTGCGCGTCGAAGGCGGCACGCGCGTGGCCCGGCTGGAACAGGAAGTGCCTGCCGGCGCCGGTGGCGACGTCTGGGACGTCGTGGCGGGCGGGCTCGGCGAAGTCGGTGCTTGGCTCGCGGAGTACCACCACCTCGTCCACGCGGACGACATCGACATGGACGCGCTCGCGCGCGTGCAGTCGCAGATCGAGAACGCGCATGGCTGGTCGCTGGACCAGCGGGTCACCGAGACGCTGGAGCGGCTGTCGCTGGACGGCGATGCGCCGTTCGCCGGGCTGTCCGGCGGCCTGAAGCGGCGTGTCCTGCTGGCACGGGCGCTGGTGTCCGCGCCCGACGTGCTGCTCCTGGACGAACCGACCAACCACCTGGACATCGCGGCCATCGACTGGCTCGAGGGCCTGCTGAAGGGCTGGACGGGTGCCCTGGTGTTCGTCACCCATGACCGGCGGTTCCTGCGCGCGCTTGCGACCCGCATCGTCGAGATCGACCGGGGGCAGGTGACGAGCTGGCCAGGCGACTGGGCCAACTACGTGCGCCGCCGCGAGGAACGGCTCAACGCCGAGGCGCAGGAGGCCGCGCGTTTCGACAAGCTGCTGGCGCAGGAAGAGACGTGGATCCGGCAAGGCATCAAGGCGCGGCGCACGCGCGACGAAGGCCGCGTGCGGCGCCTGCAGGCGATGCGGACCGAGCGGGCGCAGCGGCGCGACCTGTCGGGCAACGTGCGCATGGAGGTCGCGCAGGGCGGGGCGTCGGGGCGCAAGGTGATCGAGGCGAAGGACGTCTCCTTCGGCTACGGCAAACGACAGGTCGTGAGCGATTTCTCGACGCTCGTGATGCGGGGCGACCGCATCGGCCTCATCGGCCCCAACGGCAGCGGCAAGACCACGCTGCTCAAGCTGCTGCTCGGCGAGCTGGAGCCGGACGCCGGCACCGTGCGGCTCGGTAGCAACCTGCAGGCGGCCTATTTCGACCAGTACCGCGCCACGCTGCGCGAGGACTGGAACGCGATCGAGAACGTGGCCGAGGGGCGCGAGAGCGTCACCATCAACGGCCGACAGAAGCACGTGATCGGGTACCTGCAGGACTTCCTGTTCACCCCGGAACGCGCGCGTGCGCCGATCACGCGGCTGTCGGGCGGCGAGCGCAACCGGCTGCTGCTGGCGCGCCTGTTCGCGCAGCCTTCCAACCTGCTGGTGATGGACGAGCCGACCAACGACCTCGACGTCGAGACGCTGGAACTGCTGGAGGAGCTGCTGGCCGATTACCCCGGCACGCTGCTGCTGGTCAGCCACGACCGCGATTTCCTGGACAACGTGGTGACCTCGACCCTCGTCATGGAAGGCGGCGGCAGGGTGGGCGAGTACGTCGGCGGCTACAGCGACTGGGAGCGGC
>DASTUL010000165.1:0-3752 GCA_035759645.1 Lysobacteraceae bacterium | reverse complement strand
CACCCACACCGAGTTCGAGGGCGACGCCGTCGGCACGGTGTTCGACAACGAATCGATGGAAGGGCGTGTCGAACTGGTCCACGCGCCGTTGGCCGGTTGGCGCGGCGCGTTCGGCTTGCAGTGGAGCACGCGGGATTTCGTGGCGATCGGCGAGGAGGCTTTCGTCCCCGGCTCGCAGGGCCGCGAGACCGGCGTGTTCTGGATCGGCGAGCGCCCGTTCGCCGCAGGCGAACACGGCCGGTTCAAGCTCGAGGCCGGCGCACGCCTGGATCGCAACGCCATCGAGGTGGACGCCGCGACGGCCGGTCCGGATCGCGACTTCTCGATGGCCAGCGCGTCGGTCGCGCTGCATTGGGAAGCGAACGAGGCCTTCCACGCCACCCTGGGCCTGGACCGCGCACAGCGCGCGCCCACCGCGGAGGCGCTGTATTCCGACGGGGCGCATGTCGCCACCGGCAGTTACGAGCGCGGCGACGCCGCGCTCGACGAGGAGACCGCGACCCGCATGGAACTGGGCCTGCACTGGCACGGCGAACGCGTGCGCATCGACGGTGCGCTGTACCGCGTCGACTTCGACGACTTCCTGTACCTGACCGCCACCGGCACCGAATTCGACCACCTGCCAGTCCGCCAGTGGCGGCAGGCGGATGCGCGCTTCACCGGCATCGAGGCGGAGGCGGACGTGGTGCTGTCCGACAGCGACCGTGGCCTGTGGACGGCGCGCGTCTTCGGCGATCGCGTGCGCGCCGAGCTCGACTCGGGTGGCTACCTGCCGCGCATCGCGCCTGCGCGCATCGGCGCTGGACTGGATTGGGAGAGCGGCCCCTGGCGCGCCTCGCTCGACGCCACCCGCACGTTCCGCCAGGACGAAGTGGCCGAGGGCGAGACCGCCACGCCCGGTTACACCCTGGTCGACGCGCACCTGGCCTGGCACCAGGACACCGACGCGGGCAACGCGTGGGAAGTCTTCCTGGACGCCAGCAACCTCCTCGATGAGGAAGCCCGCCCCCACGTGTCATTCCTGAAAGACGTCGCTCCGCTGCCCGGCCGCGGCATCGCCTTCGGCATCCGCGCGTTCTTCTAGTCGCGCTCGGCGGACTCGGGATCTTCCTCGACGTCGTCGGCCTCTTCGGGCGCGACCTCGGCTTCCTGGACGGCTTCGGCCTCGCTGGTCGGGTCGCCGAGGTGGAACAGGGCGAAGCCGGGCAGTACCTGGCGGTTCTGCGACATGCCGAGCACGTGTCCGGCTGACGGTGCGCGCACCTCGACTTCGCGGTCGCGCAACGGGTCGATCACGCGACCGAGCAACTGGCCCTTCGCGACCACGTCGCCGAGCGACACCGCCGACAGCAACAGGCCCGGCGTGTCCGCGCGGATCCAGCGCGACTCGTAGAACACCGCCTGCGGCACTTGCTCGAGCGGCACGCCGGTCTCGCGCATGCCCAGGCGTTGCATCAGCCGTTCGATCGCCGCGACCGCGACGTCGATCACCGGCGGCTGCAACACGCCCGGCGCACCCACCTCGAATGTCGCGGCGGCAACACCGGCGTCGCTCGCCGCGCGGCGCAACATGCCCTGCTGGCCGGGGCTGTGCAAGACGACGGTTTCGCCGAAGCCGCGCGCGAGCTCCAGCGACGGCACCGAGCGCAGGTCGGCGCGCACCTGCGGCAGGTTGTCGCGGTCGAAGGAGCCGGTGTGGAAATCCACCAGCGCGTCGCAGTGGCGCACGATGCCCTGGAACAGCGCATCGGCCTGGCGCGCCGCCGCGCTGCCGCGGGGGCTGCCCGGGAACGCGCGGTTGAGGTCGCGCCGGTCCGGCAGGTACCGCGATCCGCGCGCGTAGCCGCCGAGGTTCACCACCGGCACCGCGACCAGCGTGCCTGCGAGCGTTTCCGGGTCCGTGCGCTCCAGGACGCGCCGCACGCTCTGGATGCCGTTGAGTTCGTCGCCGTGCACCGCCGCGAACAGGCACAGCACCATCCCGTCCTCGCTGCCATGGACGATGGACACGGGCAGGCCTTGTCCGGTGCCGTCGCCGATCCCGGCCCATTCCACGTCCTTGCGGGTGCCCGGTTCGAGCGTCTCGCCGATGAGTTCGAACGGTTCGGGCGGCGGCGGTGGGGCCTGCTCCAGGACCGGCGCCATGCACACGACCATGCCGTTCTCGGCGGTGACGCAGACCGAGGTGGTCGCGGGCGCTTCCGCGGGCGGTGGCACTGCTTCGGGGACCTGCGCCCAGGCCGGGGCCAGGCAGCAGGCGCCCAGCAGGCAGGCCGACCGGCTCAGCCGCTGCAGCGCGCGCACAGGCCGTGCACCTCGAGTGTCTGCGCTTGCGGCTCGAAGCCCAGCGCCCTTGCACGTGCGTCCAGCAGGTCCACCACGTGGCGATCCTCCAGTTCGACCGCCGCGTGGCAGCGGTCGCAGATCAGGAACGGAACCGAATGTTGCGCGGTGCTGGGATGGTGGCAGGCGACGAACGCGTTCACCGATTCCAGCTTGTGGATGAAGCCGTTGGCCAGCAGGAAGTCGAGCGCACGATACACCGTCGGCGGCGCCGCGGAACCGGCGCCCTCGCCTTCCCGGACCTGGTCGAGCAGGTCGTAGGCCTTCAGCGGCTTGCCGCCCTTGGCGACCAGGCCCAGGACCCGCGCCCGGATGGGCGTCAGCCGCAGTCCGCGCTCGCGACAGGCGACCTCCACGGCCGCGACGAAGGCCCTGGCGTCGTCGACGTGGTGGTGCGGGTCGATGCAGGGATGCGTGCTCATGTCATGGCCAGCGCCGCGTCGATCCGGCGCAGCGCCTCCTCCCGCCCGGCCAGGTAGACGGTGTGGCCGATGTCCGGGCTGACCTGGGTGCCGGTGATGGCGACCCGCAGCGGCTGCGCGACCTTCCCCATGCCCAGTTCCAACGCGGAAGCGGTGTCGTGGAGGGCACCGTTGATCGCCTCGACCGTCCAGTCGGCGAGCGCGGCGAGGCGGGTGCGGGCGTCCTCCAGCGGCGCGCGCGCGGCGGGCTTGAGGTGCTTGGCGACCGCTGCGTCGTCGTACGCCTCCAACGGGCCGAACCAGACGGCAGCGCGCTCGGCCATCTCCTTGAGGGTCTGCACGCGGTCGCGCAGGGCGACCACGAGGTCGGCCGGCGCGGGACCGGTCGCGGCGTCGAAGCCGGCGGCGTGCAGGTGCCACGCCAGGTGGGTGGCGACTTCGGCCGGGTCGTCGTGCTTCAGGTACTGCTGGTTGAGCCAGCCGAGCTTCGCCGAGTCCAGCCGCGAGGCCTTGGCATTGACGTCTTCCAACGCGAACAACTGCTGCATCTCGGCGATGGAGAACACTTCCTGGTCGCCGTGCGACCAGCCCAACCGCACCAGGTAGTTGAGCAGCGCGTGCGGCAGGTAACCGGCGTCGCGGTACTGCATGACGTCGGCCGCGCCGGTGCGCTTGGACAGCTTGGCACCGTGTTCGTCGAGGATCATCGGCAAGTGCGCGAAGTGTGGCACCGGCGCACCGAGCGCCTGGTAGATGTTGATCTGGCGCGGCGTGTTGTTGACGTGGTCGTCGCCGCGCACCACGTCGGTGATGCGCATGTCGATGTCGTCGACGACGACGGCGAAGTTGTAGGTCGGATAACCGTCGGAGCGGAAGATCACCAGGTCGTCGAGTTCCGCATTGGCGATCTCGATGCGTCCCTTGACCTTGTCCTCCCACGCCACGACCCCGTCGTCCGGGTTGCGGAAGCGGATGACGCGGTTGGGA
>DASTUL010000164.1:0-6140 GCA_035759645.1 Lysobacteraceae bacterium | reverse complement strand
CGACGACGGCGGCGACGCCACTCTGCTCGTCCACAAGGGCGTGGAGTGCGAGGGGAAGAAGCATGTCCCCGAGTTCAAGACGGCGGATGAACCGGAAGAGTGGGGAGTGATCCTCGATCTTCTGCGTCAGGAGCTCGCCCGCGACCCGCAGCGCTGGACGCGCATCGCCAAGGACCTCAAGGGCGTCTCGGAAGAGACGACGACCGGCGTCCACCGCCTCTATCAGATGATGGAAGCAGGTTCGCTGCTCTTCCCGGCAATCAACGTCAACGACTCGGTCACCAAGTCGAAGTTCGACAACATCTATGGTTGCCGCCACTCCGTCGTGGACGGCCTCAATCGCGCGACCGACGTGATGATCGCCGGCAAGCTCGCCGTCGTCTGCGGATTTGGCGAAGTCGGCAAAGGCTGCGCGCAGGCGCTTCGCGGCCAGGGCGCGCGTGTGATCGTCACCGAGATCGACCCGATCTGCGCGCTGCAGGCGGCGATGGAAGGCTTCCAGGTCGGCACCGTCGAGGACAGCCTCGGCACCGCCGACATCTACGTCACCACGACCGGCAACAAGGACGTGCTGACCCTGCAGCACATGCAGGCGATGAAGGACCAGGCGATCGTCTGCAACATCGGCCACTTCGACAACGAGATCCAGGTCGACGCGCTGAACGAGTCGGGCGCCGAGCGTCTGAACATCAAGCCGCAGGTCGACAAGTACACCTTCAAGGGTGGCAATTCGATCTTCCTGCTCGCCGAGGGCCGCCTGGTGAACCTGGGTTGCGCGACCGGCCACCCGAGCTTCGTGATGTCGAACTCGTTCTCGAACCAGACCCTCGCGCAGATCGACCTGTGGGCCAACAAGGACAGCTACGAGAAGACGGTGTACCGCCTGCCCAAGCAGCTCGACGAGGAAGTGGCGCGCCTGCACCTGGAGAAGATCGGCGTGAAGCTGACCAAGCTCACGAAGGACCAGGCGGAGTACCTCGGCATCGCGGTGGAAGGCCCCTACAAGGCCGAGCACTACCGCTACTGAGCCACGTGCTGTCATCCCCGCGAAGGCGGGGATCCAGCAATCAGGGGCAATGGATTCCCGCCTGCGCGGGAATGACAAAACGGGGTTCCGATGGTTCCTGTCTCTTTCGAGTTCTATCCGCCGAAGACGGACGAGCAGCGCACGCAGCTCGACCGGACCGCGACCCGGCTGAAGCAGCTCGCGCCCGAATACGTGTCCTGCACGTTCGGCGCGGGCGGCTCGACGCTGTCGTACACGCCGGAGACCATCCGCCGCCTGCGCGAGGACCATGCACTCGACGCCGCCCCGCACCTGAGTTGCGTGGGCGGCAGCCGGGCGGAGATCCGGACCCTGCTCCAGGCGTACCGCGACCTGGGGTGCCGCCGCCTGGTCGCCCTGCGCGGCGACCTGCCCTCGGGCATGGCGACGATGGGCGACCTGCGCTACGCCACCGACCTGGTCGCGTTCATCCGTGCCGAACACGGGGACTGGTTCCACATCGAGGTCGGCTGCTATCCGGAAATGCATCCCCAGGCCGAGGACGCGTTTGCCGACATGCGCCACTTCAAGTCGAAGTGCGATGCCGGTGCCGACGGGGCGATCACGCAGTATTTCTACAACGCCGATGCGTACTTCCGGTTCGTGGACGACGCGCGGGCGATGGGCATCGACGTGCCGATCGTGCCGGGCATCATGCCGATCTCGAACTTCGGCCAGCTGCGGCGTTTTTCCGAGGCGTGCGGGGCGGAGATCCCGCGCTGGGTGGCCAAGCGGATGCAGGCCTACGGCGACGACACGGACGCGATCCGCGAGTTCGCCGCCGACTTCGTGGCGGCAATGTGCAACCGCCTCGTGGACGGCGGCGCACCGTCGTTGCACTTCTATACGTTGAACCTCGCGAAACCCAGCCTGAACGTGATCGACCGCTTGCAGTGAAGCGGTGCGTGGTTGCCCCGGCGTTCAGCGCCGCGGCACGTTCAGCGACCTGGCGTTGACGGCGCGGAAGGAAGCTGCGGGTGATCCCCGCGCCTTCGAGTTCCGCCGCCATGAACAGGACCGCCCTCGCCCTTGCCGCCGTCGTCGCCACCGCCGGCCTGGCACCGGGTTCGCCCGTCACCGGGCAGGCCCGCGCCAGCGACATCCAGCGTTGCCTCGCATCCGACGGCACCACGCTCTATACGGACCAGCCGTGTGCAGTGCTCGGGGCCGAGGCGATGCCGATGCCTGCCGGATTGCATGCGCGCCTGGACGACGCCCAGGATGCCGAGACGGGCGCAGGTGGGTACGTGGATGCATCAATGCCCCTGTACCCCGTCGAACGGACAGCACGACCGGCGATCGCTCGCCGCTCGCCCGCCGCCGGGTGCGCACGCAGCCCGACGCAGCTGGCGATGGACCTGCAAGGCGCGTTTGCGCTCGGCGACGTCAACCGCATCGCCGAGAGCTACCACTGGGTGGGCATGGACCAGCCGGCTGCCACGGCGGTGATGCAGCGCCTGGAACGCATGGGCCGCTCGACCGTCGTCGATACCCGCTACTACGACGCGAGCATCGCCTCGTCCGGTATCGGCAGCTGGGCGGACGCCGGGGACGCGCTGGCGTCCAGCTCGGGCGTGATGCAATTGACGCTGGGTGGCGAAGGCGGCGCGGCCGTGGTCGATTTCGACGTCGAACAGTACGAGGGCTGCTACTTCGTCAGGTTCTGACGGCGTTAGGCTTGGCGGCATGCTTCGTCCCGGGCTCGCGACGGCCGCCCTGCTGCTGTCCTCCATTTCCGTCAGCTGGCCGGCGCCCGCCGGTGCGGTAGTGCGTCGCTGCGTGATGCCGGGGGGCAACGTCGTCCATACCGACCGCAGCTGCAGCTCCATCGGCGCGGTCGAGCAATCCCGCCATGACCCCGGCCCCGCCTTCCCCTCCCGGCTGTACTACGGCAGTTGTGCCAGGACGCTGCCGGACCTGGTCTACGAGCTGACGAGCGCCATCGACAGCCGCGACGTCAACCGGTTGGCCGCGTCCTACCACTGGCCTGGGCTGTCGGGCAGCGTGGCGAACGCGACGATGAATCGCCTGGACGAACTGGCCGCACGGCCACTGCTGGACCTGCGCATCGTCACCACCGACGTGACCCCCGCTGCGCCGCCAGACGACCCCTTCGCCATCCCCGAGGTGCGCGTGCGCCCGACCGGGCTGCGTGTCGAGCAGGTCCTGCCCGACGGCAATGCGCAGGTGACGACGATGCTCGGCCTGCACCGGCACATGGACTGCTGGTGGGTGCGCCTGTAGCGTTTGTCCGCACCGGCCCGGCAGGACGACGCCCATGCAATACCCCGAATGGATCTGGCACAACGGCGCGATCAAGCCCTGGGCCGACGCCACCACCCACGTGATGTCGCACGCGCTGCACTACGGCTCGTCGGTGTTCGAAGGGATCCGCTGCTATGACACCCCGGACGGTCCTGCGATCTTCCGGCTCAGCGACCACACCCGTCGCCTGTTCGCGTCCGCGCGCATCTACGAGATGGCGCTGCCGTACACGTTCGATGAACTCAACGCGGCCTGCCGCGAGGTGCTGCGGCGCAACGGGCTGGGCAAGGCCTACCTGCGCCCGGTTGCGTATCGCGGGCTGGGCGGCTTCGGGTTGTCGGCGGACACGCCGGTGGATGTCGCCGTGGCGGCCTGGCCGATGGGCGCCTACCTGGGCGCCGGCGTGCTGGAAGCAGGCATCGATGCGTGCGTCTCGAGCTGGCAGCGCTTCGCGCCCAACACGTTGCCGGCCGGTGCGAAGGCCGGTGGCAACTACCTGTCGGGGCAACTGGTCGCGCGCGAGGCACGCCGGCTGGGTTTCGGCGAGGGCATCGCGCTGGCGTCGACCGGCCTGCTGTCCGAGGGCGCGGGCGAGAACCTGTTCCTGGTCTTCGACGGCGCGCTGCACACGCCGCCGGTGAGTGCCGCGCTGCTCAACGGCATCACCAGGCACACGCTGACGGCACTGGCGCGCGACGCCGGCATCGACGTCGTGGAGCGCGACCTGCCGCGCGAATACCTCTACTTGTGCGACGAGTTGTTCATGTGCGGCACCGCGGCCGAGATCACGCCGATCCGGTCGGTGGACGGGCGCGCGGTCGGCACCGGCAAGCCGGGGCCGGTGACGCGGCGGATGCAGCAACTGTTCTTCGGCCTGTTCGACGGGACGACACCCGACCGCCACGGCTGGCTGGAACCGCTGGACGCTTAGCCACCGTTGGCCGAGAAGGTCAGCGTCGCCTCTACGCCATGGTGCTCGCCGGGCACCACGCGCACGCGCCACCCGTAGAGGTCGCACAGCCGGCGAACGATCGACAGCCCGATGCCGCTGCCCTGCGAATGTTCGGCATGGCTGCCGCGGTAGCCGCGCTCGAACAGGCGGGCGGCATCCTCTTCGCTCAGGCCCGGCCCGGAATCGATGACCTCCACGGCGCCCGGCAGCAGCCGCACCACCACCTCGCCCTGCGCGGTGTACTTGACCGCGTTGCCGATCAGGTTGCCCAGCGCGACCGCCACGGCGGCTTCCGGCGCATCGACCACCAGGCCTTCCGCGCCCTCCAGGCGCAGCTCGATCGGCTTGCCCCCCAGTTGCGTGCGGTGCAGGTTGATGAGCTGGTGCGCGACCTTGCCCACGTCGGCGATGCCGTGCCCGCGCTCGTTGCGCGACAGCAGGAGCAGCGCGTTGATCAGGTCGGTGCATTGCTGTTCGGCGCGCTTGACGCGCTGCAGCCGGTTGCGGGTCTTCTCGTCGATGTCGGGACGGGCCATCAGCAGTTCCGCCGCGCCCTTGATGACCGACAGCGGCGTGCGCAACTCGTGGCTCACGTCCGCGTTGAACTCGCGGTCGCGCTGCACGACCTCGGTCAGCCGTTCCGCGTAGTCGTCCAGCGCGGCCGCCAGTTGGCCGACCTCGTCGTCGGGGAAATGGGCCGCCAGCAACTCGGGCTGGGAGCTGCGGCCGGACAGGCGCAAACGGCGCGCCAGTTCCGACACCGGACTCATGACCCGGGACGCCGCCCACCAGCCGATCAGCAACGACAAGGCGGTGAACACGAAGACGACGCCGACCAGCGCGCTGTTGAACCGCTCCTCGCCGCGCGCGGACTGGGTCATGTCGTACGCGAGGAAGAACCAGACATCAGGCGTCTTGCGCACGGCGAGCTTGTAGGCGAACTCGGACCCGTCCGGCTCGGTGCCGGAAATGTTGTGGATGCCGTCGGGAAGCTCGTACCAGTCCGGTTCGGTCAGGCGCAGCTTGTCGAAGTCCGCGCGGGTGACGACCCGCCCGTACATCTGCTGCACCGGGATCTCGACGTTGTTCGGGTTGAGCGCGTAGCGCGCCGCGTACTGGTCGATGTTGCTGTTCAGCACGTCCTCGACCAACTGGTTCTCGACGCGGTTCCGCGTCCAGTTGGTGGTGTAGGCCAGCAGCAGGGTCAGCCCGAACCCCAGCAGCACGAAGGCGAGGATGATGCGGGTGCGCAGCTGCCGCCGATAGCGCGGACGGCGCCTGGTCCCCGCGTCGTGGCCCCCTTCGGCGCCCTGCCTGCGGTCCTCAGCTTGAGGCATCGGGCGCGGCGATGCGGTAGCCGATGCCGTGGCGCGTCTGGATCTGCGGCGTGCCGAACGGCTTGTCGACCACCGCGCGCAGGCCGTGGATGTGCACGCGCAGCGAGTCCGAATCCGGCAACTCCTCGCCCCACACCCGCGTTTCCAGTTCCTGGCGCGTGACCACCGCCGGCGAAGCTTCCATCAACCCCTGCAGGATCTTCAGCGCGGTCGGGTTCAATTGCAGCAGCTTGCCCTCGCGCCTGACTTCGAGCGTGTCCAGGTTGTACTCGAGGTCGCCGACGTTGAGCACCCTGGTCTGCACGCCGCGGCCGCGACGCGCCAGGGCGTTGAGCCGGACCTCGACCTCCTCCAGCGCGAACGGCTTGATGAGGTAGTCGTCCGCGCCGGAATCGAATCCGGCCAGCTTGTTGTCCAGCGAATCCCGCGCGGTCAGCATCAGCACCGGGGTCTGCTTGCGCGCCTCGTTGCGCAGCTTGCGGCAGACCTCCAGGCCGTCGAGGCCCGGCAGGCTCAGGTCGAGCACCACCGCGTCGAAGTC
>DASTUL010000163.1:0-5762 GCA_035759645.1 Lysobacteraceae bacterium | reverse complement strand
GCCGTACTGCGCGCTGATCTCCGCGCCGTCGAAATCGCGGCGGGTGATGATGTTGACCACGCCCGCGATCGCGTCGGAGCCGTACAGCGCGGACGCGCCGTCCTCCAGGACCTCGATGCGGTCGACGATCGCCAGCGGGATGGTGTTGAGGTCGGTCGCCGACCCGACGCCGGAGGCCGAGGCTTCGTTGACCCAGCGCATCCCGTCCACCAGCACCAGCACGCGCTTGGCGCCGAGATGGCGCAGGTCGACCTGCGCCGAGCCGGCGCCCACGCCGCTGCCGTCCGGCGGGAAGCCGAAATTGCCCGACGAATTGAACTTGGTGTTGAGCGCCGAACCGGACCCCGTCAGCGCTTGCACGACGTCACCGATCGAGGTCAGGCCGGTGCGCGCGATGTCCTCGCGCGTGACGGTCTGGACCGGCACCATGCCTTCGACCTCGGCCCGCTTGATGCGAGAGCCGGTGACCTGGACGCGGTCGAGCGTGGTCGCTCGTTCCGCGGGGGTCTCCGGTGGGGGTTCCTGGGCAACGGCCAGGGCGGGCAACGCGAGCAGCAGCGATACCTGGATGGCGGCGGACAGCCGCGAACGCGACAACGTCGACATGAGTCTTCTCTCCTTAGAAGTGGCTAGGCCGCAAGGCCCCTGTTCCATGCGGTAGGGCACATGTAAACAATTCGTTATCCGTCGGCAAGCCCCCGAGGCGGAAATCGCGACGGACGGCATGTGGACGTCCCGCGAACGCCGACAGCCTGCTGCTGGCTATAGTCCGGGCATGCCCATTCCCCCCATTCCCCCAAGGGTCGCCGGCCGTCTGTCCACGACCCCCGCCGCAGTCCTGTGCGCCCTGCTGCTGGCCGCTCCGCTCCTGCCGCCTCCCGCCCACGCCAGCGCGCCGGCCCTCCGCGCCGCGTTCGAGGCCGCCGCGCGCGGCGAGACGGACGCCGCCCGCAAGGCGGGCCTGGCCGACCATCCGTTGGCGGGATGGATCGAGTACGCCGCGCTGGTCGAAGGCATCGACGACCTGGCGGTCGCGCGCGGCACGGACTTCCTTGCGCGCCACCGGGGGCAGCCCGTGGCGGCGGCGTTCCGCGAAGCCTGGTTGAAGGAGCTGGCGGACCGCGAGGACTGGCGCGGGTTCCGTGCCGCCTGGGCGCCAGGGGTCGAGAGCGTCGCGCTCACCTGCCATTCCCTGCAGGCACGCCAAGCCACCGGCGCCGCGGACGCCGCCTGGGATGCGCAGGCGCAGCAACTCTGGCGCGAAGCCGGCGAGTCGTTGCCGGAAGCGTGCGATCCGGTGTTCGACGCGCTGGAGGCGCGCGGCGCACTGACGCCGGCGTTGCGCTGGGCACGCCTGGAGGCTGCGGCCGTCGCCGGATCGTCCGGGTTGATGAAGTTCGTCGCGCGCGACATGCCGGCGAGCGACCGCGCACTCGGTGAGCAATACGCCGCCTATGTCGCCAACCCGGACGGCAGCGCCGCGTCGTGGCCGAAGACGACGCGCAGCCGCCTCATCGCCTCGCATGCGCTCGCACACCTGGCGCGCTCCGATCCCGGCAAGGCCGAAGCGGTGCTGCCGCCGGTCGCGAGCGCCCTCGGCTTCGACGCGGCGGAGCGCGCGCGCGTGCTTTACCAGGTGGCGTTGTGGTCGGTCGCCTCCTACCTGCCCGAATCCGCGCGGCGGCTGGCGGCGGTGCCCGCGTCGGCCTACGACGCGCGCCTGCACGAATGGCGCGTGCGCGAAGCGCTCGCACGGAAGGACTGGGCCGCCGCGCTGGCCGCGATCCGCGCGATGCCCGCGTCGCAACGGTCGGATTCCAAGTACGCCTATTTCGAAGGCCGCCTCGCGGCGCTGACCGGCGACGAGTCGACTGCCCGCGCACGCTACGCCGCCGCCGCACGAGCCCCCGACTACCACGGCTTCCTCGCGGCCGACCGGATCGAGGCGCCGTATGCGCTCTGCCCGTGGCAGCCGGAGCACGCTCCTGCGGACGTTGCCAAGGTCGCCTCCGACGCGTCGCTGCAGCGCGCGCTGCTGCTGTACGGCGTCGACCGTCCCGGCTGGGCCGCGCGCGAGTGGAAGGACGCGCTGACGCGATTCGACGACGACCAGCGACTGATCGCCATCGCCCGCGCGCAGGACGCCGGCTGGTTCGACCGCGCCGTGTTCTACCTGGGCGACGACAATCCCGACGAATTGCGCCTGTACCACCTGCGCTTCCCGCTCGAGCACGAGGCGCTGATCCGCCGCGAGGCGAAGCGCCACGACCTCGACCCGGCGTGGATCGCCGCGCAGATCCGTGCCGAGAGCACCTTCACTGCGCACGCCCGCTCCGCCGCGGATGCGCGCGGGTTGATGCAGGTGCTGCCCGCGACCGGCGCAGCGGTGGCACGCAAGCTCGGCCGGCCCTGGCGCGGCGGTGCCTCGCTGTATGAGCCGGAAACCAACATCGTCCTTGGCACCGCGTACCTGCGGCAGCAGCTCGACAAGCACGGGACGCCCTACTTCGCGATCGCCGCCTACAACGCCGGCCCGACGCCGGTCGCCCGCTGGCAGGCCGAGCGCCCCGGCCTCGATCCGGACTTCTGGATCGAGACCATCAGCTACCACGAGACCCGCGACTACGTGCCGCGCGTGCTGGCCTTCAGCGTGCTCTACGACTGGCGCCTGGACGGCAAGGCGCGCCGCCTGTCGGACCGCCTGGCGGGCAGGTTCGACGGCCAGCGCAAGGACTTCCGCTGCCCGGTGCCGTAACTTGGGCGGCATGCCATCGGTTGACAGCAAGACCTACCTCGTCGGCGGCGCGGTGCGCGACCGGCTGCTCGGGCTCGAACCGGGCGATCGCGACTACGTGGTCGTCGGTGCGACGCCCGCGCAGATGCTGCAACGCGGCTTCAAGGCCGTCGGCCGCGACTTCCCCGTCTTCCTGCACCCGGACACCGGCGAGGAACACGCGCTCGCCCGCACCGAGCGCAAGTCGGCGCGCGGCCACCGCGGCTTCGTGGTCGATGCCGATCCGTCGGTGACGCTCGAACAGGACCTGGGCCGGCGCGACTTCACCATCAACGCGATCGCCGAGGCCGACGACGGCACGCTGGTCGACCCGCACGGTGGTGCGGCGGACATCGACGCACGCGTGTTGCGCCACGTCGGACCGGCGTTCGCCGAGGATCCGTTGCGGGTGTTGCGCGCGGCGCGGTTCATGGCGCGCTTCGCTGCGCTCGGGTTCACGGTGGCGCCGGAGACGATGGCGCTGATGCGCCGGATGGTGGAGGCCGGCGAGCTCGCCGACCTCGCGCCCGAACGCGTGTGGCAGGAACTGGTGCGGGCACTGTCGAGTGCGAAGCCGTCCGCGTTCGTGCGCACGCTGCACGATTCCGGCGCGCTGGCCGCCCTGCTGCCCGAGGTCGATGCGCTGTATGGCGTGCCCCAGCGCGCCGAGTACCACCCGGAAGTCGACACCGGCGTGCACGTCGAACTCGTGTGCGACATGGCGGCCACGCTGGCGCCGGGTGACGGGCTGATCGGGTTCGCCGCGCTGACCCACGACCTGGGCAAGGCACTCACGCCGGACGACGTGCTGCCCAAGCACCTGGGCCACGAACACGCCGGCCTCGAACCGTTGCGCGGGTTGTGCGAGCGCCTGCGGGTGCCCGTCGCGCATCGCAGGCTGGCCGAGCTCGCCTGCCGCGAGCACCTCAATGTCCACCGCCTGTTCGAGCTGCGCGACCGCACCGTGCACAAGCTGCTGGCGCGCAGCGACGGTTACCGGAACCGCGAACGCATCGCGCAACTCGCCGTGGTCTGCGAAGCGGACAAGCGCGGCCGCGCGGGACTGCAGGACCGGCCCTACCCGCAGGGACCGGAACTCGTGCGCCTGCGCGACGCCGCCGCCGTCGTGCGCGCCGCGGATGTCGCGCGCGAGGGGCTGGAAGGCAAGGCGCTCGGCGAAGCGATCGACCGCGCCCGCATCGCGGCGATCACCGCCGCCAGGGCTCCCGACGCAACAGCAGGTCGTGGAACGGCGTGAACCGCGTCGCCAGCCCGGCGATGACGCCGAACAGGTCCGCCCACGCATCGGCCTGGTCCATGGTCCGCGTGGTGGTGGCCAGGTGTTGCGCGAACTCCAGGCCCACGCCCAGGCCGACCATCGCCAACCCGATCCACAGCAGTGCTCGCCGGCTGGCAAACAACTGCACGGCCGCTGCCGCCAACACGAAGTAGGCGATCAAGTGTTCGACCTTGTCCGCGCCGGTCGGCAGATCCATCTGCGGCGGCGGCGCCAGCGACAGCACCACGACGCCGATGATCGCGCCGATCCACAGCCCCAACCACAGCCACGGCCGCCGCAGCGGCTTGACGATGCCCCCGCGCGTCACAGGCGCCAGGCCAGGTCGCCGACCAGGAACGCCGCGGCCAACGACACATCGCGCTCGAAGCCGATCGCCTGGAAGCGCTCGCCCATCTCGCCCGGCAACGTCAGCCGCTTGGCCTGCTGGCGCAACGCGAAGCGTGCGCCCTCGTCGCGCGCGCGCGCCTCGGCCTCGGCCAGGTTGCCCTCCAGCCCATTGCCGATCAGGAAGCTGGCCTGCGAGCAATAGCCGGCGAGGTCAAACCCGGCGCCCGTGCCGGCCTCCGCCAATGCGGTGAAGTCGACCGACGCGGTGATGTCCTGCAGGCCGGGCCAGGCGAACACGTCGCTGCTGACCGCGTGCTGGCGGAACGCGCGCAACGTGCCGTCGCGCCGGTCCGGCTGGTAGTGCTCGCGCCGCGGATGGCCGTAGTCGACGAACAGCAGGGCGCCGCGCCGCAACGGGCCCACGACCGCCTGCACCCAGTACGGCAGTTGCGGCAACAACTCGGACCGGTAGCCGTCGGCGAACGGCGCGTCGAGCTGGCGCTCGACATGGCGCACGGCGGCGCTCAGCAGCGCATCGGCCGGGCGGTCCATCCGTACGAACGTGCCGTCGTCGCCGAGCGCCACGTATTCCTCGAAGACCTCGCCACCCATGATCGCGAAGCGCGGCGTGGGCAACGCGTCGATCACTTCGTTGGCGAAGACAACGCCATCCCATGCGTCCTGGAAAGGCGTATCCGGCCAGTCGACCAGGTCGAACAGCGGCGGCACCAGCCGCTCGCGCAGGTGGTCGCGCTGGCGTTCGCGCAGGTCCGCGCTGGGTTCCAGGATCGCGTAGCGCGCGGGCAGCGCATCGGCCGCCATCAGCTTCTTCAGCGCGACCTCGGCGAACGCGCCGCTGCCGCCGCCGATCTCCAGGAAGCCCGCCTCCGGCCCCAGCTGGCGCAGCACCGGCGACAGCGCATCGGCGACGCAAGCGGAGAACAGCGGGCCGAGTTCCGGCGCGGTCACGAAGTCGCCTGCGGCGCCGAACTTGGTGGCGCCCGCGCTGTAGTAGCCCAAGCCAGGCGCGTAGAGCGCCAGCTCCATGTACCGGGAGAACGGGATCGCACCGCCAGCGCGCAGGATTTCGTCGGCTATCAGCCCACGGAGCCGTTCGCTGTGCGCGCGCGCGTCGCCGCCGGGCTCAGCCGCCATGGCGGTCCGCATCCCAGCGCATCGTGGCGCCCTGCCCGGGACCGGACGCGACTTCCATTTCGATCACGTGGATGCCGTGCCCGGCCAGCGTCCGTGCATCCGTCGCCAGGCGTGCAAGCAGATACGCCGCAAGTTCCTCGACGGTCACGTTGGTGATCGGCAGCACCAGCACGTCGGCGCGCAGGAACGGAATGCGCTCGCTCCCGA
>DASTUL010000162.1:0-6815 GCA_035759645.1 Lysobacteraceae bacterium | reverse complement strand
AGCACGCCCTTGTTGACCGGATGCGCCGGGTTGCCCTGGATGTAGCGGATCCGCCCATCCGTGAGCCACACGCGGATCCCGCAGCGGCAGGCGCACATGTAGCAGGTCGTGGACCTGGCCTCGTCGCCCGGTGAGGGCGAGAGGTTGAGCGTCGGCTCGCGCATGCCGCGCATTGTGCGTCACACTCCCCTTCCATGGAACGCTACGAGCGCATCCTCGCCCTGCACCGCATCCTCAAGTCGGCGCGCTACCCGGTGACGGTGCCGCGCCTGCAGGAGGAACTCGGCTGCTCGCGGGCCACGGCCTACCGGGACCTGGCCTTCCTGCGCGACGCGCTGATGGCGCCGGTGGTGGGCGACGGCGAGGCCGGCTTCCGCTATGACGCCAGCGAGGGCGACCGGTTCGAACTGCCGGGCCTGTGGCTGAACTCGGAGGAGCTGCATGCGCTGCTGGCGGCGCAGCAGCTGCTTTCGCGGTCCGGTGGCGGCGTGCTGTCCAGTGCGCTGGCGCCGCTGCAGTCGCGGATCGACAAGCTGCTCGAGGAGCACGCGGCCGGCAAGCGCTGGCCGGTGGAACGGGTGCGGGTGATCCCGCACCGGCTACGGCGCATGGACGAGGCCTCGTTCCGGCTGGTGGCCACCGCGGTGCTCGAACGCCGCCAGTTGGCCTTCGACTACCGCGCGCGCACCACCGACGAGAAGACCCGCCGCACGGTGTCGCCGCAGCGCATCACCCATTACCGCGACAACTGGTACCTGGACGCGTTCGACCACGACCGCGACGCGCTGCGCAGTTTCTCGGTTGACCGCGTCACCGGCGCGCGCCTGCTGGACGGCACGGCGCGCGACATCGAGGAAACGACGCTCAACGAACACCTGGCCGGCAGCTACGGCATCTTCGCCGGGCCGCCGAAGGGCTGGGCCACCATCGTCTTCAGCGCCCGCGCCGCGCGCTGGGTGGCGGACGAGCACTGGCATTCGCAGCAGCAAGGGCGCTTCCTGCCCGACGGGCGTTACGAACTGAAGGTGCCCTACAGCGCCTCGCGCGAGTTGCTGATGGACGTGCTGCATTACGGTTCCGACGCGGAAATCGTCGAGCCGAAAGGCTTGCGCGAGCAGGCGCGCGCGCTGCTGCAGCTCGCGCTGTCGCACTACGACCGCGACTGACGCGTGGCCGGCGCCGACGCCCCCCTGATTCGCCGCAATGAACGTGTTGCGCTGGTGCTCGGCGCCGGCGGTGCGCGCGGGCTGGCACAGATCGGCGTGCTGGAAGCCCTGGATGCGCGCGGCATGGAAATTTCGGCGATCGCCGGGTCCTCCAGTGGCGCGCTGGTGGGCGGCGTCTACGCGGCCGGGAAACTCACCGAATTCCGCGAACAACTGGTCAGGCTGGACCGACGGGGTTTCCTGCGCCTGCTCGACCCGGTGATCGGCCGCGCCGGGCTGCTGCGCGGTAGCCGGCTGGTCGACAAGATGCGCGAGGTCGTGGGCAACCCCGACATCGAGGCGCTGCCGATTCCGTTCACCGCGGTCGCCGTCGACCTGTTGCGCCAGCGCGAGGTGTGGCTTCGCAGCGGGCCGTTGTGGGACGCCATCCGCGCCTCGTTCGCGGTGCCGGGACTGTTCACCCCGCACGTCGTGCACGGGCGCGAACTGGTGGACGGCGGCCTGCTGGCGCCGCTGCCGATCGCCGCCACGCGCATGTCCGACGCGCACCGGCTGATCGCCGTCGACATGCACGGGTGGCCGGAGCGGCCGCCGGGCAGTCCCGCCGAGGGCGGGGCGGACGCGCCCGCCTCCGTCGGCGACCGCGTCGGCGAATGGTTCGAGCGCAAGCTCGGGCTGCGCTCGGACGAGGACGGCGATTACGGCCTGTCGGAACTGATGGCGCGCTCGCTGGACACCATGCAGGCGCAGATCGCGCGCGTGCACCTGGCGCTGGACCCGCCCGAGCTGGTGATCCGCATCCCGCGCGACGCCTGCCTGTTCTACGAGTTCTGGCGCGCCGCCGAACTGATCGACATCGGCCGCATCGAGGCCGAGAAGGCGCTGGACGCGGCGGGGTACTAAAGGGCGGTTTGAAACGGCCTTGTCCCAGTCCATGAGACGGCCGACTGGAAGACTGGCGCTCCGCTCATCGGAGACTGCCGCCATGCCCAGGTTGCGACCCCATTCCCGCCATTCCGTTGCCGCTGCCGCCGATCCGCGCCTGGAGGAAATGCTGCGCGCGGCCGTGGCCGTGGGCGGCGTGCTGGTCCTGCTCTGGCCCGGCGCGCGTGACACCCACGCGGCCATTGGCTGGCTGCCGCTGTGGCTGGTCGGGATGCCGCTGGCGGCCTGGTGGGCGGTGCACGGGTTCCGGCTCCCGGGCGCCCGCTGACGCGCCCGGACCACGCCATTCGGCAGGGTCGGCGCGCCGCGGCGCTGTGCTAGCGTTCGGGACTTTCCCTGACACGCTTGCCGGAGTCCGCACATGCCCAGATCCCGCACCGTTTCCTTGCTCGCCGCCACGACGCTGGGCGCAGCCCTGGCCGCCGGCGGTGCGATGGCCCAAGGCACGGCCGACGCCGACGCCGAGCCTGCGACGGCCGCCGCGATGCCCGCCGATCCGTGGCTGTGGCTGGAAGAAGTCGAAGGCGAGAAGGCGCTCGACTGGGTGCGCGCGCGCAACGCGGTGACCGAGGCCGAGCTGGCGTCGACGAAGGAATTCAAGCAACTCGAATCCGACATCCTCGCGATCCTCGATTCCGAGGCGAAGATCCCGTACGTCCAGAAGATCGGCGACTACTACTACAACTTCTGGAAGGACGCGCAGCACGAGCGCGGCATCTGGCGCCGCACCACGCTGCAGGAGTTCCGCAAGCCGAACCCGAAGTGGGAAACCGTCATCGACCTCGACGCGCTGAACGCCGCCGAGGGCGAGAACTGGGTCTGGCACGGCGCCGACTGCCTGCGTCCCGCATACGATCGCTGCCTGGTCGCGCTGTCGCGCGGCGGCGCGGACGCGGACGTCACCCGTGAATTCGACCTGCCGAGCAAGACCTGGGTGGAAGGCGGCTTCTTCCGTCCGGAAGCCAAGGGCGGCCTGGGCTGGATCGACCGCGATTCCGTGTACGTCTACACCGACTTCGGCGACGGCACGATGACCGAATCCGGCTACCCGCGGATCGTCAAGGCGTGGAATCGCGGCACGCCGATGAGCGCCGCGACGGTGGTGTACGAAGGCACCGCCGACGACATGTACATCGGCGCGGCCCGCGACCACTCGCCCGGCTACGTGCGTGACTTCGTGTTCCGCACCATCGCGTTCTACAACGACGAGCTGTACCTGCGTCGCCCGGACGGCTCGCTGGACAAGATCGATGCGCCGAACTCGGCCAACAAGTCGGTGCAGCGCGAGTGGCTGGGGCTGGAACTGCGCGAGCCCTGGACCGTCGGCGGCGAGACCTACAAGGCCGGCTCCTACATCGTCGCGAACTTCGACGAGTTCATGGCTGGCGAACGCGATTTCGACGTCCTGTTCGAGCCGACCGACACCACGTCGCTGGCGGGCGTCACCTGGACGAAGGACCACGTGGTCCTGAACGTGCTCGACGACGTCAAGAACAAGCTGTCGGTGCTGACCCCGGGCGAGGACGGCGAATGGACCCGCAGCGCGTTCACCGGCGCACCCGACATCGGCACGCTGGGCGTGTCCGCGGTCGACAGCGACGAGAGCAACGCGGTGTGGCTGACGGCAGAGAGCTACCTGACGCCGGACACCCTGTCCTTGGCGACCATCGGCCAGGGCCCCGAGGTGCTGAAGACGATGCCGTCGTTCTTCGATGCCTCGAAGCACGAGGTGTCGCAGCACTTCGCCACCAGCGAGGACGGCACCCGCGTGCCGTACTTCATGGTCGCGCCGAAGGGGCTCGAGTTCGACGGCAGCGCGCCGACCCTGCTGTACGGCTACGGCGGATTCGAGATCTCGATGCTGCCGGGCTATTCGGCCACGGTCGGCAAGGGCTGGCTCGAGAAGGGCGGCGTGTACGCGGTCGCCAACATCCGCGGTGGCGGCGAATACGGTCCGCGCTGGCACCAGGCCGCGCTCAAGGCCAACCGCCACAAGGCCTATGAGGACTTCGCGGCGGTCGCGAAGGATCTCGTCGCGCGCAAGGTCACGTCGCCGGCGCACCTGGGCATCCAGGGTGGCAGCAACGGCGGCCTGCTGATGGGCAACATGCTGACCCAGTACCCGGAGCTGTTCGGCGCGATCGTGGTGCAGGTGCCGCTGCTCGACATGCAGCGCTACCACAAGCTGCTGGCGGGCGCGTCGTGGATGGCCGAGTACGGCGATCCGGACAAGCCGGAAGAGTGGGCGTTCATCCAGACCTTCTCGCCGTACCACCTGTACAACCCGGTGCGCGACTACCCGGCGACGCTGTTCACCACTTCCACGCGCGACGACCGCGTCCACCCGGGCCACGCGCGCAAGATGATGGCGAAGATGCTCGAGGGCAACGAGGACGTGCGCTACTACGAGAACATCGAAGGGGGCCACGGCGGCGCCGCCAACAACGCCCAGGCCGCGCACATGGCGGCGCTGGCGTACACCTTCCTGTGGAACCAGTTGAGCGAGTGAGTCGCGTTGTTCTTTTGCCGTCATTCCCGCGGAAGCGGGAATCCGGTGACTTTGTCCTTCTCACCATCAAAGTCGCGGATTCCGCCCGCGGGAATGCCAACACACCGTTGCGTTCCCACCATCGGACCCCATCCATGAAGCCGACCTTCCTGATCCTCGCGGCAGCCCTCATGACCAGCACCAGCCTCAGCGCGCAGACCCCGACCCCGCCGGACGCGGCGAAAAAGCCCTACACGGTGAAGGCCCCGCACGGCGCCGAACGCAGCGACGAGTACTACTGGCTGCGCGACGACACCCGCAAGAACCCGGAGATGCTGGCCTACCTCAACGCCGAGAACGCCTACACCGACGCGGTGATGGCGCCGCTCAAGCCGCTGCAGGACAGGGTCTACGACGAGATCGTCGCGCGCATCAAGCAGGACGACGCCTCGGTGCCGTACCGCGAGCGCGGCTACTGGTATTACACGCGCTACGAGACCGGCAAGGACTATCCGGTGTACGCGCGCCGCCAGGGCAGCATGGAAGGCGCCGAGGAAGTGATGCTCGACGTCAATGCGATGGCCGCCGGCAAGGAGTATTTCAGCGTCGGCGACTGGGAAGTCAGCCAGGACAACCAGCTGCTGGCCTGGGCCGAGGACGACGTCGGCCGTCGCCAGTACGTGATCCGGGTCAAGGACCTCGCCACCGGCCAGGTGTTCGACGACGTCGTCCGCGGCGTCTCGGCCAACATCGTCTGGGCCGACGACAACCGGACGCTGTTCTACGTCGAGAACGACCCGGAAACGCTGCTCACCAAGCGGGTGAAGAAGCACGTGCTCGGCACTCCCGCCAGCGCCGACGTGCTGGTCTACGAGGAAGGCGACGACAGTTTCTACATGGGCGTCGGCCGCACCCGCGACGACCGCTTCATCTGCATCGGCGTCAGCAGCACGGTGTCGAGCGAATCGCGCTGCGCGCCGGCCGCCGACCCGTCGACGTTCACCGTGCTCGCCCCGCGCGAGCGCGACGTCGAGTACGACGCCGACCACCACGGCGGCCGCTGGGTGATCCGCACCAATGCCGACGACGCGAAGAACTACAAGCTGGTGACCGCGCCTTCGAATTCCACGTCGCGCAAGGAGTGGAAGGACTGGATCGCGCACGACGAGGACGTGTTCATCGACGGCTTCGAACTGTTCGACGGCTTTACCGTGATCGGCGAGCGGTCCGGCGGCCTGGAGCGGCTGCGCGTGCTGAAGGGCGATGGATCGGAGGAATACGTCAAGGCCGACGAGACCGCCTACGGCATGGGCCTTTCGGTCAATTCCGAACCCGACACCGACTGGCTGCGCTACGTCTACACTTCGATGACCACGCCGGCGACGACCTACGAGGTCAACGTGAAGACCGGGGAGCGCAAGCTGCTCAAGCGCGAGCCGGTGCTCGGCTACGACCCGGAGAAGTACGCCACCGAACGCCTGTGGGCGACCGCGCGCGACGGCACCAGGATCCCGGTGTCGGTCGTGTACCGCAAGGGCTTCAAGCCCGACGGCACCGCCGCGCTGCTGCAGTACGCCTACGGCAGCTACGGGTCGTCCACCGACCCGGGCTTCAACCTGCCGGTGGTCAGCCTGCTCGACCGCGGCATGGTCTACGCCCTGGCGCACATCCGCGGCGGGCAGGAAATGGGCCGCAAGTGGTACGACGCCGGCAAGCTGTTCCACAAGAAGAACACCTTCACCGACTTCATCGATGTCACCGACTTCCTGGTGAACGAGGGCTACGCGTCGAAGGATCGCGTCGCCGCGTATGGCGGCAGCGCCGGCGGCCTGCTGATGGGCGCGATCTCGAACATGGCGCCGGAGAAGTACGCGGTGATCCTGTCGCAGGTGCCGTTCGTCGACGTGGTCACCACCATGCTCGACCCGACCATCCCGCTGACCACCAACGAGTACGACGAGTGGGGCAACCCGGAGAAGCAGGACGCCTACGACTACATGCTGTCGTACTCGCCGTATGACAACCTGAAGGCGCAGGACTACCCGGCGATGTTCGTCGGCACCGGCCTGTGGGACTCGCAGGTGCAGTACTTCGAGCCGGCCAAGTACGTGGCGCGGCTGCGCGACCTCAACACGTCGGACGATCCGGTGCTGTTCCGGATCAACATGGACGCCGGGCACGGCGGCAAGTCGGGGCGCTTCCGTCGCTATCGCGAG
>DASTUL010000161.1:0-4417 GCA_035759645.1 Lysobacteraceae bacterium | reverse complement strand
GCCCACCACCTGCGGGATCAGCATCGACGAGGGCTGGCCGAGCATCGCGGCCTCGGCCTCGATGCCGCCCACGCCCCAGCCCAGCACGCCGATGCCGTTGATCATCGTGGTGTGCGAATCGGTGCCGAACACGGTGTCGGGAAATGCGAGCAGTTCGCCGTCGACGGTGCGCTCCATCACCACGCGCGCCAGGTTTTCCAGGTTCACCTGGTGCACGATGCCGGTGTTTGGCGGCACCACCTTGAAGTTCTCGAATGCCTTCTGGCCCCAGCGCAGGAAGCTGTAACGCTCCATGTTGCGCTGGAACTCGATCTGGCCGTTGAGGTCCAGCGCGTCGTCGCTGCCGAACACGTCGACCTGGATCGAGTGGTCGATCACCAGCTCCGACGGAATCTGCGGGTTGATCTGGCCGGCGTTGCCGCCCAGCCGCGCCACCGCGTCGCGCATCGCCGCCAGGTCCACCACGCAGGGCACGCCGGTGAAGTCCTGCAGCACCACGCGCGCGGGCATGAAGGCGATCTCGGTGTCCGGCTCGGCCTTCGCGTCCCAGTGCGCCACCGCCTCGATGTGTTCGGGCGTGACGGTCACGCTGTCCTCGTGCCGGAGCAGGTTCTCCAGCAGGATCTTCATCGAATAGGGCAACTTCGCCAGCAGGTTCCCCTGGCCGCCGCCGCCCAGGCGCTCGCCGAGCTTCGGCAGGCTGTAGTAGGCGTAGGACTTGCCGTTGACGTCGAGGCGTGCGCGGGTGGCGAAGGAATCGGCCATTCGGGGGCTCCGGAAGTAGACCCGCAATTATGCCGGATTCGGCGTGTCCGGGCCGGGAACGCTGTGTTTCTCAGCCGAGCCGGGTGCCGATCGCGTCGACCATCTCGCCGCGTCGGAACAGGAAATCCCAGGGGCTGCCGCCGAGCTGGCGCCAGAGCACGGCCGAACGCAATGCCGCGAGCAGGACCGCGCGGATCTCCGCCACCACGCCGGGTTGCGCCAGGTAATGCGGATTGCCCTGCACCAGCACGCGCGGGCGCAGGTGGCTGACGGTGTCGGCGTACAGGGTGCCGAGAGCGGCGAGCACTTCGGGATGCCCGCTGCCCAGCCGCTCGGCCGTGGGCGCCAGTTCCACGATGCCCTGATGCACGCGCGTGGCCATTGCATCGTCCCGGTTGAAGCGCCGCTCGAGCTGGGTCACGGCGAGCGCCAGGCGCGGCAGCAGCGGGTCGTCGCCGCTGTTGCCGAGGTAGTCGCGCACTGCACGCAGGCCGGGGCGCAACGACGCGACATCGCCGTACACGCCGGTGGGCGAGGGCGCATCGATCCGGAACACGCTGTCCAGCGCCGTCGACACCACCTGGGCATCGGACTGGCCGGTATCGGCGATCCGCCGCACCTGGCGCAGGGCCTGTGCCAGCCCGGCCAGCGCCAGCACGCGGTCTTCCATCACGCTCATGCCGCCACCGTGGCGCGCGGCGCCGGCAAACCTTCCAGCGGCGCATCGGTCGCCGCGATGACCGCGCCGCCCAGGCAGGCGTCGCCGGCGTAGAGCACGAGCGATTGTCCCGGCGTGACCGCACGTTGCGGGCGGTCGAAGCGGACCATCAGGCTGCCATCGTCTTGCACGATCACGTCGCAGGATTCCTCGTGTTGGCGGTAGCGGTGCTGCGCAGTGCACCGGAAGTCACCCGAGGGCGGCGTGCCGGCGATCCAGTGCGCCGCTTCGGTCCGGAGCATGGTGGACATGAGATAGGGACTGTCGACCCCCTGGTCAACCGTCAGCACGTTACGGGCGACGTCCTTGGCCACCACGTACCACGGCGCCTGGCCCTGGCCGCGTTTCCCGCCGATCCCGAGTCCACCGCGCTGGCCCAGCGTGAAGAAGAACACTCCCGGATGCTCGCCCAGCCGCCGGCCAGTGGGGTCGCGGATCTCGCCCTGGCGGGCCGGCAGGTAGCGACCGAGGAAATCGCGGAAGTCGCGCTCGCCGATGAAGCAGATGCCGGTGGAGTCGCGCTTGGCCGCCGTGGGCAGGCCGGCGTCGGAAGCCATCGCGCGGACCGCGGTCTTTTCCAGGCCGCCCAGCGGGAAGAGGGTCGACGCCAGGGCGTCCTGGCCGAGCTGGTGCAGGAAATAGCTCTGGTCCTTGTCGCGGTCGACCGCGCGCAGCAGTTGCCAGCGGCCGTCGCCGTCGCGCGCGGTGCGCGCGTAGTGTCCGGTCGCGATCCTTCTGGCGCCGAGCGCGCGCGCAGCGTCGAGGAAATGCCGGAACTTGATCTCGCGGTTGCACAGCACATCCGGGTTGGGCGTGCGCCCCGCGGCGTACTCGGCGACGAAATGCGAGAACACGCCGTCCCAGTACTCGCGGCTGAAGTCGCGGAAGTGCAGCGCGATGCCCAGCCGCCCGCAGACTGCGACCGCGTCGCGGCGGTCGTCGTCGGCGCGGCAATCGCCGCTGCCGTCGTCGGCCCAGTTGTCCATGAACAGTCCCGCGACCGCTTCGCCCGCGTCGCGCAACAACAGCGCGGCCACCGACGAATCGACGCCGCCCGACATCCCGACGATGACGCCAGGCGTGCTCATCGATCGTCCACTCACGCCCCGCCGACGCGTCGCAGCAGGTCGAGCGGATGGCGACGCCCGCCCAGGTGGTCGTCGACGGCCTGCCACACGAGCGGGCTGCGATGGCGGTCGGATGCCGCGCGCAGTTCGTCCGGCGTCATCCAGAGCGCCCGCGCGATGCCGGTGTCCAGCGGTCGCGCGGGATCGTGCGCGACGGGTTCGGCGGCGAAGGCGAAGCGCAGGTAGTGGCGTCCGTCTTCGCCATTGCTGGTTGGTGCCTTCCATTGGTAGGCGCCGATGAAGGCGGTGAGCCGCACGTCCCAACCGGTTTCCTCGCGGGTCTCGCGCAGCGCCGCGTCGACCAGGCTCTCGTCCGGCTCGAGGTGTCCCGCGGGCTGGTTGAGTACCAGGCGGCCGCCGGCCGACTCCTCCACCATCAGCAGGCGCCCGTCGGCGACGACCACGGTGGCCACGGTCACGTCCGGTTGCCAGAACCTGCCTTCGCGATAGCTCATGCGGCCATTGTCCGGCGGCGGGGGCGCCCGCGTCCACGATCTGGGCCAACCGACCCGTTCGTATAATCGACCCATGGCAGGCAAGCGCGACCACGGACCAAACGACCAGCACGAACGCGATCACGGGGTGCTGGTGGAAACCGGCAAGCCGGAGGTCGCCCGGCCGCCGCTGTATTCGGTGATGCTGCTCAATGACGACTACACGCCGATGGACTTCGTGGTCGAGGTCCTGGTGCGCTTCTTCGCGATGAACCTGGAGAAGGCCACCCAGGTCATGCTGCACGTCCATACGCGCGGCCGGGGCGTATGCGGCGTCTACACGCGCGAGGTCGCAGAGTCGAAAGTGGCGCAAGTGAATGAATTCTCAAGGCTCAACCAGCACCCGCTGCTTTGCACGATGGAAAAGGCGTAAAAGGCTGGAAAGGAACCCCATTCGCCCCCATTGACGGACTCAGCCACCCACAAGGTCGACCCCGGCAAATGTTCAGCAAGGACCTAGAGTTCACCATCGGCCAGTGCTACAAGCGCGCCCGCGAGGCGCGGCACGAGTTCATGACGGTCGAGCACCTGTTGCTGTCGCTGCTCGACAACCCGTCCGCCGAGACCGTGCTGAAGGCCTGCAACGCCGACTTCCTGCGCCTGCGCGGGGAGCTGGAGCAGGCGATCGACAACTCGGTCGCCAAGCTTGGCGATGACGACGGGCGCGACACCCAGCCCACGCTCGGCTTCCAGCGCGTGCTGCAGCGCGCGGTGTACCACGTGCAGTCCTCGGGCAAGAAGGAAGTCGCCGGCGCGAACGTCCTGGTGGCGATCTTCGGCGAGAAGGATTCGCACGCGGTGTACTTCCTCAACCAGCAGGACGTGAGCCGGCTGGACGTCGTCAACTACCTGTCGCATGGCATCGCGCGCCAGGAGCCGGGCGAGCACCCTTCCGCCGAGGAAGCCGCGACGCCGGAAGGCGAGGGCAAGGCCGACGCACTCGGCGAATACGCGAGCAACCTCAACGAGCTGGCGCGCGCGGGCAAGATCGACCCGCTGGTCGGGCGCGCGGAGGAAGTGGAGCGCACGATCCAGGTGCTGTGCCGGCGTCGCAAGAACAACCCGCTGTACGTCGGCGAGGCCGGCGTCGGCAAGACCGCGCTGGCCGAGGGCCTGGCCAAGCGCATCGAAGATGGCGACGTGCCTGAGGTGCTGGCCGACGCGGTGATCTTCGCGCTGGACCTCGGCGCGCTGGTCGCCGGCACCAAGTACCGCGGCGACTTCGAGAAGCGGCTGAAGGCCGTGCTGGCCGCGCTCGACAAGCATCCCGGTGCGATCCTCTTCATCGACGAGATCCACACGATCATCGGGGC
>DASTUL010000160.1:0-9278 GCA_035759645.1 Lysobacteraceae bacterium | reverse complement strand
CAGCGCCACGCGTGCCGCGCCGGTGAGCGTGGCGAAGTCGAGCAGCAGGTCCGGCTTGCCCTCGGCGGCGTACGCGAGCGCGTCGCCGAGCACCACGCGGCCCTCGGCATCCGTGTTGTCGATCTCGACGCTCACGCCGGTGCGGGTGGCGATCACCTCGCCGGGGCGGAACGCGTCCGGACCGATGGCGTTCTCGACGGCGGGCACGAGCATCGTGATGCGGATGGGCAGCCTGCGCGCCATCACCAGTTCCGCCAGCGCGATCGCATGCGCGGCGCCGCCCATGTCCTTCTTCATCCAGCGCATGCCGTCGGCCGGCTTGAGGTCCAGCCCGCCGGTGTCGAAGCACACGCCCTTGCCGACGATCGCCACGTGCGGGTGTCCGACATCGCCCCACTCGAGCGCCAGCAGTCGCGGCGCGCGATGCGATGCGCGCCCGACCGCGTGGATGGCCGGGAAATTGCGCGCCAGCAGGTCGTCGCCGGCAATCGCCTCGATGCGCGCGCCATGGTGTTCGGCGATCTCGCAGGCGACCTGTTCGAGCTGGTCCGGCCCCATGTCCTGGCTGGGCGTATTCACCAGGTCGCGCACGCGCACGCAGGCCGCGAGCACGTCGAAGATGGCCTTGTCGTGCGTGCCTGCGAGCAGGGCCGGTCCACGCGGGCGTGTCTTGTAGCGGTCGAAGCGGTACGCGCCCAGGCCCCAGCCCAGCTGCAACGCCGCGCGCTCGTCGCCGGGCAGTTCGCCGACGACACGCCACGCGTCGCCCGGAAGCCCGGCCGGACCGTGCGCATAGCTGTAAGGATCCAGCGGGTCGCCGATGCCGAGCAATGCGCCCGCGATCCCGCCGTCCGTGCCTGGCAGCGGCAACATGGTCCCGGGCGTGCCGTCGAACGCATGCGCATCCAGCCATGTGGCGACGGGCGCCGGCTGCGTTTCGCGCCAGGCGGCCATGGTGTCGCGCCGCACCAGGTGCAGCGGCAACGCGGTTGCGTCCTTGCGTGCGAAGCCGATCGGCAAGGTCTGTTCAGTCATGCGGCTTGTTCATCCTCGTCATCCAGCCAGTCCGCCAGCGAACCGAGCGTGGCGAACTCCAGGTCGGGCCGCACGTCGCCCAGCGGCCAGGCACGGCCGTCCCGGTTGATCCAGCAGGTCGACAGGCCCGCGCGCGCGGCGCCGCCGACATCGTGCGCGGCGTCGTCGCCGACGTGCAGCACGTCCGCAGGCGCGACGCCCAAGCGGTCGCACGCGGCATGGAAGATGCACGCAGACGGCTTGGGCTTGCCGTGCTCGCGCGCGCCCAGGCAGAAGGTGAAGTGTCCATGCAAACCGATGGCCGCGAGGTCCGCATTGCCGTTGGTCAGTGCCGCGACCGGGACCCGCGCGGCCAGTCGGACCAGCGCGTCGATGGCGTCCGGGTAGCACTCCACCGCATTGCGGGCGGCGAAGAAGGCATTGAACGCACCGTCAGACAAGGCCGGGTCGTAGCCGCTGTCGGCCAGCGCATGCGCCAGCACCAGCCGGCGCTGCTCGGTGAAGTCGTGGGCCAGGTCGGTCCGCTCGCGGCCGATGGATTCGCGCAGCGCGCGCATCGCATCCACCGGCCAGCGCCGCGCCGTTTCGGGTGCGTGGCGCTCGAGCCACGCGTGGAGCGCCAGTTCCGCCCGAGCGATCACCGGCCCGATCGGCCAGACCGTGTCGTCCAGATCCAGGGTGATGGCGAGCGGCGTGCGCATCCACGCATGGTAACGCGTGGCCACGGCTACTCCAGCAGCTTCGCCCACCCCTCGCCGCCCTCGATCCGCGACAGCACCAGCTTGAAGCAGACCAGCAGCGGCACCGCCAGCAGCAGGCCGATGATCCCCCACAGCCAGCCGAACACCATGAGCGCCAGGATCAGGATCAGCGGCGACAGCGCCATGCGCGCGCCGAGCACGATCGGGGTGATCAGCTGGCCTTCCAGCGTGTGCAGTCCCAGGTAGATCGCCGCGGGCAACAGCGACTGCCACAGCTCGTCGTAGCCCAGGAAGCCCACCCCGAGCATGACCAGCATCCCGATCAGCGGGCCGACGTAGGGCGCGAAGTTGAGCAACGCCGCCATCGTGCCCCACAACAGTGCCTCGTCCAGGGGCATGTCCATCACGAAGAACATCAGCAGCGCGAACACCACGCCGACCACCGCGTTGATCACGCTGATGGTGAGCACGTAGCGCGAGATCTCCAGCTCGATCGCCTGCAGGATGTCGACCGTCACCTTCTTCTGCTGGCGGCTGGGCAGCAGTGCGATCGCGTTGCGCTGCATGCGCCCGCCATAGACCATGAAGAAGAACGTGAGCAGCAGCACCGTGAGCACCGCCACGATCACCTTCGGCGTCGTCATCAGCGCCGCGTAGGGATCGTCGGCCTCCGTGCGCACCACCTCGATGGGCTGCGCGCCGTCCTCGCCGCCCGCCGCGCGCGCGATGTCCTCCGCCGCCTCGTTGGCTTCCTGCACGGGCCGGGTCAGCGTCTGCAGCTTCTCGCCGAGCTGGCGCAGTTCGCGCGGGGCCTCGGCGATCCATTCGGTGGCCGGTTCGAACAGTTCGCGGCCCAGCGCATACGCGCCGTAGATCCCGACGAACAGCACCAGCAGTGCGCCGACGAACCGCGGCACGTACAACCGGCGCAGCAGGCGGATGATGGGATTGCCGATCAGCGCGAAGAACATCGCCAGCAGCACGGGCAGCAACAAGCCCTGCGCGGCCCAGAGCGTGTACCCGATCGCAAGCACGGCGAGCACCACGACCGCCGCCGGCGCGCGGGGGCGTGGGGGCGGCGGCGGACCGGGCGCTGCGTCCGCAGTGTCGGGCGGGACGGCGCCAGGCGCAGCACTCATGGTTCGTAGGCTTCCGCGGTCGCGGTGGGCTGGTGCACGCCGACGGCCTCGGCGGCGGTCTCGGCCGTGTCCTCGGCGGTCTCGGCGGCTTCCTCCGCCTCGCCTGCCGCGGCCTGGGCCTGCCCGCTGGCGAGCAGCGCCGACAGCGACGCGAGCATGCGCAGCACGCCGCCGCCGCTCGCGGCGATCTTGCCCGGCTCGAGCCGCCCGACCATGAAACCGCTGGCGAGCCCGGCGAGCATGATCCGCCCAGGCGTCCACGACGCCTTCCACGATCGTTTCAACTGCCGCCAGTCCGCGGCGGTCCGGCGCTCCTGCGCCTCCACCACGTTCTCGGCCTGCTCCACCTTCTGCAGCAGCTTGTCGAAACTCATGGAGGGGTGACCTCGATGCCGCGGCGATCCTTCAGCGGCTTCTTGGAAGCGGCGCGCTCGAGCTGTTCGGCGGCCTCGCGGCTGGAGACCGACGAGCCCGCGCCCGGGGCGAGGTCGGCGAGTTCGCCGATGCCCAGGCGCGCCAGCTGGCGACGCGTGGCCTGCATGCGGGTGTACTCGAAGTAGCGCATGCCCTGGTGGATCGCGACCGCAGCCGCGGCGATGCTGAGCGCCGCGCAAGACAACAGCGCCGCCCACCATGGCCATCCGAGTTGCAGGTTCAGGAACACGATCAGCGCCGTCATCAGCAACAACCACGCCGAGGCACCGAACACGATCGCCACGCCGGTGAAGGCGAGGGTGCGACCGAACGCGCTGCGCGCGAGCGAGAAGTCGGCCGCCACCAGGCTGCGCAGCGCCTTGCCGGTGTCGGCCGCGGCACGCACGCTGGCGCGCCCGGCCGCGCCGACCTGGCGCAGCGACTCCTGCAGGTCGGGCGGCGCCTGCGGGATGTCCTCGGGGGTCACGCTCAGCGGTCGCTGCGCGCGAGCTTGGCGATGATCCAGCCGGCGGCGAACGCGACGCCGAACGAGGCGAGCGGGCGCTCGCGGATCAGGTCGGCCGCGCTCTCGACCAGGTCCTGGCCCTTCTCCATCAGCGCGTCGACCTGTTCGCGGGTGGCGTCGGGCAGGCCTTCGGCGGCGGCCAGTCCGGCCAGGGCGCTGTCGGCGAGGTCTGCCTTGACGTTCGCGCGGCCGAGCCGGAGGTGGTCGCCGGCATTGCCGCCGGCGCCGCGGAGTGCTTCGCCGGCCGCGCCGGTCGCGCCCTTGATGGCATCGCCCGCGTCGCGCGCGGCCTGGCCGAGGTGGGTGCCGGCTTCGCCGAGGTTGCGCTTGACCGAGTCGCTGGCGGTGGGATTGGTGGGACTCATCGGGTGTTCCTCCGTGCTCGCGTGGGGGTGGGTGGAGCGGGGATCATTGCATCGCCAGTGTGCCCGCCGTGTCGCCGCGGACGACCTGGAGGACGAGGCGGGTGGCCCGGGGGTCGGCCGCGACGACCGAGGCGCGGAAGCCGGCCAGGTCCTCGAACCGGCCGCTGCCGGTGGCGACCACCAGGTCGCCCTCGCGCAGGCCGTTGCGCGCCGCCCGGCTGCCGGGCTCCAGCGTTTCGACCAGGACGCCGGCGATGCCGGCCTGGCGCAGGCGCTCGGGGAGTTCGGCGAAGACCGCGCCGGACAGGCGCGGGTCCAGCAGGCTGCCGGCATGGGTACGCGGCTGTTCGCGCAGGCGCGTTTCCAGGCGCAATGTTTCATCGTCGCGGCGCACGTCCAGCACCACCGCCGAGCCGATCGGCTGCAGGCCTTCGAAGTTGTGCAGCGCGGCGGGGCCGTCGATGCGTTCGCCGTTGGCGCCCACGACGACGTCGCCTGGTTGCACGCCGGCGTCGGCGGCGGCCGAGTCCGGATAGACCCGGGTCACCAGCGCGCCCCGCGTGGCCTGCAGGCCGAGGGTTTCGGCCATGCGCGCATCGATGGCCTGCGTCTCCACGCCGAGGACGCCGCGACGGACCACGCCATCGTTGGCGATCAGTTGCTCCATGATCCCGCGCGCCAGGTTGGTGGGAATCGCGAACCCCAGGCCGATGTTCCCGGCCATCGAGCCGCGCGGGTTGAAGCTGGCGGTGTTGATGCCGACCAGTTCGCCCTGCAGGTTGACCAGCGCGCCGCCGGAGTTGCCGGGGTTGATCGATGCGTCGGTCTGGATGAAGTCCTGGAAACCCAGGCCGGCCAGGCCGGTGCGGCCCACCGCGGACACGATGCCGGAAGTGACGGTCTGGCCGATGCCGAACGGGTTGCCGACCGCGACCACGAAGTCGCCGACCTGCAGTTCGCTGGAATCGGCGAGCGTGACCTCGCTCAGGCCCTCGGCGGGGATCCGCATGAGCGCCACGTCCGTGTCCGGATCGGAGCCGATGAACTCCGCTTCCACCGTGCGTCCGTCGGACAGCGTGACCTGCACCGCGTCCGCGCCTTCGATCACGTGGTGGTTGGTGAGGACGTAGCCGTTTTCGGCATCGACGATGACGCCCGAGCCCAGCGATTGCCGGATGCGCTCCTGCGGCAGGCCCGGGAACATGCGGCGGAAGATGGGATCGTCGAAGAACGGGTTGTGGATGCGCACCCGCTGGGTGCTGTGCACGCTGACCACGGCCGGCGTGACGTCCTGCAGCATCGGGGCCAGCGAAGGCAGTGCGCGTCCGCCGACTTCGGCCGGCAGCGCGCCTGCCGCGGGGAGCGCCGGCGTGGCGCGCGCGGGCTGGTCGACCGCATCGCGAAGCGCGGTCGCGGCGAAGCCCCCGAACGCGGCGGCGGCGAGCAGGGCGAGGACGATCGGGAGGCGGCGCATGGTCGGTCGGCGCAAGGCGGCTCGGCGCATTGAAGGAAGTGTCCCCTGTTCATGAGTGTCAACGATGTGAAGTGTCGTCCCCCACGCTTAAACATGCCCTTAAACATCCCCTTCGATCGGCGACGAAAAGCAAGCATCAACGCAAGCCGCGGCGTTGCCCGGACATGCGTCGACGGGGTCGGATTCCTGTTGACTCGCGCACGGGCCGGGCGTAGCTTGGCTCCCCTGCGTCGCCACTACATCTTGTGGTCGGCAACGCCGGAAAGGCCCAAGCACTGGTGGATTCTGCTGGTTTGGGGCACGCAGGGACCAGCCTGCGCACAGGACGAGGAGTGGTGACAGGATGAGCACGGGCAAGAACACCCTGCGCGCAGTGAAGACGGACAACGCGGGCGACGGCCGCCACGACGATTCCAGGATCCCGATGCAGCCGGCCTCGGCCGACATCTGGGACAAGAAGTACCGGCTCAAGACCAAGTCCGGGCAGCCGGTCGACGCCGACATCGACGGGACCTACCAGCGCGTCGCCCGCGCGCTCGCCGATGCCGAGCCCACGCCCGCGCAGCGCGAGCAGTGGTACGACCGGTTCCTGTGGGCGCTGCGCCGCGGCGCGATTCCCGCCGGCCGGATCACTTCCAATGCAGGTGCGCTCGAGCACAAGCCCGCGACGTCGACCATCAACTGCACGGTGTCGGGGACCATCATCGACTCGATGGACGGGATCCTGGACAAGGTGCACGAGGCGGGGCTCACGTTGAAGGCGGGCTGCGGCATCGGCTACGAATTCTCGACGCTGCGGCCGCGCGGCGCGTTCGTCGCCGGCGCCGGCGCGTACACCTCCGGGCCGATGTCCTTCATGGATATCTACGACAAGATGTGCTTCACCGTGTCCAGCGCCGGCGGTCGCCGCGGCGCGCAGATGGGCACCTTCGACGTGTCGCACCCGGACGTGCGTGACTTCATCCGGGCCAAGCGCGAGGACGGCCGCCTGCGCCAGTTCAACCTGTCGCTGCTGGTCACCGACGGGTTCATGGAGGCGGTGGCCGAAGACGCCGACTGGCCGCTGGTGTTCCCGATCAACGAGAAGGAGCGCGACGGCACGGACTTCGCGGACAAGGCGAACGTGGTCTGGCGCGAGTGGCCCACGCACAAGACCTACATCGTGCGCGAAGACGGCCTGGTGGCCTGCAAGGTGTACGGGCACCTCAAGGCGCGGCACCTGTGGGACATGATCATGGTTTCGACGTACGACTACGCCGAGCCCGGCTTCATCCTCATCGACCGCGTCAACGAGATGAACAACAACTGGTGGTGCGAGAACATCCGCGCGACCAATCCCTGCGGCGAACAGCCGCTGCCGCCGTACGGCGCTTGCCTGCTCGGCTCGGTGAACCTGACCAAGTTCGTGCGCAACGCGTTCACCGACCAGGCGAGCTTCGACTGGGACGAGTATCGCGAGGTCGTGCGGGTGTTCACCCGGATGCTGGACAACGTGGTGGAGGTCAACGGGTTGCCGTTGCAGCGGCAGCGCGACGAGATCATGCGCAAGCGCCGCCACGGCATGGGCTTCCTGGGCCTGGGCTCGACGGTGACCATGCTGAAGATGAAGTACGGGTCGAAGGCGTCGTGCGAGTTCACCGAGCGCATCGCCCGCGAGATGGCGGTGGCCGGCTGGGAGATGGGCCTGGAACTGGCGCGGGAAAAGGGCGCCGCCCCGATCATGGACGAGCTGTTCACGATCGACGCCGGGATGCTGCGCAAGCGCCCGGAGATGGTCCGCGACGGCTGGCAGGTCGGGCAGCAGGTCAGCGGCAAGGTGCTGCACGCGAAGTATTCCCGCTACATGCAGCGGGTGGCCGAGGCGGCGCCGGACCTGGTCGCGGAGCTGGCCGAAGTGGGCGCGCGCTTCACCCACCACAGCTCGATCGCCCCGACCGGCACGATTTCCCTGTCGCTGGCCAACAACGCCTCCAACGGCATCGAGCCGTCGTTCGCGCACCACTACAGCCGGAACGTGATCCGCGAGGGCAAGAAGTCGAAGGAGAAGGTCGACGTCTGGTCCTACGAGCTGCTGGCCTACCGCGAGCTGGTCAACCCGAAGGCGATGCCGTTCGCCGAGGACGTTGCCGCGGCGCTGCCGGACTATTTCGTGTCCGCCGACGACATCAGCCCGAAGGAGCACGTGGACGTGCAGGCGGCGGCGCAGAAGTGGGTGGACAGCTCGATCTCCAAGACCGCGAACGTCCCGACGGACTTCCCGTACGAGGACTTCAAGGACATCTACACCTACGCGCACGCCCAGGGCCTCAAGGGCTGCACGACGTTCCGCTTCAACCCGGCCGCTTTCCAGGGCGTGCTGGTCAAGGAGGCGGACCTGGAGAACACGCTGTACCGGTTCGAGCTGGAGGACGGCAGCGTGCTGGAGGTCAAGGGCAACGAACAGATCGAGTACGACGGCGAGATGCACACCGCCGCCAACCTGTTCGACGCGCTCAAGGAGGGGTACTACGGCAAGTTCTAGGCGTCGCCCGGGCGGGCGGCGTTCACGTGTGCAGTGCGGTTTTTGAGGTATAGCATCGCGCAGGGATCGGACCGGCGGTCGATTGGCCGAATTTTCCGGACCGTCCCGCCCCGGTTACCAGAACGTCATGCAGTACCGCCCCCGAGGAGGGCAACACAATGAGCAACGGCAACGGAGTGACGGCCAGCCTGTCCAAGGCCGCCGAAAACGTGAAGGACACTGCCGGCAACATCGGCAGCGTGATCGCATCGACCGCCAGTGGTGCGGCCGCCACCGCACGCAAGACCGCGAAGAAGGCCAGCAAGGCGGTCAAGAAGTCAGTGACCAAGGCCAAGCGCAAGCTCACCGCGGCCAGCGCGAAGGCGAAGAAGGAATCGGCGGCACTGAAGCGCAAGACGACGGCGAAGAAGAGGAAGCCGGCTGCGAAGAAGGCTGCCGCGAAGAAGGGCGCCCGCAAGTCGACGGCTCGCAAGTCGACGGCGCGCAAGGGCACCGCCCGCAAGGCGGCAGGTCGCAAGACTGCGGCACGCAAGTCGACCGCCAGGAAGTCGACCGCCAGGAAGTCGACGGCACGCAAGTCCGCGACTCGCAAGTCGACCGCACGGAAGGCAACGGCCCGCAAGTCGCCGGCCCGGAAGACTGCGACGCGCAAGACCGCCACCCGGAAGACCACGACGCGCAAGACCACGACTCGCAAGTCGACCGCCCGCAAGGCGCCGGCCAAGCGGGCTGCGACCGCCGTGCGCAAGTCGACCGCGAAGGCCGCGCGCCGGACCGGTGCAATGAAGAAGACCGCCGCCCGCAAGGCCGGTGGACGCAAGGCCGCCGCCACCCGCGCCGGCGCATGACCGACGCCGTGGCCCCCTCGTGCGAGGGGGCCACGGTTTTCCACTGAAGCGCGACACCGCAAGACCGGGGAGCTACGGGCCGATGGCCGTCAAGATCGAGAAGAAAATCAAGGGCTACAGCGTCGTCCGCCCTGAAGACAAGGCTGCGGCCGCGAAAGCCGAGGCCGTCCCGCGCGAGCAGGCCGAAGCCACCCTGGCCACCGCCGACGTCATCCAGATGCACGAGAAGATCGAGCGCCCCGAGGTGCTGGTCGG
>DASTUL010000159.1:0-7965 GCA_035759645.1 Lysobacteraceae bacterium | reverse complement strand
GCCGCCATCGCCGCGGGCGTGAGGATGGTGCGCGGCGTCGGCCCGCCATCGTGCAGGAGCTGCATCACCCGTTTGCCGCAGGCGCGCGCAGCCGCGGGCTTGTCGGCATGCACCGCCGGAATGTCGTTGAGCTGCAGCGGCGACAAGCCGAGGAAGGCCAGCACCATCGCCATCGTGTTGGCGGTGAACTGGCCGCCGCAGGCGCCCGCGCCGGGACAGGCATGGGTTTCGATGGCATGCAGCCCGGCGTCGTCGAGCGTGCCGGCGGCATGTGCGCCGACCGCTTCGAACACGTCCTGCACCGTCAGCGGCTTGCTGTCCTTGCTGCACTGGCCCGGCAGGATCGTGCCGCCGTAGAGGATCACGGTCGGGATATCCAGCCGCGCTGCCGCCATCGCCGCGGCGGGAATGGTCTTGTCGCAACCGACCAGCAGCACCATCGCGTCGAGGCAATGGCCGCTGACCGCCAGCTCGACGGAGTCGGCGATGGTTTCGCGCGAGGCCAGCGAGGCGCGCATGCCGTCGCTGCCCATGGCGATGCCGTCGGTCACGGCGATGGTGTTGAACTCCACCGGCGTGCCACCGCCGGCCACCACGCCGGCGCGTACGTGCTGCGCCAGGTCGCGCAGCGTCAGATTGCACGGCGACACGTCGGTCCAGGTGTGGACCACCGCGACCAGCGGCTTGGCGATGGCAGCATCGTCGAGCCCGGTGGCGCGCAGCATGGCGCGCGCAGGGGCGCGGGCGGGACCGTGCTTGATGGCGTTGCTTCTCACGAACCGGATTCCTTGCAGGCCAGTCGTTGCCGGCCGGCGTCGGATGGAAATCCAGATCGCAGAAAACGAAAAACCCCGCGCCTTTTCGGGCGCGGGGTCTGGTTTCTGCAACCTGGGACTTGTGTCGGCTAGACCGCTACACGTGCCCGAACCCCGCGCCTGAAAGGACGGTAATAAGGGTAATAAGTACGAGCACGAGGCCGGTTCCCGCCAGCGCAACGCGCAACACGCCGGCCGTGCCGGAGGACACGGTCTTCGCCTGCGGGAGTTTGTTGCGCTGCGTCATGAGCGCAGGGAATCACGCTCGCTCAAGTGCTGTCAACCCCGTGGCGACATGAATTTTCCTTATCAGGCCGGGGTGGCATTGCGTGCGGCGGCGGATGTCCGGACCGGCCGATTACACCGAGCCGGGTGTCCTTCGGTGGCGGCCGCCCCTGCCACGTGCTGCAATAGCGGGGAAGCGGGGGTACCGGGCCGGCCCGGTTGAGACAGACCCTTCGAACCTGATGCGGATCGCACCGCCGTAGGGAAGCTTCGCCGGGCCACGGCCCGTGCGCCGCCGCTTCGTCCCGCCCTCCTGGACGAACGCCATGAATGCCGTGCCCGCCGCCGCTCTTGACGAGCAATTGATCCGCCAGACCGAGCAGCTCTCCGAATCGGTCACCCGCCCGATCCCGGGTTCGTACAAGATCCATGTCGAAGGCAGCCAGTCCGGCGTGCGCGTGCCGATGCGCGAGATCGAACTGACACGCACGCCGACCCTGTTCGGCGGCGAGGACAATCCGCCGGTCACGGTGTACGACACCTCCGGTCCGTATTCCGATCCCGACGCGACCATCGATTTGGCCGCCGGCCTGCCGCCACTGCGTGCGCAGTGGATTGCCACGCGCGGCGACAGCGAGGCATTGCCCGCGATCAGTTCGGCGTTCGGGCGGACGCGCGAAACCGATCCGAAGCTCGCCGCGGTGCGCTTCCCCAACCGCGCGTTGCCGCGCCGCGCGCTGGCCGGCGCCAACGTCTCGCAGATGCATTACGCGAGGCGCGGCATCGTCACTCCCGAGATGGAGTTCGTCGCGATCCGCGAGAACCAGCGCCTGGAACTGGTGCGCGACGCGACGTTGCGCGCGCAGCACCCCGGCGAGGGCTTCGGCGCCAGCATCCAGCAGGTGATCACGCCCGAATTCGTGCGCGACGAGATCGCACGCGGCCGCGCGATCCTGCCCAACAACCTCAACCACCCCGAAAGCGAGCCGATGGTCATCGGCCGCAACTTCCTCACCAAGATCAACGCCAACATCGGCAACAGCGCGGTGTCGTCCGGCATCGCCGAAGAAGTCGAGAAGCTGGTGTGGGCGATCCGCTGGGGCGCGGACACGGTGATGGACCTGTCCACCGGCAAGCACATCCACGAGACGCGCGAGTGGATCATCCGCAACTCGCCGGTCCCGATCGGCACGGTGCCGATCTACCAGGCGCTGGAGAAGGTGGACGGCCGCGCCGAGGAACTGACCTGGGAGCTGTTCCGCGACACGCTGGTCGAGCAGGCCGAGCAGGGCGTGGACTACTTCACCATCCACGCCGGCGTGCTGCTGCGCTACGTGCCACTCACGGCAAAACGTGTCACCGGCATCGTCTCGCGCGGCGGCAGCATCATGGCCAAGTGGTGCCTGGCGCACCACCGCGAAAGCTTCCTGTACGAGCGCTTCGACGAGATCTGCGAAATCATGAAGGCCTACGACGTGGCCTTCTCGCTGGGCGACGGCCTGCGTCCCGGCTGCATCGCCGATGCGAACGACGCCGCGCAGTTCGGCGAGCTCGAGACGCTGGGTGAACTGACGAAGGTCGCCTGGAAGCACGACGTCCAGACCATGATCGAAGGCCCCGGCCACGTGCCGATGCAGCTGATCAAGGAGAACATGGACAAGCAGCTGGCCGAGTGCGGCGAGGCACCGTTCTACACGCTGGGCCCGCTGACCACCGACATCGCCCCCGGGTACGACCACATCACGTCCGCGATCGGCGCGGCGATGATCGGCTGGTACGGCTGCGCGATGCTCTGCTACGTGACGCCGAAGGAGCACCTGGGCCTGCCGGACCGCGAGGACGTGCGCGACGGGATCATGGCGTACCGGATCGCGGCGCACGCGGCCGACCTGGCCAAGGGCCACCCCGGCGCACAGGTGCGCGACAACGCACTGAGCAAGGCGCGTTTCGAGTTCCGCTGGGAAGACCAGTTCAATCTCGGCCTCGACCCGGAGAAAGCGAAGGGATTCCACGACGAGACGTTGCCGAAGGACGCGCACAAGCTGGCGCACTTCTGCTCGATGTGCGGCCCGCATTTCTGCTCGATGAAGATCACGCAGGACGTCCGCGACCACGTGGCGCGCGAGGAAGGCATGGCCAGCAAGGCCGCCGAGTTCCGCGCGGCCGGCGCCGAGGTCTATCGCCCCGAATGAGCACCGCCGACGACAGGCCGGCGGGCCGGCTGGCACGCACCCGCGACTGGATGGAGAAACATCCATCGGGCGTGCTGCTGGTGGTGCAGCTGCTGGGCATCGTGCTGTACCCGCTGTTGCAGGACGTGGTGGGGCGCGCGGTGTTCGGTGCGTTCGGCATGCTGGTGCTGGCGCTCGCGGTCTGGGTCGTCAACCGCAATCCGGGCGTGAACTGGCTGGGGTGGGTGCTGGCGATCCCGGCCGTCGGATTGTCGGTGGGCGCGGCGATCCAGTCGCACGCGGAATGGCAGGCCGCGGGCTACGTGCTGGAGGCACTGCTGTACCTGTACGCCGCGGCGACGCTGACCGCCTACATGCTCGGCGACTCGCGGGTCACGCTGGACGACCTGTTCGCCATGGGCGCGACCTTCACCCTGCTCGCCTGGGCCTTCGCCTACGCCTACGCGGCCTGCCAGCTGCAGTACCCGGGCAGCTTCACCGGGGCGGTCGAGCCCGAGGAACCGCGCGGCTGGATGGAACTGCTGTTCCTGAGCTTCAGCACCCTTTCGAGCACCGGGCTGAGCGACGTCATCCCGATCTCGCCGGCCGCCCGCGCGCTGTCGATGCTCGAGATGTTCGCGGGCGTCATGTACATGGCGATGGTGGTCGCGCGCCTGGTCGGGCTGGTGGCCTCGCGCGGGATCAGCAAGGACCGTTGACCCCGCCGAAGCGGCGCGGACCCGGGCGTATCATGCCGGCATGAAACTGCAATTCCCGTTCATCCAGCTGCCCATCACCTTCGACGCCGCCGCGCTCGCGGACGAAGTGCAGGCGCTGGGCGACATCTGGCATGCGCGGGAGGACGGCGCGCCCGGCAACTCCGCGTTGAGCCTGGTCACCGCCAACGGCGATCCCGAAAGCGCGGCGCTGGCAGGTCCCATGCGGCCCACCGCGTGGCTCGAACGCTGCCCGTACACCATGCAGGTGCTCGACGCGCTGGGCGCAACCTGGGGGCGAGCACGGCTGATGCGCCTGGCCGGTGGCGCGCAGGTGCCCCCCCACGTCGACACCGACTACTACTGGCGCGAACGCATGCGCGTGCACGTGCCGATCATCACTTCGCCGGCGGTGCGCTTCCAGTGCGGCTCGGCCGAGGTGAACATGGGCGCCGGCGAATGCTGGATCTTCGATACCTGGCGTCGCCATCGCGTGCTCAACACCAGCGATGCGTTGCGCATCCACCTGGTGGCCGACACCGTCGGAGGCGCCCGACTCTGGGACCTGATCACCGCGGGGCGGCCGCACGGCGCGAGGGTCGAGTCCTGGGAACCGTTGCACGTTCCCTACGACCCGTCGGCGCCGACGCCGCGGCTCGACTTCGAGACGGTGAACCTGTCGCCGGTGATGGGCCCGTGGGAGTTGCGCACGCACATCGGCTTCCTGCTGTCGGAGGCGCTGCCGCATCCGGGGCTGGGCCGGGTCCGCGATGCGCTCGGCGTCTTCGTGCGGCGCTGGCACGCGCTGTGGTCGGCGCATGGCGAGGATCGCGGTGGCTGGCCACGTTATCGCCAGCTGCTCGACGAGACCCGCGCGGAGCTGGCGCGATTGCACGTCAACGAGATGGGGCTGCGCAACGAAGTCCAGCTGACGCGCGCGCTGGCGTCCTACATCTTCGACGTGGCGCTCGGGGACCGCCCCGACGCCGGCGCCTTCCGGACCGATCCACACGACGTCGCGCGGATGCGCGCCGCCCCGGAGCCCGCCGCGGCCCGACAGTCCGACCCCGTGTTCGCCGAACCGGTGTTCATCGTCAGCGCGCCGCGCTCCGGGTCGACGCTCCTGTTCGAGACGCTGTCGGCCGCCCCCGGCGCCTGCACGATCGGCAACGAGAGCCACCAGCTGATCGAGGGGATCCCGTCACTGAACCCGCAACGGCGCGGCTTCGATTCCAACCGGTTGACCGCGGCCGACGCGACGCCGGAGGTCGTGGCGGCGCTGCGCGATCGGTTCCATGCCGCGCTGCACGATCGCGACGGTCGCAAGCCGGCGCCTGGTGAGCGGGTGCGGATGCTGGAGAAGACACCGAAGAACGCGTTGCGCATCCCGTTCCTGCGCGCGGTGTTTCCCGAGGCGAAGTTCATCTACCTGCACCGCGACCCGCGCCAGGTGCTCGGCAGCATGATCGATGGCTGGCAACACGGCGGGTTCCGCATGTACGACCTGCCCGGGTGGACCGGGTTGCCGTGGTCGTTCCTGCTGGTGCCCGGCTGGCGCGAGCTGGTCGGCAGGCCCCTGGAGGAAGTGGTTGCCGCGCAGTGGGAGCGCACGAACGAGTGCCTGCTCGACGACCTGGCCGCACTCCCGCCCGACCGGTGGATCGCCATCGACTACGCGCGGCTGCTCGCCGACCCGCGGGCGGAAGTGGCGCGGCTGTGCGCCTGGGCCGGACTCGGCTGGGACCGGCCGCTGGGGTCCGAACTGCCGTTGTCGAGGTCGACCACATCGCGACCGGACCCCGACAAATGGCGCCGGCATGCCAACGTCATCGAGCCGCGCCTGTCGGCGCTCGAGCCGACCCAGGCGCGCATCGCAAAGGTGCTGGCGGGCTAGAAGTGCGGCTTGTCCGCTTCCGGCGTGGCGTTGTAGCGCGAGATCGCATCGCCGAGGATCGAGCGCGCTTCCTCCGCGCCGCCCCACCCATCGAGCTTGACCCACTTGCCCTTCTCCAGGTCCTTGTAGTGCTCGAAGAAGTGGCCGATGCGCTCGAGCCAGTGCGGGCTGACCTTGGCGATGTCGTCGATGTGCGAGTAGCCGGCGAACACCTTGTCGACCGGGACGGCGAGCAGCTTCTCGTCGCTGCCGGCCTCGTCGCTCATCTTCAGTACGCCGACCGGGCGGCAGCGGATCACCGAACCCGGCAATAACGGCAGCGGCAGGATCACCAGCACGTCCGCGGGGTCGCCGTCGCCGCACAGGGTGTGCGGCACGTAGCCGTAATTGCAGGGATAGCGCATCGGGGTCGACAGGATGCGGTCGACGAAGATCGCGCCCGAGGCCTTGTCGACCTCGTACTTGACCGGGTCGGCGTCCTTCGGGATCTCGATGACGACGTTGATTTCGTGCGGTGGGTTGGTCCCGGTGGGGACGAGTTCCAGGCCCATGGTGGTGTCCAGTGCTGCGCCGGCGCGTGGCATGGCCACGCGATCCGGAGTGGGGGGAAGGGCGCGCATTCTACGCGGGTGCCGCCCGGGGGCAAAGAAAAAGCCCCGCCGGAGCGGGGCTTTCCTGCCTGTCATCCCCGCGCAGGCGGGGATCCAGGCCCTTAGAGCAGCGGCACCATCAACAACGCGACGATGTTGATGATCTTGATCAGCGGATTGACCGCCGGGCCCGCCGTGTCCTTGTAGGGATCGCCGACGGTGTCGCCGGTCACCGCGGCCTTGTGGGCCTCGCTGCCCTTGCCGCCGAAGTTGCCGTCCTCGATGTACTTCTTGGCGTTGTCCCACGCGCCGCCGCCGGTGGTCATCGAGATGGCGACGAACAGGCCGGTGACGATCGTGCCGATCAGCACGCCGCCAAGGGCCTTCGGGCCCAGCACCAGGCCGACCACGACCGGCACCGCGACGGGCAGCAGCGACGGGATGATCATTTCCTTGATCGCCGACTTCGTCAGCATGTCGACCGCACGCGAGTAATCCGGCTTGCCGGTCCCTTCCATGATCCCGGGGATGTCGCGGAACTGGCGGCGCACTTCCTCCACCACCGCACCGGCCGCGCGGCCCACCGCCTCCATCGCCATCGCGCCGAACAGATAAGGAATCAGGCCGCCGATCAGCAGGCCGATGATCACCGTGTGGTCGGACAGGTCGAAGGTGTAGGGCATGAACGCCATGCCCGACGCCGCCGCCTCGCGGACACCCTCGGCATTGAGGTTGTGCGTGTAGTCCGCGAACAGCACCAGCGCAGCAAGCGCGGCCGAACCGATCGCGTAGCCCTTGGTCACCGCCTTGGTGGTGTTGCCCACCGCGTCCAGCGGATCCGTCACGGCACGCACTTCAGGCGGCAGTTCCGCCATCTCCGCGATGCCACCGGCGTTGTCGGTGATCGGGCCGTACGCGTCGAGCGCCACGATCATGCCGGCCATCGACAGCATGGACGTCGCCGCGATCGCGATGCCGTACAGGCCCGCGAACTCGAACGCGCCCCAGATGGCCGCGCACACCGCGATGACCGGCAGCGCCGTCGACTTCATCGACACGCCCAGGCCCGCGATGATGTTGGTGCCATGTCCCGTGGTGGAGGCGCGGGCCACGTGCTGCACCGGCTTGAACTGCGTGCCGGTGTAGTACTCGGTGATCCACACGATCGCACCGGTCAACACCAGGCCGATCAGCGCGCACCAGTACAGGTTCAACGCACCGTCGGCGTTGTCGCCCATCAGCGCGGTGGTGATCGGGTAGAACGCGATCGCCGCGAGCACCGCGGAAACGATCACGCCCTTGTACAGCGCGCCCATGATGGAGCCGCCCGCCTTCACCTTGACGAACATCGCGCCGATGATCGAGGCGATGATCGACGCGCCGCCCAGCACCAGCGGGTAGAGCACCGCGTTGGCGCCGACGGTGGTCGCCGGGTCGGTGGTGATCATCAGGCCGCCCAGCAGCATGGTCGCGATGACCGTCACCGCGTAGGTCTCGAACAGGTCGGCCGCCATGCCGGCGCAGTCGCCGACGTTGTCGCCCACGTTGTCGGCG
>DASTUL010000158.1:0-47751 GCA_035759645.1 Lysobacteraceae bacterium | reverse complement strand
GCCCGCATCTCCACGCTATCGCCGGTTCGGCCGGCATCAGCCGGAGATGGCGTCCATGCGCATGGATAAACTCACTTCTCGCTTCCAGCAGGCGCTCGGCGACGCGCAGTCGCTCGCGGTCGGCCGCGACCACAACCTCATCGAGCCGGCGCACCTGCTGGTGGCACTGCTGGCCCAGTCCGGCGGGGGCACGCGGCCGTTGCTGGCGCAGGCCGGCGTCAACGTGCCGGTGCTGCGCGAACGCCTGGGCGAAGCGCTGGAGAAATTGCCGAAGGTGTCCGGCCAGGCCGGCAGCATCAGCGTCGGCAACGACCTGTCGCGCCTGCTCAACGTGACCGACAAGCTGGCGCAGCAGCGCGGCGACGCCTTCATCGCGAGCGAACTGTTCCTGCTCGCGCTGCTGGACGATGGCGGCGACGCCGGCCGCGCGCTGAAGGCGGCGGGAGCCGACCGGCAGCGGCTGGAGGCGGCGATCGCGCAGGTGCGCGGCGGCGAGACGGTGCAGGACGAAAATGCCGAGGAACAGCGCCAGGCGCTGGAGAAGTACACGATCGACATGACCGCGCGCGCCGAGTCCGGGAAGCTCGACCCGGTGATCGGCCGCGACGAGGAGATCCGCCGCACCATCCAGGTGCTGCAGCGCCGGACCAAGAACAACCCGGTGCTGATCGGCGAGCCCGGTGTGGGCAAGACCGCGATCGTCGAGGGCCTGGCGCAGCGGATCATCAACGACGAGGTGCCGGAAGGCCTGAAGGGCAAGCGCCTGCTGTCGCTGGACATGGGCGCCCTGATCGCGGGCGCGAAGTTCCGCGGCGAGTTCGAGGAACGGTTGAAGGCAGTGCTCCATGACCTGTCGAGGAACGAAGGGCAGATCATCCTGTTCATCGACGAGTTGCACACGATGGTCGGCGCCGGCAAGGCCGAGGGGTCGATGGATGCGGGCAACATGTTGAAGCCCGCGCTCGCGCGCGGCGAGCTGCACTGCATCGGCGCCACCACGCTGGACGAGTACCGGAAGTACGTGGAGAAGGACGCCGCACTGGAGCGCCGCTTCCAGAAGGTGTTCGTCGGCGAGCCTTCCGTCGAGGACACCATCGCGATCCTGCGCGGGCTCAAGGAGAAGTATGCGGTGCACCACGGCGTGGAGATCACCGACCCGGCGATCGTCGCCGCGGCCACGTTGTCGCATCGCTACATCGCCGACCGCCAGCTGCCGGACAAGGCGATCGACCTCATGGACGAGGCTGCATCGCGCATCCGCATGGAGATCGACTCCAAGCCCGAGGAACTCGACCGCAAGGAACGGCGCCTGATCCAGCTCAAGATCCAGCGGGAGGCGTTGAAGAAGGAGAAGGACGCGGAGTCGAAGCAGCGCCTGGCCGACCTGGAGGAGGAAATCGCCCGGCTGGAACGCGAGTTCAACGACCTGGAGGAAGTGTGGAAGGCCGAGAAGGCGACGTTGCAGGGCGCCACGAAGGTCAAGGAGCAGATCGAGGCGGCGAAGCTGGAGCTGGAAGCCGCGCAGCGCCGCCAGGACTACGCGCGCATGAGCGAGATCCAGTACGGCCAGCTGCCGCAGCTGGAAGCGCAACTGAAGGCCGCGCAGGAGGCCGAGACCAGGGGCTTCACGTTGCTGCAGGACCGGGTCACCGCCGAGGAGATCGCCGAGGTCGTGTCGCGATGGACCGGCATCCCGGTGTCGAAGATGCTCGAGGGCGAGCGCGAGAAGCTGCTGCAGATGGAGGCCAAGCTGCAGGAACGCGTGGTCGGGCAGGCCGAGGCGGTGCGCGCGGTCGCCGACGCGATCCGCCGCTCGCGCGCCGGCCTGTCGGATCCGAACCGCCCCAACGGTTCGTTCCTGTTCCTCGGTCCCACCGGCGTGGGCAAGACCGAGCTGACCAAGGCACTGGCGGGATTCCTGTTCGACTCGGACGACGCGATGGTCCGGATCGACATGAGCGAGTTCATGGAGAAGCACTCGGTGGCGCGGCTGATCGGTGCGCCCCCGGGCTACGTCGGCTACGAGGAGGGCGGCTACCTCACCGAGGCCGTGCGCCGCAGGCCTTACAGCGTCATCCTGCTCGACGAGGTGGAGAAGGCGCACCCGGACGTGTTCAACATCCTGCTGCAGGTGCTCGACGACGGGCGCCTGACGGACGGCCAGGGGCGCACGGTCGATTTCCGCAACACGGTGATCGTCATGACGTCGAACCTGGGCTCGCAGATGATCCAGGACATGTCCGCCGACGATTCACCGGAGAGCTACACGCAGATGAAGGCGGCGGTGATGGGCGCCGTGCAGGCGCACTTCCGGCCGGAGTTCATCAACCGGCTGGACGACATCGTCGTGTTCCACCCGCTGGACAAGGCGCAGATCCGCGAGATCGCGCGCATCCAGACGGCGTACCTGGACAGGCGGCTGGCTGAACGCGGGATCCAGATCGTGCTCGACGAGTCCGCCCTGCAGCTGCTGGGCAACGTCGGCTTCGACCCCGTCTACGGCGCGCGGCCGCTCAAGCGCGCGATCCAGCAGCAGCTGGAAAACCCGCTGGCCCAGAAGATCCTGTCCGGCGAGTTCGGTACCGGCGACACCATCCACGTCGAGGCGAAATCCGGCCAGCTCGTCTTCCGGAAGGCGTGACCGGGGCTCAGGCCGCCGTCGCTGGACCGGTATCGGGTCCGGCCGGCCCGGCGGGCTTGCGGGCGGGGCGGTAGGGCGGGGTGGACATGACCATCTCGGCCAGGGAGTAGGCGAGCTCGCGCTCGGCCATCACCGCGCCGTCCGCACCGTGGGCGATGAGGTGCTGGACTTCACCGTCGCTGTGCGCGCGGGCGAGCACGGTGATCCCCGGGTTGAGCGCCTTGAGGCGCTCGATCGTCTCGCCCGCCTCGAGCGCGTGCGGGATCGCGAACACCGCGAGCGCAGCGCGCTCCGGCGCCGCCTCCCGCATCACGCGCACGTTGGCCACGTTGCCGCGCACCGCCAGGAACCCCGCTTCGCGCGCGTCCTCGACGAGGTGCGCATCGTCCTCGACCACCACCACCGGCACGTCGCGGTGTTGCAGCAGCGACGCGAGCTGCGCGCCCACCCGGCCGTAGCCGACCACGATCGCATGCCCCTGGATGTCGATCGGCACGACGTCCGGCTCGGCGGGGCGGTTCGCTTCCTCCCGCGCCGAACGCTTCGCCTCCCATCCGTCGAGCCAGGAGAACAGGAACGGATTGGCCAGGATCGACAGCAGCGCGCCGGCCAGGATCAAGTCCCGGCCGGTCGGCGGCAGGATGTCCAGGCTCACGCCGAGCGCGGCCAGGATGAAGGAGAACTCGCCGATCTGGGCCAGGCTCACCGCGATCGTGCGGGCGGTCGTTTCCGGATGGCCGAAGGCGCGGACGATCGCCCAGGCCGCAAGCGACTTGCCGACGATGATCACCAGCACGGTCGCGAGCACTTCCTGCGGGTGCTCAATGAGCACGGACGGGTCGAACAGCATGCCGACCGCGACGAAGAACAGCACCGCGAACGCGTCGCGCAGGGGCAGGGAGTCCTGCGCCGCCTTGTGGCCGAACTCGGATTCGGCCAGCAGCATGCCGGCGAAGAACGCGCCCAGCGCGAACGACACGTCGAACAACGCGGTGGAGCCGAACGCCAGGCCCATCGCGATGGCGAGCACCGCCAGCGTGAACAGCTCACGCGAACCGGTGCCCGCGACGCGCTCCAGGATCCACGGCACCACGCGGCGCCCGACCACGAGCATGAAAGCAAGGAAGGCAGCGAGCTTCACCAGCGTGATCAGCAGGACCGTCGCGACGCTTGGTGGCTCGCTCCCGCCCCCGCCGTCGGCGCCCGTCGCTTCCACTGCCGCTTCCGCGATTTCGACGGCGGCGCCGGTCATCTCCGGGCCGGCATCGCCGCCGAGCAACGGCGCCAGCGCCGGCAGCAGGACCAGCGCCAGCACGGTCGCAATGTCCTCGACGATCAGCCAGCCGACCGCGATCCGCCCGCGCCTGGTTTCGACCAGGCGCCGGTCCTCAAGCGCGCGCAGCAGCACCACGGTGCTGGCCACCGACAACGAGAGGCCGAACACGATGCTCGCTCCGTGGGACCAGCCGAGGTACTCGCCCATGGCCCAGCCCAGCAGCGTCGCAACGGTGATCTGCGCGGCCGCGCCGGGCAGGGCGATCGCCTTCACCGAGAGCAGGTCCTTCAGCGAGAAATGCAGGCCGACGCCGAACATCAGCAGGATCACGCCGACCTCGGCCAGTTGCGATGCCAGGGCGACGTCCGCCACCAGGCCGGGGGTGTAGGGCCCGGCGAGGATCCCGGCCATCAGGTAGCCGATCAGGGGGGACAGCTTCAGGCGGTTGGCCAGCGCGCCCAAGGCGAAGGCCAGCACGAAGCTGGTGACGAGCAGGCTGATCAACGAGGCTTCGTGCGGCATCGTGAACAGTGTAAACGCGGCGGGCACGGGTTCCGGCTACCGAGCCGGTAAAATCGGCGGAATGATTTCCTTCCGCAACTTCGCCCTGCGCCGCGGCGAGCGCCTGCTCCTGTCCGACGTCGACCTGGCCCTCCACGCGGGCTACCGGGTGGGCGTGGTCGGGCGCAACGGGACCGGCAAGTCCAGCCTCTTCGCCGCCCTGATGGGCGAGGTGGAACCGGACAAGGGCGACATCGACGTGCCGGGCAAGGCGCGCATCGCCTGGGTGGCGCAGGAGACGCCGGCGCTGCCCGACACCGCGCTGGACTTCGTCCTGTCCGGTGACAGGGCGGTGCACGCGGCGATCCAGGCGGAGGCCAACGCGTTTGCAGCCGAAGACTGGGAGGCCGTCGCGGAGGCGCACCACCGGCTCGAGGAACTCAATGGCTACGACGCCAGCGCGCGTGCCGGCCGGTTGCTGCACGGGCTGGGCTTCGCGCCGGAGACGCACGACCGGGCGGTGGCCGCGTTCTCGGGCGGCTGGCGCGTCCGCCTCAACGTCGCGCGCGCGCTGATGACGCCCAGCGACCTGCTGCTGCTCGACGAGCCGACCAACCACCTGGACCTCGACGCCGTGGTCTGGCTCGAGGAATGGCTGCGGCGCTACCCGGGGACGCTGCTGGTGATCTCGCACGACCGCGAGTTCCTGGACAACGTCACCACCCATACGCTGCACCTGCACGAGGGCAAGGCCAAGCTCTACGTCGGCGACTACACCGCCTTCGAGCGACAGCGCGCCGAACAGTTGCGCCAGCAGCAGATCGCGCACGAGAAGGAACAGGCCGAGCGCGCGCACCTGCAGTCGTTCATCGACCGGTTCAAGGCCAAGGCGAGCAAGGCCAGGCAGGCGCAGTCGCGCATGAAGCGCCTGGCCAAGCTGGCCGGGACGGAGGCGGTGCGGGCAGAACGCTCGTTCCGGATCGAGTTCCCGGAGCCGGCGCGCATCCCGAACTCGCTGCTGCGCCTGGACCACGTCGACGCGGGCTATGCCGCGAACCCCGTGGGAGCCGCCACTGCGGCGAAGCCCTTCGCCGGCATGCCGGCGCCCACACGGGTATTGCGCGACGTCGGCTTCGGCCTGGAAGCCGGGGACCGCATCGGCCTGCTCGGCCCCAACGGCGCCGGCAAGTCGACGCTGGTCAAGACGTTGGTTGGCGAGATCCCGCCGCTCGCCGGGGAGCGCAACGCGCACCCGGACATGCGCATCGGCTACTTCGCCCAGCACACCGTCGAGTCGCTGGTCGCCGGCACGTCGGCCATCGACCACCTGCGCGCGCTGTCGCCGGCCATGGCGACCCAGGCGTTCCGGGATTTCCTGGGCAAGTGGAACTTCGCCGGCGACCGCGCGTTCGAGTCGATCGACGGCTTCTCCGGCGGCGAGAAGGCGCGCCTTGCGCTGGCGCTGATCGCCTGGCGCCAGCCGAACGTGCTGCTGCTCGACGAGCCGACCAACCACCTGGACCTGGACATGCGCGAGGCGCTCGCCGAGGCGCTGAGCGACTTCGACGGCGCGATCGTGATGGTGTCGCACGACCGGCACCTGATCGGGCTGGTATGCGAGGAGTATTGGCGGGTCCACGACGGGATCGTGGAGCCGTTCGACGGCGACCTCGACGAGTACGCCGCGTGGCTGCGCTCGCGGCAGGGATCAGGCGCGGGCGTGGACAAGGCGGCCAAGGCAGCCAAGGCCGCGCCGGTGCCTGCGGCCAAGACACCCGGGCCGTCGGCGCCGAAGGTCAACCCGCACAAGCTCGCGAAGCTCGAGGACACAATCGCCGGCCTGGAGCAGCAGCTGGTGACGATCGAGGCGCGATTGGCCGAGCTGTATGCCGCGGGCGACACTGTTGAAGCGAAGAAGCTCGCCGCCCGCCAGCAATCATTGCGCACCGACCTGGACCGCGCCGAAAGCGAACTGCTCGCCCTCTACGAGGCTGCCTGACATGCCCAACAAGATCATTCGACCCGCTGTGGTCTTCGCTGCGCTCGTGTTACTGGCCGGTTGCGCGCATGTGCCCGCCGGGAGTACGCACGATGCGTTCTTCGCAAACCTCCGGATGCTGTGCGGGAAGGCATTCGCCGGGACCGTGGAGGTCGACCGACCAGCTGCGCCAGGCAACGACGCCTTCGCCGGCAAGCCGCTGGTGATGCACGTGCGCGAATGCGATGACGACACCGTGCGGATTCCCTTCCACGTCGGCGACGACCGCTCGCGCACCTGGGTCGTCACGCGCACAACCACGGGATTGCGGCTGAAGCATGATCATCGCCACGCCGACGGAGCATCCGACGCCGTGACGATGTACGGCGGCGACACGACGGCTTCGGGCACGTCGACGCGACAGGAATTCCCGGTCGATGCGGAGTCCGTGGCGATGTTCGAGCGTGAAGGCCTCGCTGCGTCCGTCACCAACACGTGGGCGGTCGAACTGCAGCCGGGGACGCGCTTCACATACGAACTCGCGCGTCCCGGTGGCCGCTTGTTTCGCGTCCGGTTCGACCTGTCCGCGCCGGTTGCGCCGCCGCCGCCGCCCTGGGGCAGCAGTGACTGATCTGTGGGAGCCGCTATAGCGGCGAGCCCTTCGCGAACAGCTCGCCGCTGTAGCGGCTCCCACAGGGGCGGTGCCACTCAGTCGCGCAGGAAGTACTCGACCGTCGTCACCACGCGCACCTTCTTGACCTGCGGGCTGCCCTGGTCGCGGTCGCTGATCGACACGACGCCCTGGTTCGCGTTGCGGATGCCGCCCAGCGTGGCGCCGGAGTCCTTCGCGAACTGCACCGCCGATTCGCGTGCGTTCGCGGTGGCCTCGGCAATCAGCGCGGGCTTGATGTCGTTGAGACCGGTGTAGTCGAACTCGGGATAGCCGCCCTGTTCGAACAGCACGCCGCGGCCAACGAGTTCGCCGCTGCGGCGCAAGGCGGCCAGCGCGTCCTCGACCCGCGTGGTCCGCAGCGTCACCGTCGTGGCGTAGCGGTATCGCTCCGGCGGGCGGTTCTCGCCGAATGCGTAGGTCCAGCGATCTTCGAGGCGCGGTGGCGAGACGGCGATCTCCTCCTCGGCGAAGCCGGCGTCGGCGAAGAAGGCGCGGATCGTCGCGGTGTTAGCGTCGAGTTGCGCCGTCACTTCGCGCAGGTCGTTGCCGCCGACGAAATGCGGCATCGGCCAGACCACCAGGTCGGCGTCGACGATGCGCTCGGCGGAACCCTTGACGGTGACGTAGCGGTCGTCGGTGCGCAGCTTCGCCATGCCCTGCGCGGCGAACCAGCCCGCGCCGACCAGGCCGATGGCCACCAGCAGGGCGGCGATGATGCCGGCGATGCCGGGGGAAGGGCGGTGGTCCATGCGGGTCTCCGGTCGTTGGCGGCAGCCTACGCCGTCATCGCTGCTTCGGCACAATGCCGGGCGCATGGACAACGGACTCGTTTATCTCCTGCTGATCTTCGGCCTGCTGGTCGTCCCGCGCTGGCTGCAGCGCTTCAAGCTGCCGGCGCCGATCACCAGCCTGGCGCTGGGCATCGGCGCGATGCTGCTCTGGGGCGACCGCACGCACGACCCGGTCGTGGTGCTGCTGTCGGCCATCGGCATCTCGTCGCTGTTCCTGTTCGCCGGGCTGGAGGTCGATCCGGCCGAGCTGCGCAAGGGGTTCCGCCAGCTGGCCACGCACCTCGTCATCCGGGTGGCCACGCTGTCGGCGACGGCCTGGCTCGCCTGGCGCTTCGCCGGCCTCCAGTGGCAGGCGGCCGCGCTGCTGGCACTCGCCCTGCTGACGCCCTCGACCGGTTTCATCCTCGACACGCTGGAACGCCTCGGGTTGAACGAGGAGGAACGCTTCTGGGTCACCAGCAAGGCGATCGCCGGCGAGTTGCTCGCGCTGGCCGCATTGTTCTTCCTGCTGCAGGCCAACGACCCCGTGCAGCTCGCCGCGTCCACGTCCGCGATGATCGCGCTCATCGTCGGCCTGCCGCTGCTGTTCATGGCGCTGGGGCGGTGGGTGGTCCCGCATGCGCCGGGATCGGAGTTCTCGCTGCTGGTGATGGTGGGGCTGGTGGGCGCGTTCGTGACCTTCAAGCTGGGCGTGTACTACCTGGTCGGCGCCTTCATCGCGGGCCTGGCGGCACGGTTGCTGCAGGTGCGGATGCCGACCCTCGCCTCCCCGGACAACCTGCATGCCCTGCGGCTGTTCGCGACCTTCTTCGTGCCGTTCTACTTCTTCCACGCGGGCACGGAGATCTCGCGGGAGGCCCTGAGCTGGCAGGCGCTGGGGCTGGGCGTGGCGATCACCGTGGTGGTCGTCCCGCTGCGCATCGCGATCGTCTGGCTGCAGCGGCGGGCGCTGTTCGGCCAGCGCGACGGCAGCAACCTGCGCGTGTCCGTGGCCCTGGCGCCCACCCTGGTGTTCACCCTGGTACTGGCCAACATCCTGCACGCGCGGTTCGGCCTGCCGGACGTGCTGTTCGGCGCGCTGATCCTCTACACGGTCCTGAACACGATGCTGCCCTCGCTGATCCTGCACCAGCCGTTCGACATCGATCCGCTGGACGAGCGTGCGCCTTGATCGGGCGGCGCCAGGCCCCACAATGCAGCCCATGCCCATCTATGCCTTCGAGTGCGCCGCCTGCGGCCACGACTACGACCGCCTCCAGAAGCTGTCCGATCCCGACCCGGCCGCGTGTCCCGCGTGCGGGGCCGACGCGGTCAAGCGCCAGCTGACCGCGCCCTCGTTCCGCCTGTCCGGCAGCGGCTGGTACGAGACCGACTTCAAGAAGGACGGCGACAAGAAGCGGAACCTGGCGGAAAAGGGCGAGGGGATGGGCGCCACCAAGGACACGACGAAGCCCGAGTCCAAGCCCGCCGACGCCAAGCCCGCGGCAAAGCCCGAGCCGTAGCCCGGATGCAGGCGCAAAGCGCCGGAATCCGGGGAATGGCCGCTCGGCCGGTAAACTAGCGGGCTTTCCTGGCCTGCGATCTCCAATGCGTACCCATTACTGCGGCCTCGTCGACGAGGCGCTGATCGGCCGGACCGTGACCCTGTGCGGCTGGGCCGACGTCGCCCGCAACCTGGGCGGCCTGTGCTTCATCGACCTGCGCGACCACGAAGGCATCGTCCAGGTGCTGGTGGAGCCCGAGCAGGCCGAGGTGATGCGCGTCGCAGCGGATGTCGGGTATGAGGACTGCCTGCGCGTCACCGGCGTGGTGCGCCGCCGCCAGTCGGTCAACGACAAGCTGCGCACCGGCCAGCTCGAGGTCGTCGCCACCGCCATCGAAGTGCTGAACAAGGCCGAGCCGCTGCCGTTCCACGCCCACGAGAACCCGGGCGAGGACATCCGCCTCAGGGACCGTTACCTGGACCTGCGCACCCCGAAGATGCAGCGGATGATGCGCACCCGCATCAAGCTGGTGCAGGCGCTGCGCCGCTGGCTGGACGCGCGCGAATTCCAGGACATCGAGACGCCGATCCTCACGAAGGCCACGCCCGAGGGCGCGCGCGACTTCCTGGTGCCTGCGCGCATGCATGCGGGCGAGTTCTACGCATTGCCGCAGTCGCCGCAACTGTTCAAGCAGATCCTGATGATCGCGGGCTTCGACCGCTACTACCAGGTTGCGCGCTGCTTCCGCGACGAAGCCCTGCGCGCCGACCGGCAGCTGGAATTCACCCAGCTGGACATGGAGTTCGCCTGGGTCGACGAGCGCGTGGTGCAGGACACCACGGAAGCGCTGATCCGCGACATCTTCAAGGAAGTGATGGACGTCGAGTTGGGCGAATTCCCGCGCATGACCTATGCCGAGGCGATGCGCCGCTACGGCTCGGACAAGCCGGACCTGCGTTTCGACCTCGAGCTGGTCGACGTCGGCGACCTGGTGAAGGGCAGCGACTTCAAGGTGTTCGCGGACTGGGCCAACGCCACTGACGGGCGCGTGGCGGCCTTGCGCATTCCCGGCGGCTCGGCACTGTCGCGCAAGCAGATCGACGAGTACGCCGCGCATGCCGCGAAGTACGGCTCCAAGGGCCTGGCCTACGTGAAGCTGTCGGAGGCGGGCGAGGTGAGCTCGCCGATCGCCAAGTTCTTCGACGAGGCCGCGTTCGCCGCGCTGCTCGCGCACGTGGGCGCCGGCAACGGCGACATGGTCTTCTTCGGCGCCGGCCCGTATCGCGTCGCCAGCGAGTTCATGGGCGCCGTGCGCCTGAAGGCCGCGAAGGACTTCGGCATGGTGACCGACACCTGGAAGCCCTTGTGGGTCACCGATTTCCCGATGTTCGAATGGGACGAGGAACAAGGGCGCTACGTCGCGCTGCACCACCCGTTCACCGCGCCCGCGGTCGACAGCGTCGAGGACCTGCGCGCGAACGCGAAGACGGCGGTGTCGCGCGGCTACGACATGGTGCTCAACGGCAACGAGATCGGCGGCGGCTCCATCCGCATCCATCGCCCCGCGATGCAGTCGGCTGTGTTCGACCTGCTGGGCATCGGCGCGGCGGAGCAGCAGGCCAAGTTCGGCTTCCTGCTCGACGCGCTGAAGTACGGCGCGCCGCCGCACGGCGGCATCGCGTTCGGCATCGACCGCATCGCCGCGCTGATGGCCGGCACCGAGTCGATCCGCGACGTGATCGCGTTCCCGAAGACCACGACCGCGCAATGCCTGATGACCGACGCCCCGTCGCCGATCCCCGACGCCCAGCTGGCCGAAGTCCACATCCGCACCGTCCCGAAGAAATGAACCCTGTGGGAGCCGCCATGGCGGCGAATGCCATCCGCCGGGCAGCGGTCGCGGATGCGGATGTGCTGTCCGCGCTGGCGGCGCGTACGTTCACCGAAACCTTCGGGCACCTGTATCCGGCCGAGGATCTCTCGGCCTTCCTGGCCGAGGCCTACGCGCCGGAGCGGCAGCGCACGATCCTGGCGCATCCCGACTACGCGGTCTGGCTGCTCGAGCGCGACGGCGAGGCGGTCGGGCACGTCGCCACGGGTCCATGCGGCCTGCCGCACCCGGACGTCGCGGCCGGGGACGGCGAGATCAAGCGCCTCTACGTCCGCAAGGGTTTCCAGGGGCAAGGCCTGGGCGTGCAGCTGTGCGACGTCGCGATGGCGTGGCTGCTGCGCGACGGCCCACGCACGCTGTGGCTGGGCGTCTGGTCGGAGAACTTCGGGGCGCAGCGGTTCTACGCGAAGTACGGCTTCGTACACGTGGGCGAGTACGAGTTCCCCGTCGGCCGCGTACGCGACCGCGAGTTCATCTTCCGGCGACCGGCAGCCGCGACGTGACCCGCCACGTCGTCGTGCTGCATGGCCTGTGGATGCCGCGCGCATCGATGCGCTGGATCGCACGACGACTGGCGGCGGCGGGTTTCGAGCCCGACCTGTTCGCGTATCGCACCGTCCATGGCGGCCCCGCGGAAGCCATCCCGCGCCTGATGGCCCGGTTGCGCGAGCGCCGCGCCCATGTCGTGGCGCACAGCCTGGGTGGGCTGGTGGTGCTCGAGGCGCTGCGGCGCGCGCAAGGCATGGCGGTCGGCCGGGTCGTGTGCCTGGGGTCGCCGTTGCGCGGAAGCGCCGCCGCGATGGGGGTGGCGCGCCACAAATGGGGCGGTTTCGCCATCGGCCAGAGTGCCGAGCTGCTACGCAGCGGGTGCGCCGCCTGCGCGGCCGGCGTCGAGGTCGGCGTCGTTGCCGGGCGCAAGCCACTGGGCCTGGGTCGTTTCTTCGGGCATTTCGACGGCGAAAGCGACGGGACGGTCGCGGTCGAGGAAACACGCATCGAGGGCCTGGCCGACCACGTGACCGTCGCCGCCAGCCACACGGGCCTGCTCTTTTCCGGGGAGGCGGCCAGCCAGGCCGTGCGTTTCCTGCTCGACGGGCGGTTCCGGCACCAGCCGCGCTAAAATCGCCGGCTTTCCACGCGCCAGGCACCTTCCATGGGCAGAGGTCCCTCCATCGAGGCCCGCAAGAACGCGGTCGACGCGCGCCGCGGCAAGATCTTCACCAAGATCATCCGCGAGATTTCCGTGTCCGCGCGTGCCGGGGGCGGCGACACCGCCACCAATCCCCGGCTGCGCACCGCGATCGACAAGGGTCTGTCGGTCAACATGACCAAGGACGTGATCGAGCGCGCCATCAAGAAGGCCACCGGCGAGCTGGAAGGCGTCGAGTACGAGGAGATCCGTTACGAGGGCTACGCGCCCGGCGGCGTCGCGGTGATCGTCGATTGCCTGACCGACAACAAGGTGCGCACCGTGGCGGACGTGCGCCACGCGTTCGGCAAGTTCGGCGGCAACCTGGGGACCGACGGGTCGGTGGCCTTCATGTTCCGGAAGGTCGGCGTGCTCGGCTACGGTCCCGGCGCGGACGAGGACCGCATCACCGAGGCCGCGATCGAAGCGGGCGCGGACGATGTCGTGGCGTACGCCGACGACGGGTCGGTGGAAGTCATGGCGGCGCCGGAGGCATTCGAGTCGGTCAAGGCCGCGATGGGCGCGGCGGGCCTTGCACCGGACCTGGCCGAGGTCACCATGCGCGCCGACACGGACGTGGCGGTGTCGGGCGAGACCGCCGAGCAGGTGTCGAAGCTGCTGGCCTGGCTCGAGGACCTGGACGACGTGCAAGCGGTGTATTCCAACGCCGAGCTTGGGTGAGGCGCGTATGCTTCGCCGCATGCGCCCCGCACCGAAAAGCTCGCCGCTGTAGCGGCTTCCACATTTCCTGATGACCCGCATCTTCGGCATCGATCCCGGTTCGCAGCGGACCGGCGTGGGCGTGATCGACGTCGACGCCGCCGGCCGTTGCACCTACGTGCATTGCGAGGCGCTGGTGCTGCTGGAAGCGGCCGACTTCCCGGCGCGGCTCGGGTTGCTGTGCGATGGCCTGGAAGCGCAGCTGGATCGGTGGCAGCCGGACGTGGTCGCCATCGAGACCGTCTTCATGGACAAGAACGCGACCTCCGCGCTGAAGCTGGGGCACGCGCGCGGCGCGGCGCTGGCGACCGTGGTGCGCCGGCGGCTGGCGGTGCATGAATACTCGCCGCGATTGATCAAGCAATCGCTGGTGGGGCGCGGCGCGGCGGAGAAGGCACAGGTCCAGCACATGGTGCGGCTGCTGTTGAACCTGGCCGAAGCCCGGCTGCAAGCCGACGCGGCCGACGCGCTGGCCGTCGCCCTTACCCACGCGCACATGAGCGCGACCGCGGCGCGCACCGGCGTGGGCGTCGCCATGTTGCGGAGGCGCTGATGATCGGACGCTTGAAGGGCATCCTGGTGCACAAGCAACCGCCGTGGCTGGTGGTCGACGTGCACGGCGTCGGCTACGAGCTGGAGGCGCCGATGAGCACCTTCTACGACCTGCCCGAGGCCGGGCGTGAAGTCTCGCTGTTCACGCACTACGCGCAGAAGGAGGACAGCGTGTCGCTGTACGGCTTCCTGCGCGAGGGCGAGCGGCGGGTGTTCCGGGACGTGCAGAAGGTGTCCGGCATCGGTGCGAAGATCGCGCTGGCGGTGCTGTCGGGCACGAGCGTCGACGAGTTCGCGCGGCTCGTGCAAACCGGCGACATCACCGCGCTCACGCGCATCCCCGGCATCGGCAAGAAGACCGCCGAACGCATGGTGGTCGAGCTGCGCGACCGCGCCGCGGACTTCATGGGCGGCGGCGCGACGTTCACCGCCGGGGGCGTGCCGGCCGATCCGCAGTCCGAGGCGGTCGTCGCCCTCCAGCAGCTGGGCTACAAGCCCGTGGAAGCCGTGCGCATGGCGCGCGATGCGAAGGCGGAGGGCGACGACGCCGCCGCGATCATCCGAAAGGCACTAAAGTCCGCGCTTCGCTAGGCGGCGGCGACGGTTCTTTTTCCGGGAACACCATGAAGAAGCCAGATCACGCGAATCCCCGCGGGCGCGGCCACGGCAGCGTCGGCGTCGCCGGACTCGTCGTCGGCGCGATCGGCGTCGTGTTCGGCGACATCGGCACCAGTCCGCTGTACACGCTGAAGGAAGCATTCAGTCCGCACTACGGGCTCATCGCCAACCACGACACCGTGCTCGGCATCCTGTCGCTGATCTTCTGGTCGCTGATGCTGGTGGTCACGCTCAAGTATGTTGCGATCATCCTGCGCGCGGACAACGAAGGCGAGGGCGGCATCATGGCGCTGATGGCGCTGAGCCAGCGCATCCTGCCGAAACGCTCGAAGTCGCTCTACGTCGTCGGGCTCCTCGGCATCCTGGGCGCGTCGATGTTCTTCGGTGACAGCGTGATCATGCCGGCGATGACCGTGCTCTCGGCGATCGAGGGCATGGAGGTGGTCGCGCCGCGGCTAGGCAGCTGGATCGTGCCGCTGACGATCGCCGTGCTGGTCGCATTGTTCGCCACGCAACGCTTCGGCACCGAGAAGGTGGGCCGCGTCTTCGGACCCGTCATCACGATCTGGTTCCTGGCCCTCGCCGCGATCGGCATCTACAACATCCTGCACGAGCCCGAGGTCCTGCAGGCGCTGAACCCATGGTTCGCCATCCGGTTCTTCATCAACCATGGCTGGGGCGGAATCTTCATCCTCGGCGCGGTCGTGTTGGCAGTCACCGGCGGGGAAGCGTTGTATGCGGACATGGGCCATTTCGGCGCTCGGCCGATCCGCTACGGCTGGTATTTCCTGGTGCTACCTGCGCTGATGCTCAATTATTTCGGCCAAGGGGCGCTGGTGCTCGAGGATCCCAGCGCGATCCGCAACCCGTTCTACCTGGCCGTGCCGGAGTGGGGGCGCGTCCCGATGATCTTCCTGGCCACCGCCGCGGCGATCATCGCCTCGCAGGCGGTGATCACCGGCGCCTATTCGGTGACCCGGCAGGCGATGCAGCTGGGCTACATCCCGCGGATGCGCATCACCCATACCTCCAGCGAGACGATCGGCCAGATCTACATCCCGTGGATCAACTGGTCGCTGATGATCGCGGTCATCCTGCTCGTGTTGACGTTCCGCAGCTCCGCGGCACTGGCATCGGCGTATGGCGTCTCGGTGTCGGGCACGATGCTGATCGACACCCTGCTGCTGGCGCTGGTCGCGCAGGCGATGTGGCGCCGCTGGCGGTGGTTCGTCCTGCCAGCCTGCGTCGTCTTCCTGGTCATCGACGTGGCGTTCCTGGTCGCCAACGGCGTGAAGTTCTTCGACGGTGCATGGTTCCCGGTGGCCCTGGGCGTGGTCGTGTTCACCCTGCTCCGGACGTGGCGCCGCGGTCGCCAGTTGCTGCACGAGGAAGTGCGCAAGGAAGGCATCCAGATCGATACCTTCCTGCCCGGCCTGATGCTCGCGCCTCCGGTGCGGGTGCCGGGCACGGCGATCTTCCTCACTTCGGACAAGGGCGTGGTACCGCATGCGCTGCTGCACAACCTGAAACACAACAAGGTGCTGCATGAGCGCAACGTGTTCCTCACCGTCGATACGCTCGATGTCCCGTACGCGCCGCCGGTACGACGGTTGCGAATCGAGGAAATCGGGGAGGACTTCTACCGGGTCGTGGTGGCCTACGGGTTCATGGAAACCCCCGACGTACCGCTCGCGTTGATGCGCTCTTGCGATCGCGGCGGGATTTATTTCGACCCGATGGAAACCACCTACTTCGCGAGCCGCGAAACAGTGGTCGCCAGCGCACGCCGGGGCATGCCGGTCTGGCGCGACCGCCTTTTCAGCTTCATGCATCGCAATGCGGCGCCCGCGACGGGTTTCTTCCGCATCCCCGGCAACCGGCTGGTGGAGCTCGGCGCCCAGGTCGAAATCTGAGCGCACCGCCTCGGCGCGCCCACTGAAACCGGAGGCGACGTCATGCGTGGGGGGTGGGCGGGGAAATTCCGACCGCCCTGCAGGAGGCCGGCCAGCTTGCGTGCCACCGCAAAAGGCGGTTGGCCCCACCTACCCCCCCACGCATGACGGCGCCGCGAGTTACCCAACCCACGCGCCGGCCCTTGGCGAAAAGCTCGCCGCCATGGCGGCTCCCACAGGAACGGATCGCACGGGAACCGACATAATGGTGGCATGAGCGAAATGGACCGGGTGGTAGCGGCAGTGGAGACCGACGAGGACGCGGCGATCGAGGCGTCGATCCGGCCGCGGCGGCTGGACGAGTACCTCGGCCAGCAGCCGGTCCGCGAACAGCTGCAGATCTACATCGAGGCCGCGAAAGGCCGTGGCGAGGCGCTCGACCACGTGCTGATCTTCGGCCCGCCCGGGCTCGGCAAGACCACGCTCGCCCACGTCATCGCCAACGAACTCGGCGTCGGCCTGCGGCAGACCTCCGGCCCCGTGATCGAAAAGGCCGGCGACCTCGCCGCGTTGCTGACCAACCTGCAGCCGCACGACGTCCTGTTCGTCGACGAGATCCACCGGTTGTCGCCGGCCATCGAGGAAGTCCTGTACCCGGCGATGGAGGATTTCCAGCTCGACATCATGATCGGCGAGGGCCCCGCGGCGCGTTCGATCAAGCTCGACCTGCCGCCCTTCACCCTCATTGGTGCCACCACGCGCGCCGGCCTGCTGACCGCGCCGTTGCGCGACCGCTTCGGCATCGTGCAGCGCCTGGAGTTCTATTCGCCCGAGGAGCTGGCGCGGATCGTGCGCCGGTCCGCGAGGATCCTGGCCATCGACTGCGATGCCGAAGGCGCAGGCGAGATCGCGCGGCGCTCGCGCGGCACGCCCCGCATCGCCAACCGCCTGTTGCGCCGCGTGCGCGACTTCGCGCAGGTGCGGGCCAACGGGCACATCGATCGCGACGTCGCCGATGCCGCCATGAAGATGCTCAAGGTGGACCCGGAAGGGTTCGACGAGCTGGACCGCCGGATGCTGCGGACGATAGTGGAAGCCTTCGACGGCGGCCCGGTCGGCGTCGAGTCGCTGGCCGCCGCGCTCAGCGAGGAACGCGGCACGCTCGAGGACGTGATCGAGCCCTACCTGATCCAGCAGGGTTACCTGGTGCGGACTGCCCGCGGCCGGATGGCCTCGGCGAAGGCCTATCGCCACCTCGGCCTGAAGCCGAAGGCCGGCGCGGCGGACCTGTTCGGCGAAGACCCCGGCGGAGCCTGAACCCGTGTTCAGTTGGCCGACACGCGTCTACTGGGAGGATACGGACGCCGGGGGAGTGGTCTACCACGCGCAGTACCTGGCCTTCCTCGAACGCGCGCGCTCGGAATGGCTGCGCGCGCGGGGGGTGGCACAGGACCGGCTGCGCGCGGAACACGACCTGGTGTTCGCGGTGCGGGCGATGCGGATCGACTTCCGCGCGCCGGCGCGGCTGGACGACCTGCTGGACGTGTCGGTCGCGGTGCGCGACTGCCGCAAGGCGAGCCTGGTGTTCGTCCAGGCGATCCATCGCGGTGGCGGGTTGCTGCTCGACGCCGAGGTCCGGGTGGCTGCATTGCGCGCTTCCGACTTCAGGCCCAGGCCGATCCCGCAACCCCTGCTAGACAACCTCGCTTCCCCGGAGACCCCGTCCCAATGAACCTGCTGCCCCTGCTTGCCGTCGCGGTCGAGCCGCTTCCCCAGGACACCGTTGCGGGCATCGAGGAACTCACGGCCGGCGCGCCGCCCGGCGGCAGCGGCGAACTGGACATGCTGCAGTTGATCCTGCACGCATCGCTCCCCGTGCAACTGGTGATGGTGCTGCTGCTGTTCGCCTCGGTGGCGTCGTGGGTGATCATCTTTCGCAAGAAGAAGATGCTCGACCGCGCCGAGCGCGAAGCCGAGGCCTTCGAGGAGCGCTTCTGGTCCGGCGCCGACCTGACCAAGCTCTATGCGGGCGCCAGCCAGCGCAATCGCGACGTCGGCGGCATGGAGTCGATCTTCGAGGCCGGCTTTCGCGAGTTCTCGCGCCAGCGCCGGGTCGCCGACAGCCGCATGCAGCTGGAAGGCGCGCAGCGCGGCATGCGCGTGGCCACTGCGCGCGAACTGGACGGGCTGGAGCACAACCTGGAGTTCCTGGCCAACGTCGGCTCCATCGCGCCCTACGTCGGCCTGTTCGGCACGGTGTGGGGGATCATGATCTCGTTCCAGGGCCTGGCGAACGTCAAGGAAGCGACGATCGCGACAGTTGCGCCGGGTATTTCCGAGGCATTGATCGCCACCGCGATGGGCCTGTTCGCCGCGATCCCGGCGGTGTGGGCATACAACCGTTACGCCACCAAGGTCGAGCGCATCGCGGTGCGCTACGAGGCGTTCTCGGAAGAGTTCGCGTCGATCCTCGAGCGCCAGGCGCACGTGGAGTAGGGCGATGGCGATCAACAGGGGTTCGCGCCGCAATCGCAAGCGTCGGCTGATGGCTGACATCAACGTCGTGCCCTACATCGACGTGATGCTGGTGCTGCTGATCATCTTCATGGTCACCGCTCCGCTGCTGAACCTGGGCGTGGACATCGAGCTGCCGCAGTCCGACGCGCGTCCACTGGAGCAGCGGCAGGATCCCGTGGTGGTCAGCGTCGACCGCGACGGCAACCTGTTCCTCACGGTCGGCGGAGCGGACCAGCAGGCCGTGAGTGCCGAGGAGATGACGTCGCAGGTCGCGGCATTCGTGCGCCAGAACCCGGACGTCGCCGTATACGTGGCCGGCGACCGCGAGACGCCTTACGAGGTGGTCTACGAAGTCCTGACCGCGCTGCAGACGCAGGCCGGCGTGGAACGCGCGGGCCTGATGAGCCAGCCGGCGGAGGCCGGCGGTTGATCGCCCGTCCATGAGGGAAACCCGCGCCGATACCGTGCAGGCGACCGTGCTGGCCCTGGGCCTGCACGCGCTGCTGTTCGCCATCGCGTTCCTCGGCATCTGGTGGACGCGCAACACCGCGCCGGTGTCGGCCGCGGGGCCGGTGATCGAGGCGGAACTGATCGATGCCGACGCGCTCTCCGAGTCGATGCAGCGGGTGCTGCGCGAACGACCCGATCCCATCGAGCCCGCGCCCGCGGAACCCGAACCTCAGCCCGTAGAGCGCGAGACCATCCCGCCGCCGCAGCCGGTGATCGAACCGGTGCCGCAGGATTCCCCGGTGTTGCCGCAGCTGGACGCCCAGGAACAGATCCCCGATCCCGATATCGTCGAGCAGGAACGCGTTTCGGCGCAGGCGATCGCAGACCGGGAAGCCGCCGAGCGCGAGCAGGAGGAGCGCCGGCGCCAGGAGCAGGTCGACCTGACGGAGCGCAAGCGCCAGGAAGAGGCCGAACGCCAGCGTCGCCGCACGGAAATGCAGCGACAGCGCGAGGAACAGCTCGCCGACATCCGTCGTCGGCGGGAGGCGGCTGCGAAGGAAGCGGAAACGGCCCAGCAGAAACTCGACCAGCTGGAAGCCGCGCAGGAAGCCGCCCGCATGGACGCGGCCAGCCCGCCACCAGGCAACGCCGGCGACAGCACCGACCTCACCGCGCGCTATGCGGCCGCGTTGACGGAGGCGATCCTGCGCCAGTGGACACGCCCGGACACGGTTCCGCTGGGCCAGCGCTGCCGCATCGTGATCCGCCAGATCCCGGGTGGCGAAGTGATCGACGCCGAGGTGGACCCCAGTTGCCCGTACGACGAGCGGGGGCGGCGCTCGATCGAAGCGGCTGTCCTGAAGGCGCAGCCGCTGCCGTATGCAGGATTCGAGTCCGTGTTCGCCCGCACCCTGACCCTCAACTTCGAGGCGGCGGACCGTTGACGGGGGACGGGCGCACAGCCCCCGTTCATCTTAGAGACGACGTTAACGGCCAAGCTGTTATTACGGTTCAGCCCCCGCTTTCGAAGGACTCGAGATGCAACGACCGCTTCCCCGGCCCCGTGGCCGGCTTTCGTTCGTCCCCGTGCTGGCGACCCTGCTCGCGCTGTTGCTGCCGATGGCCGCCGCTGCGCAGCAGCAGGGCCTGGAAATCGACATCGTCGGCGGCAACGCCGCGGCCCTGCCGATCGCCGTCGTCCCGATGCCCTACCAGGGCACGGCCGGCACGCCACCGACGGACGTCGCCGCGGTCGTCAGCGCGGACCTCAACCGGTCCGGCCAGTTCCGGGTCCTGCCCGAGATCGACCTGGTCGAGCGTCCGACGCGCGGCAGCGAGATCCGCTATCCGACCTGGCGCGCGCTGCGCCAGGACTTCATCGTCGTCGGCCGCGTCCTCGACGCCGGCGGCGGGGCCTACCGCGTCGAATACGAACTGTTCGACGTCGCGAGGCAGGAGCGCCTGCTCGGCCTGGCGCTGACCGCACCCGGCGCCGCGTTGCGCGACGTCGCGCACCAGGTGGCGGACGCCATCTACGAAAAGATCCTCGGCGTGCGCGGCGCGTTCTGGACCCGCATGGCTTACGTGACCGCGAGCGGCGTGGGCCGCGACACGCGCTACGCATTGATGGTGGCCGACGCCGATGGCTGGAACCCGCAGGAAGTCGTGCGCTCGGCCGAGCCGTTGCTGTCGCCGTCATGGAGCCCGGATGGCACCAAGCTTGCGTATGTCAGCTTCGAGCGCGGCAATTCGGAAATCTACCTGCAGGACATCTCCACCGGCGCGCGCCAGGTGCTGGCCAGCTTCAAGGGCATCAACGGTGCCCCGGCGTTCTCGCCCGATGGTCGCCGCCTCGCACTGACCCTGTCGAAAGGCGGCAACCCCGACATCTACGTGATGGACCTGGGCAGCAAGGCGTTGCGCCAGGTGACCGACCACTACGGCATCGACACCGAGCCGGCCTGGAGCCCGGACGGGCAGTCGCTGTACTTCACCTCCGACCGCGGTGGCAAGCCGCAGATCTACCAGGTGCCCGCGAGCGGCGGCAGTGCCAGCCGGATCACCTTCGAAGGCGACTACAACGCGACGGCCAGCGTGTCGTGGGACGGAAAGCAGATCGCCGTGGCCCAGGGCAACGGCAACCAGTACCGGATCGCGCTGCTGGACCGCAGCCTGGGTTCGCCACGCTGGAGCGCGCTTTCGCCGGGATCGCTTGACGAGTCGCCGAGCTTCGCGCCGAACGCGAGCATGCTGCTGTATGCGGCACGTGAGGGCCAGCGCGGCGTGCTCTACGCGGTATCGACCGACGGGCGCGTCCGCCAACGGCTGGTGCTCGCCGACGGCGACGTGCGCGAGCCGGCGTGGGGTCCCTACCGCGACCGGCGCTGATCGAGGCACCCGCTGACAACCCATGCACAGCTGAACGCGCACCCTGTTGCACCCGCAGTACCCGACCGTCCCACGCACCATCCGCATAGACGAGGATCGACGACGATGAACGCCACAACCCGTGCCATGACGATCGCGCTGCTCTGCATCGCGGCCGTCGCCTGTACCAAGAAGGTCAAGGAGGCCCCCCCGGTCACCGATACCGACACCACCCCGCCGGTCACCCAGCCGGTCGATACCACCCCTGGCGCCTACACGCCGGACGACCTGGACACCGATGCGTGCCTGCGTACCCGCGTCGTGTACTTCGACTTCGACCAGGCGATGATCCGTCCGGAGTTCACGGCCGCGATGGCCTGCCACGCCAAGTACCTGCGTGACCGCCCGTCGGCGCGCATGAACCTCGAAGGCAACGCCGACGAGCGCGGCAGCCGCGAGTACAACCTCGGCCTGGGCGAGCGCCGCGGCAATGCCGTGTCGTCCGCGCTGCAGGCCAATGGCGGTTCCGCCGGCCAGGTCAGCGTGATCAGCTACGGCGAAGAGCGCCCGGTCTGCACCGAGTCCACCGAGGACTGCTGGGCCCGCAACCGCCGCGTCGAGATCGTGTACACGGTCAAGTAATCGATCCATCCGCCCGGCCGCCGGCACGACGCCGGCGGCCGCGGCGTTCCGGCAACAGGACAGCGATACAGGCCGGACCGGTTACATTTGCGCAGTCGCCCAAAGACCAAATTGCCATGTCAATGCGCACGTTCCGCATCGCAACGCTTTCCCTCTGCCTGCTCGCGTCGCTGCCGGTCGCGGCCCAGGGCAACGTCGAGCTCCTGAACCAGATCACGCTCCTGCGCAACGAGCTGCAGGCGCTGCGTGCCCAGATCGAGGAACTGCAACGCCAGCAGCAGGTGCAGGCCGACAACGCGCGCAGCCAGTACCTCGACCTGGATGGCCGATTGGTGCGCCTCGAGGGCGGGGTTCCCGCGCCGGCCGCCGCGGTGATCGAGGTGCCAGCCGATACCGGGTCCGCCCAGTCGCCACCGCCCGAGACGATCGTCGAACCCGTGCCGATGCCGGGCCTGGGCGATGTCGGCGAGGAAGATGCCTACCTGGCGGCGTTCGACGAACTCAAGCGTGGGGACTACGTCGCTTCCGCGCGCGCGTTCGAGGAATTCCTGGTCCGCCATCCGGGCGGCACCTATGCGCCCAACGCGCTGTACTGGCTGGGCGAGAGCTATTACGTCACCCAGAACTACGCCATGGCAGAACGGCAGTTCCAGGCCGTGGTCGAGCGCTTCCCGGCGCACGACAAGGCCGCCGGGGCGCTGCTCAAGGTCGGGCTGTCGCAATACGGGCAGGACGCCTTCGAGGCGGCGGCCGCAACCCTGGCCGAAGTCGTGGCGCGTTATCCGGGCACGGACGTGGCGCGTACGGCCGAGGACGCCCTGCGCTCGATGCGGTTGAACGCGCCGTAGGACGCGCCGTTCCGGACGCAACCGACGGCGGGCAGGCCGCCTCGCCGGTAGAATTCCCGCATGAACGCCGTCCCCACCGATGCGGCTCCGGCCGCCACCGCGGCGGACCGCCTCAAGATCACCGAAATATTCCTGTCGTTGCAGGGCGAGGCCCGCGACGCCGGCTGGCCGACGGTCTTCGTGCGCCTGACCGGCTGTCCGTTGCGTTGCCAGTACTGCGACACCGCCTACGCTTTCCACGGCGGGCAATGGCGCGACATCGACGGGATCCTCGATGAAGTCGCGGCGCACGGCGTGCGCCACGTCTGCGTCACCGGCGGCGAACCGCTGGCGCAGAAGCGATGCCTCCTGCTGCTGTCGCGGCTGTGCGATGCGGGCTACGCGGTTTCCCTGGAGACGTCGGGTGCGATCGACATCGCCGCCGTCGATCAACGCGTGTCGCGGGTGCTGGACATCAAGACCCCCGGGTCGGGCGAGGCGCACCGCAACCTTTGGGAGAACCTGCCGTTGCTCACCAGCCATGACCAGGTGAAGTTCGTGCTCTGCTCTCGCGAAGACTACGAATGGTCGAAGGCCGTGGTCGCCGACCATCGGTTGCATGAGACCTGCGACGTCCTGTTCTCGCCGAGCAAGGCCGAGCTGGCGCCGACCGAACTCGCCGACTGGATCGTCGCCGACCGGTTGCCCGTGCGCTTCCAGGTGCAACTGCACAAGTTGCTCTGGAACGACGAGCCGGGACGATGAGCATGCACAGGGCCGTGGTGCTGGTGTCGGGCGGCATGGATTCGGCGGTCGTGCTGGCGATCGCGCGCGAACAGGGTTTTGCCTGCCACGCGCTGAGCGTCGCCTACGGCCAGCGGCACACGTCCGAGCTGGATGCCGCGAAGCGGGTCGCGGCCGCGCTCGGCGCGGTCGAGCACAAGACGGTCGTGGTGGACCTGCGCAGCATCGGCGGGTCCGCGCTCACCGACGAGCGGATCGACGTGCCGCTGGACGACGACGGCCACGTGATCGGCGCCGACATTCCCGTGACCTACGTGCCCGCGCGCAACACGATCATGCTGTCGGTCGCGCTGGGCTGGGCGGAGGTGCTCGGCGCCGCGGACATGTTCTGCGGCGTCAATGCCGTCGACTATTCGGGCTACCCGGACTGCCGGCCCGAGTTCGTCGACGCGTTTGAACGGCTGGCCAACCTGGCCACCCGCGCGGGCGTGGAGGGCGCGGGCTTGCGCGTGCACGCGCCGCTGCAGCGCATGGGCAAGGACGCGATCGTGCGCGAGGGCTTGCGCCTGGGCGTGGATTTCGCCGCCACCGTGTCCTGCTATCGCGCCGACGCCGCTGGCCTGGCCTGCCGGCACTGCGATGCATGCCGGTTGCGGGCGGACGGGTTCGCCGTCGCAGGCGTCGACGATCCGACGCGTTACGCGCCCTGAGCTAGAATTCGCACCCCGTGGGCCGTTAGCTCAGTTGGTAGAGCATCGGACTTTTAATCCGCTGGTCGATGGTTCGAATCCATCACGGCCCACCAAAGCGTCCTCAGCGCCCATCGCCCGCCCGCGGCGTGAAGTCGACCCGCCGTCGTTCCACGATGCGCTCGCCGGCCACCGTGCCTTCCACCAGTTCGTACCCGAGCAGCGCGAACACGCGGTCGCCGATGAAGATGGGGCGCGCGTTGCCGTACCAGTCGACGCAGCTCGCCTGGCAGCCGTCGTCGATATCCGCGGCAGTACCGGAATCCAGCCGCCCCATGCCGCCCAGCCGCAATGCGCGGTTGCGCAGGTACAGGACCGACGCCGACAGGCGGCCATCGCCGTGGCGCAGGATCGGCAGGCCTGCGATGCCTGCGTCGTCCGATTCGGGTTTGTAGAAGAAGCCGTGGGAGCGATCCTCGCCCTGGGCGGCGTTGCGCTGCACGAACACGCTCGCGGCGCCGGCGCGGTCGTCGAGCCGGACGCTGGTGAAATGCAGGTCGGGACCGCGCGATCCGACCAGGATCGCGTCCGTGCCCATCGCGTCGATGCGCTCCAGGCCGTGCCCCAGCCTGATCGCCTGGATCGGGCCGTCCCCGGCGTACCGCAAGGCGTGCGCGGTCTGGGTGTCGGTGCCGTGCCGCCACGCGCCGCCATAGACCAGCCAGTCGCCGATGAACCTGTTGTGCAGGTTGTAACGGTCGCCGTCGCCCGGGGGGAGCAACCGGTAGGCCTCGTCGGGGGCCGCGCCGGACCCGTCGCCGAAGGCGTCCAGCGGCACGCGCAGCAGGGCGAGGTCCCCCGCGTTGCCAAACTTGGACCACATGCCTTCGCCCTGGCTCATGCTCCCCAGCAGCACGTTGAGGTGGCCGTCGCGCTGCAGGAACGACATCTGGTCGATCGGGCTGCCGCTGGTGCGCAGTCCGGTCGGCGAGCTGCCGTCGAGCGGGATGCGGAACACCGATGACGCGTCAGGGCCCTGCGGATCCCAGGGCGACGCCCAGACGTACACCGAATCCTGCGACACGTAGAACACGCGCCCGCTCGGACCCAGCACCGCCGTGGACTCGCACTGCATCGGCGCCGCGGCGAGGTCGCAGAGGCTGACGGTGTGCAGCGCGAGGTCGTAGGCGTCGAGCGGGGCCGCGCTGCGATAGATGCGCGATGCCGGCAGGATCCGGTGGAAGTCCGCGGGCGTCGCGCCCGTGCGCCAGCGACGCAGCGCGGGCGTGAACCCGGCGGGGTCCAGGTCGTAGGCATCGAAGTGCAGCGGCGTGTAGAACACCAGCTTGTCGCCGACCAGGCGGCTCGCATAGTTGTTCGCCGAGTAGTAGTCGTTGCCGCGCAGCTGGTAGGTGTCGCGATACGCGATGTTGCCGTCGTCACCGAGGTCGAACAGGCCGATCTCGGTGCCACCGCGCTCGTAGCTGTACCCGATCACCACGATCGTGCCGTCGCCGATCAGCATCTCGTCGTACCAGGTCCCGCGCGGGTTGACGTCCGGTGCATACGCGTCCACGGCATCCACCTCGCGCAGGCCGTCGTCGCCGACCGCCAGGGTGAACAACCGGCCGCGACGCAGGACGACCAGGTAATCGCCATGCTTCTTGACGATCCCGCCTTCGTCGACGCCCTGGGTCTGGACGTTGGTGATGGCGTCGGGATCGACCGGCGTGCCCGTGACCTGGACGCTGTCGAGTGACGACGGCTCACCGGGCGGCGGTGCGGCGGAAGGCGCCGGTGGCGCCGCGGGCGGCATCGGGGGGAACGCGCCGGTGATCTGCGGCAGGTGATCACGCGCGCGACGCGCGCGTTCCAGTTCCTGGGCGGCCCGGAGTTCCTCCAGGTATGCCTGGAACTCCGCTTCGTCAGCGAACGGTTCCAGCGTGCCGCTCGAGGCAGCACGCGCGTGGTCGATGCCAATGCCGCACGCAAGCAGTGCGACCAGGGCGAAGCGGAATGACGACATGGGACCCCCAGGGTGGTGGCGACCGGAACGGTCGACGATCCTGCGCAGGGTTACGTACTTCGCGGCCCGGTCCGGCCGGATCATGCCATGGCTCAGGCCACTGCCTGCCGCGCCGCCGCGAGCGTCTCGAGCACCTCGCTGCCATAGCGCTCGAGCTTCCGGTCGCCGACCCCGTTGATGTCGCGCAGGGCAGCAAGCTCGCCCGGATCCGCGAGCGCGATCGCGCGCAGCGTCGCATCGTGGAAGATCACGTACGCGGGGACGTTCTGTTCGCGCGCGGTCTCGGCACGCCAATCGCGCAAGGCGTCGAAACGTCGCATCGCTTCCGCCGGCAGGTCCGCCAAGGGCGAGTCCGGCTTGCGTCCGGTGCGGCTGCGCTTACGTTCCCGCGCAGGGGGCTCCAGCCGCATCGACAGGGTGCGCCGGCCCTTCAGGACTTCCTCGCTCGCCGCGGCCAGGCGCAACGCACCGTGGCCCTCGACGTCGGCATCGAGCAGGCCCGCGGCGACCAGTTGCCGGAACACGCTGCGCCACTGGCCCGCATCGAGGTCGGCACCGATGCCGTAGGTGCTCAACGCGTCGTGGCCGAATTGGCGGATCTTCGCGGTGTCCGCGCCGCGCAGCACGTCGACCAGGTGCGCCGCCCCGAACCGCTGCCCGGTGCGGTACGCGCAGGACAGCGCCTTCTGCGCGGCGACCGTCCCGTCCCAGGTCTCGGGTGGCTGCAGGCAGTTGTCGCAATTGCCGCAATGCCCCGGGTGCGACTCGCCGAAATAGGCCAGCAGTTGCTGGCGCCGGCAAGCCGTCGACTCGCAGTAGCCCAGCAGCGCATCCAGCTTGCGGCGCTCCACGCGCTTGCGCTCGTCGCCCGCGTCGCCGTCCTCGATCATCCGCCGCAGCAGCACCGCATCGCCCAGGCCATACGCCAGCCAGGCGTCGGCCGGGTCACCGTCGCGGCCCGCGCGGCCGGTCTCCTGGTAATAGCCCTCGATCGACTTGGGCAGGTCCAGGTGCGCGACGAAGCGCACGTCCGGCTTGTCGATGCCCATGCCGAACGCGATGGTCGCGACCATCACCACGCCGTCCTCCTGCAGGAAGCGTCGCTGGTTGGCGGACCGCACGGTTGCGTCGAGACCTGCGTGGTAGGGAAGGGCCTTGAACCCCTGGCCCGCCAGGTATTCGGCCGTCGCATCGACCTTCCGGCGGGACAGGCAGTACACGATGCCGCTGGCATCGCGACGGTCTTCCAGGAACGCCAGCAGTTGGCGCCGGCCGTCGTCCTTCGGCACCACCCGGTAGCGGATGTTGGGCCGGTCGAAGGAACCCACGAATGTCCGGGCGTCCTCGAGCCGCAGCCGCTCGACGATCTCGCGCCGGGTGGGGGTGTCGGCGGTCGCCGTCAGCGCGATCCGCGGCACGCCCGGCCAGCGTTCGTGGAGCACCGTGAGCTCGCGGTATTCCGGCCGGAAGTCGTGCCCCCATTGCGACACGCAATGCGCCTCGTCGATCGCGAACAGGGCGATCCGTGCCTGGTCCAGCAGGGCCAGGAACCGGGGCGTGAGCAGGCGTTCGGGGGCGACGTAGAGCAGGTCCAGCTCGCCGGCCAGGAGCTGGCGCTCGACGGCTTCGGCATCGCGGGGGGACAGGCTCGAGTTGAGGCAGGCGGCGGCGACGCCGAGCTGTCGCAAGGCCTCGACCTGGTCCTGCATCAGGGCGATCAGCGGCGAAACGACGATGCCGGTGCCCTCCCGGAGGAGGGCGGGGAGCTGGTAGCAGAGGGACTTTCCCCCGCCGGTCGGCATCAGGACCAGCGCGTCTCGGCCTTCGATGAGACAGTCGACGATCTCGGACTGGTCGCCCCGGAACCGGTCGAAACCGAAAACGTGACGCAGTTCCCGAAGCGGGTCCCCGGCCGCCGGGGGGTGGTCCGAAACGTGATCAGAATCACGCATTTATGGGGTGTTCCATTCATGTTACCCGATGGATTTCACGTTTGACATGGTGCTAAAGTCACGTTTAACGAAACCTTGACTTGTCCGTACCGGACCTGTCCAGGGGGGAAACAGGGATGGCCTCGACAGTCCGAATGGGACGCTTGTCGCGGTCTTACGCAGGAGCGATCACGGGACAGCAGTCGGCCAACACATGGTCGGTGCTCAAGCAAGAGTGTGCAATCGCATGAATGCCAACAACGTACTCGGATTTGTTCGGAAGACGCGGTGGGCGCTTGGCGCCGCCGTGTTGTTTTCCGTGGGCATCGTCAACGCGCAAGGCGTGTTCGATGTCCAGGGCGCTGTTTACCAGGACATCGAGGTGCGGACGCCTGAAGGCGAGGTGGAGACGAAGCGCGTTCCGGTGGCCAGGGTCGTTCCGGGCAACGAGGTGATCTACGAGATCACCTATGCCAACCAGGGCGACGCGCCCATCACCGAGGTGGCGATCGACAATCCAGTGCCGCCGCAGCTGACCTTTGTTGATGTTGAAGGCGTGCCGTTTACCGCGGTATCGGTCGATGGCGGCGAGGCCTATGGCGCGCTCGAGGCATTGACGGTCACGGCAGAAGACGGTGGCACGCGCCCCGCGCAGGCGGCGGATGTCACACACCTTCGTTGGGTGCTCGGTGTCATCGACCCGGGCGCTGGCGGCAAGGTCGCGTTCAAGGCACGGGTCAAATAACAGTTCAAGTCACGCCACAACCATTCCGGTCGCGGAAGCCGGCTGAGACACACCAGGGGGGAACCTTTACATGAAGCGGAATTCAATCAGGCTGCTGACGGCAGCCCTGCTCCTTGCGGGCGCACAGCAAGCCATGGCCGCAGGTACCACGGCGGGCACCGACATCACCAGCTCGGCGACTGTCGATTACAAGATCGGTGGCGTGTCGCAGGCGCAGTTGACGCCAACCTATACGCCCTTCGAGGTCGATCGCCGGGTCAACCTCACCGTCGTGCTGGATACGGCGACCAAGAACGTCTCGCCCAACGCGCAGGACCAGGTCCTCGAGTTCACGATCACCAACTCGACCAACGATGTGATCGACATCGGCCTGGGGGTACTGGACGGCACCGGTGACCAGTTCAACCCGACCGGCCTGACCGTGTTCGTCGAAAGCGGTGCGGTTGCCGGTTACGACGCGACAGATACCGCGACGTACATCGACGAACTGGGCGCGGACGCGACCAAGAAGGTTTACGTGGTGGGCGACATCCCCGCTGGCGTCACGGATGGCCAGACCGGCCAGATCGTCTTGACGGCAACGGCGAAAGAGGGCGGCACTGCAAGCACCGAGGGTGTGGCTCTCGTGGCCGATACGGACGCCGACGCTCCGACAGTGGTCGAGAACGTCTTCGGTGATGCCCAAGGCGCGACGGACGGGGCCACCCCGGACGGCAAGCACAGTGCGATCGGCACGTATACGGTCGTTGCCACGACGATCGTCGTCTCGAAGGCTTCGAGCGTCATCAACGATCCCTTCAATGGCACGACGAACCCGAAGGCGATCCCCGGCGCGACGATCCAGTTCTGCATCACGGTGTCGAATACCGGCGCCACCGCCGCCACCGAGGTCAAGGTGGACGACGGCATCCCGGTGGGAACGACGTACATCGTGGACAGCATCAAGGTGGGTACCACCTGCGATTACGCCACGGCCACCCTGGAGGACGATGACGTCATCGACGAGGCGACCGACGAGACCGATGGCATCAGTGGCAGCAAGGATGTTTCGGGTGTCCACACGCAGGTGAACAACCTGGCCAACGGCACGGCGACGACGACGCTGTTCCGCGTCACCGTCGACTGACCGATTTCCTGCAGTCCTCAGGTCTTTCGGGGCTCACGCCCCGAAGGACCGGACGCCGGTGCCCAGGTGAAACCCTGTTCGTCAACTACTAATAGCTCGCGCGCGCGCGAGAACGCCTGGCCGATGGCGGCCTGGGTTCTCCTCTGCGCGTTGCTGGCGGTGGTGGCGAGCGGGGCTTCGGCGACCGAGATCCAGAACACCGCGACGGTCCACTACACCTTCGTGCCCCGGGCCGGCCAGGGACCGCTGGACGTCACCGTCTCCAGCAACACGGTGCGGATGGCCGTGCAGCCGGCGCCGACCGAGGCGGTGATCGAGTTCCTGACCCAGGTCAGCGCGCCGGCCGCGGACCTGCCCGACCCGGGCCTGCAAGCCGCGGGTTCCGCCATGTCGCCCGTGCCGATGGGGCGCGCGCAGGGCGTGCCGACCGCCGCCGGGGATTTCATCCGGGTCGATGGCGCGTTCTGCCAGGACCTGTCGGGCACCTTCGCGCCGGCCCCGCCGGTGATCGGCGTCGATGGCCGGCCGCTCAACCCCAACGGCTTCATCACCGTGGTCGCGACGAGCTACTCGCCCGGCGAGCCGGTGATCGTCAGCGTCGAGGACGGCGACCGCAACCTCGATCCGCTGGTGCGCGACTACGTCACGGTCACGGTCAAGACCTCGCACCCGACCGAGGCGGAAACCCTGCGCATGCAGGAAACCGGCGAGGACACCGGGGCGTTCGCCGCGGCGCTGCAGAGCGTGCCGATGCCGCCCGACCCGGTGGCCCACGACTGCAAGCTGGCGATCGGCAGCGCCGGCGCGTTGCAGGTCCAATACCTCGACGATCCCGACGCGCCCGAAACCCAGGTGCAGACCACGATCACCGTCACCCCGAAGCCGCCGTCGCCGAGCAGCGTCGTGCTGCAGCTCTCGCAGCAGGCCTCGGTCGCGGAGGCGGCGATCGGCGATTTCATCCAGTACACCGTCACGGTGTCCAATCCCGGCGACGTCCCGGCGCTGGACACGCGGCTGGTCGATGTCCTCCCGCGCGGCCTGCGTTACCGCGAAGGCTCGGCGCGCATCGTGTCGCACAGCGGTGCGGCTGGCGGGACGACAGGCGCAGCCGACGTGGAATTCACCGCACTGGCCAACGACGGCGGTGCGCTGGCGATCGGCCTGGGCACGCTCGAGCCGGGCGAAACCGTCGCCTTGACCCTCGTCGCCGAAGTCGGCAGCGGCACGCCGTCGGGGCAGGCCGTCAACGACACCGTGGCGGTCGCGGCAGGCCTGGTGTCCAACCACCAGCGGACGGTCGTGGCGATCCGGGAACCGCTGATGGTGTCTCACTTCACCATCGTCGGCCGAGTGTTGCAGGGTACCTGTGACGAGGATTCGGCTGAGCGCGCAGGCATCGCGAACGTGCGCGTGCTGCTGGACGATGGCACCTACGTGGCGACCGACGAAGACGGCGCCTACCACTTCGAGGGCGTGCGGCCGGGCACCCACGTGGTGCAACTCGATGTCGCCAGCGTGCCCGCGGGCCTGGAGCCGGTGGCCTGCGCGGACGATACGCGGCGCGCCGGGCGCAGCTTCTCGCAGTTCGTCGAGGCGCAGGGCGGCAGCCTGGTGCGCAGCGACTTCATGCTGAAGCCGGCAGCGCTCGCCACCGGTGCGGTCGGCGCGCGACTGCAGGCCGAGGCGACCGATGGTGGCGTGCGCTACACCGTCGAGCTGGACGGGGGCGCGGTGCCCGCCGCGAACCTCCGCGCGATGGTGATGCTCCCCGAAGGCGCGCAGGTCGTGGCCGGTTCCGCGACGGCCGACGGCACCTCGGTGCCGGATCCGGCGATCGCGGGCAACATCGCCACGTTCGCGCTCGGTGACCCCGGTGCGACGTGGCGGCGCACGCTGCAACTCGAGGTGCGGGCGGCGGGCGAATGCCCAGCCGGCGGACTCGAAGCGAAGCTGGTCGCGCTGTTCGACGCCGGCGGCCAGGCATCGCAGCGAACGGCACCGGCGACGACCACGCTGCCATGCGGGCCGCCCGGGCAACCGGTGGACAGTGGGCGCGTCGAAACCATCGTCAGCGCCGCCGCCGCAGGGCCGGCGGCTTCGCCGTTCCTGGAAGCCGGACAAGCGCGTCGCGCCATCCTCGATGACGCCACCGCGGCCGGTGGCGGTGACGTCGACTGGCTGCACGACCAGGCGCCCGGCCGCGACTGGTTGTTCCCGGCCGCCGACTTCAACCCCCGCGCGCCACTGACCCGCGCCGTGGTCAAGCACCTGCCGGACGAAACCGTGGTGGTGCGCATCAACGGCGAGCCGACGTCGCCGGTCGCCTTCGACGGCACCACGGTCAACGCTGCGAAGACCATGGCGACCAGCATCTGGCGCGGCCTGCCGCTGCAGGAAGGCGACAACACGCTCGAAGCCGAGATCACCGACGCCGCCGGCAACGTGGTCGCGCGGCTCTCGCGCACCGTGCATTTCGCCGGCGCGCCGGCGCGGGTCGAGCTGGTGCCCGACCAATCGATCCTTGCGGCCGACGGCCTGAACTCGCCGGTCATCGCCGTGCGCTTCCTCGATCGCGCCGGCCGTCCCGTGCGTGCCGGCATCACCGGCGGCTACACGCTGTCGCCGCCGTACCTGCCGGCGCAGACGGTGCAGATGCAGCAGCAGCGCCAGCTGGCGGGCATGGAGTCGTTCAAGCCGACCTGGCGCGTTGAAGGCGACGACGGCATCGCCTACATCGCGTTGCAGCCGACCAGCGTCGCCGGGAGTGCCTTGCTGGGCTTCCAGCTGCAGCAGGGGCAGGGCACGCAGGCGCGCCAGGTAGACCACCAGGAACTCGAGGTCTGGCTGAAGTCCGCGCCGCGCGACTGGGTGGTCGTCGGCTTCGCGAAGGGCACCCTCGGGTACGACACGCTCGACGGGAACATGGAGGGGCTGGACGCGGCCGACCGCGAGACCGGGTTGACGACCGACGGCCAGCTCTCGCTGTATGCGAAGGGCCGCGTGCTGGGCAAGTGGATGCTCACGCTGGCCTACGACTCGGACAAGCCCACCGACCGACTGCAACGGGAAGGCCTGTTGTCGGAGATCGACCCCGACCGGTTCTACACCCTGTATGGCGACGGCACCCGGCAGGGGTACGACGCGGCCAGCGCCGACAAGGTCTACCTGAAGCTGGAGCGCGACCAGTTCTATGCATTGTTCGGCGACTTCACCACCGGCCTGGACGACGGCGAGCTGACCCGCTACCACCGCACGCTCAACGGCCTGAAGGTCGAGTACCGCGGGCCGCTGGTCGAGGTCAACGCATTCGCCGCGGAAACCTCGCAGAACCTGGCGCGCGACGAGATCCAGGGCGACGGCACGTCGGGCCTGTACCGGCTGTCGCGCGGCGACATCGTCATGAACGGCGAGCGCGTGCGGATCGAAGTGCGCGATCGTTACCGCAGCGAGCGCATCATCGAGACGCGCACGCTGGTGCGCCACATCGACTACGACATCGACTACGCGGCGGGCACGCTGTTCTTCCGCGAGCCGGTGCCGAGCCGCGACTTCGACTTCAACCCGGTCTTCATCGTCGTCGAGTACGAGACGCACGGCGACGGCGACACCTACCTCAACGGCGGTGGGCGCGTCGGCGTGGAACTGCTCGACGGACGCCTGCGCGCAGGCGTGACGTACCTGAAGGAAGAGGACAGCACCGGGCAGTCGCAACTGGGCGGCATCGATGCGAGCTATCGCGTATCCGAGTCCACCGAGGTGCGCGCGGAAGTGGCGTCGAGTAACGGCGAGTCCGGCGCGGTGGAGCGCTCGGGCGATGCGTACCTGGTCGAGCTCGAGCACCACGACGAGCGGCTGGACCTGCTCGCCTACGTGCGCCGGCAGGCCCCCGGTTTCGGGCTGGGCCAGCAGAACCGTTCCGAAGGCGGCATGTTCAAGGCCGGCGCCGACGTGCAGTGGCGGATCAGCGACCGCTTCTCGCTGCAGGGCCAGGCCTGGCACCAGGAGAACCTGGTGAACGGCGCCACCCGCGATGCCGTCAACGTGCAGGGAGAATACCGCGCCGACGACTGGGGCCTGCGCGCCGGCCTGCAGTGGGTGCGCGACCAGGCGCTGGATGGGCGCATCGCCGAGTCGCGGCAGGTCACCCTGGGCGGCAACCGCTGGTTCCTCGACCGGCGCCTCGAGCTGACGGCGCGCGCCGACATCGGGCTCGACGGCCGCAACGACAGCGTCGACTTCCCGACCCGGCTGGAGATCGGCGCCGCGTACGCGCTGACCGACACGTTCCGGTTGCTGGTCGCGCAGGAATTCACCGATGGCGAGGACCGCGACACGTCGACCACGCGCTTCGGGTTCGAGGCCCAGCCCTGGGCCGGCGCGCGCCTGACCAGCACGCTGAACCAGGCGCAGATTTCCGAGTACGGCCCGCGGACGTTCGGGGTGCTGGGACTGGCCCAGCAGTTCCTGGTGGGCGAGCGCTGGAGCTTCGACCTGGCCGCCGACACCAGCCATGCGTTCGACGAATCCGGCACGCCGTCGATCGTGGTGAACCCGGAGCATCCGATCGCGCCCGGCGGCGTCGCCAACGCGGGTGCGCTGACGGAGGACTTCTTCGCGCTGTCGGGGGGTGCGACCTACCGGACCGAACTGTGGTCGTGGAACGGCCGGCTGGAGCACCGCGACGGGGAACTCACCGACCGCCGTGGCTTGTCCACCAGTTTCCTGCACCAGGCCGAGGACGGCATCGCGGTGTCCGCGATGGCGCGCGCGTTCCTCGTCGACAACGCCGACGGCTCCCGCGGGCTGCTGGCGAACGCCAGCGTGGCGCTCGCCTGGCGCCCGCTGGGCAGCCGGTGGTCGCTGCTCGACCGCCTCGAGTTCCGGATGGACGAAGTGCGCCGCGGCAACGGCGACGCGCTGGTGGGCCAGGACACGCTGGCGGTCACCGGCGATGCGCGTTCGCGGCGGCTGGTGAACAACCTGGTCGCCAACTATTCGCCCGATCCGTGGACCTCGGACGACCGCCGCGGCAACCTGTTCGACGTGTCGCAGCGCAGCCAGCTCTCGCTTTACTACGGGTCCAAGTACGTCTTCGACACTTACGGTGGCGAGGACCAGGCGGGTTACACGGACATCTTCGGCGTGGAATGGCGGCACGACCTGTCGCCGAAGTACGACGTCGGGCTGCGCGCAAGCGTGCGCCACTCGTGGGAGACGCATGCGCTGTCGTATGCGTTCGGACCCTCGGTCGGGTTCGCGCCGTTCACCAACACGTGGTTCAGCCTGGGCTACAACATCGTGGGCTTCACCGACCGCGACTTCGAGTCCACGCATTACACGGCGCGGGGTCCCTACCTGGTCATGCGCTTCAAGTTCGACCAGCAGACGTTCGGCGGCGGCGGGCAGTGAAGGCGTTCCGGCCAGGCGTGGCCTGCGTGGCCTGGCTGGTCGCGCTGCTGGTCGCGCTCGGCGCGGCGGCGGACGTGCAGGCCGCCATCAAGGTCGTCTACGTCCATGACAACGGCACGTTGACGCGAACGCCCCAGGCGGCAGTGGCGACCGCAGGCATCGTCCCGATCGACACCAAGGGAGACTTCCACGACTGGGTGATGACGCCACCGGTCGCGGCCGGGAAGTCCCTGGTGCTCAGTCCGGGGAACATCAACGCGACACTGGTGGTGAGCAGTTCCGCCGCGGTGACCGCGCGGGTGGAGCTCTGGGATGGCGCGCCCGGTGCAGTGGGGTCCACCCTGATCGCAGCGACCGCGGCGGACGTCGCGGTCGACAGCACGACGCCGGTGTCTACCACGTTCGTGATGCCGCTGGCGGGCACTACGACGGTGGCGGCGGGACGGCCGCTCGGCCTGCGCGTCATCAATACCCTGGGACAGGGCGGGGTGAAGACCCTGACCGTCCACCAGTACGGTGCCGGCACGCGCAGCACCATCGCGTTCGCCACGTCGACCTTCGTCAACGTCGACAGCGTGGCGATCTACTCGGGGGCGTATCCGGCCAACACGACCAAGTCCGCGTATGCGCGCAACAACAGCGTGTACGTGCGGGCCGTCGCCAGCGACCCGTTCGGCAGTGCGGACATCAGCGGCGCGACCCTGACGCTGACCGACCCGGGCGGCACGGTGCGGGTTGCCGCCGCGGCGATGCCGCAGGTCGCCGATTCGGGCGTGGCGACGCGCACGTACGAATACACGTACGTGCTGCCGTCAACGGCGCCATTCGGCCAATGGACGGCAGTGGTGACGGCGCGCGAAGGCACCGAAGGCACCGTGACCCACACCGGGAACGGGGCCTTCCAGGTGGCACTGGCCTCGTTGTCCATCACGAAATCGCACACCGGCAACTTCACCGCCGGCACCAACGGCGCGTACTCGATCGTCGTGCAGAACAACGGCGGCACGGTGACGGGGACGACCACGGTCACCGATACGTTGCCGGCCGGGCTGTCGTTCGTCTCCGGCACGGGGACCGGCTGGAGTTGCGGGGCGGCGGGGCAAGCGGTGACCTGCACCAACGGCGCGACCATCGCCAATGCCGCGAGCCTGCCGACGCTGACGTTGACGGTTGCCGTCGCCGGCAGCGCGCCGGCGAGCGTCAGCAGCCTGGCGAACGTCTCCAACCCGAACGTCAACGGCGGCGCCAGCGTCAGCAGCAACACGGACAACACCATCGTCGTGCACCCGGACCTGTCGAACTCGACGACGGCGGTGCTGGACCTCAACGGCGGCGACGCGGAACCCGGCGACGTACTGCGTTACACGGTCACCCTCGCGGAAAGTGCCGGTGGCGTGGCCACGGCCATCGGCGTGACCGACGACATGCCGCCCGGCGTCACGGGTTTCACGGTGGTGTCCACCCCGGCAGGCAGCACCAACGCCTCCGTCGCGGGCGGCGGGGCCAACGGCACGGGCCGGCTGGACGTCGGCGGCATCACAGTGCCGGCGGGAGGCATGGCGACCATCGTGTTCGAGGTGACGGTCGGCGCGGGCGCGGCGGCCGGCTTCACGATCGACACCACGTCCGTCGCGGCCAATCCCAACGGCCCCGGCGGCAATGCCATCGCGCCGACGGTCACTGTGTCGCAATCGCAGGTGGCCGCCTCGGGCAACAAGCTGCTGTACGTCTACGACAACCTCGCGTTGACGCGGTTGCCGCAACCGGCGGCCAACACGGCGGGCGTGGAGATCGCCAGCGGCGGGACGTCGAACTGGACGTTGGCGACGCCGATCCCCGCCGGCGAGACACTGGTGCTGCCCGCGGGCGACATCGGCGTGAACCTGGTCACGTCGAGCACCAGTGGCAAGTCGGTCACCTTGACGGCTGCCTTGTTCGACGGCGCAACGCAGGTGGGCCCCACCGCGACGCAGATCTTCTCCAGCACGTCGCCGACGCTGCGGACCTTCACCATCGCCCTCCCGGCGACCTACACCCTGGTGGCCGGCGACCAGCTGGTGTTGCGCGTCGTCAACACCACGGGCGGCAACGTGCCGGCCGTCGTGTCGCAGTTCAACGGCGTGCGCAGCGACATCAAGTTCGCGACCCCGACCGTGGTCAACGTCGACAGCGTGAACCTCTATTCGTCGGTGTACCCGGGCACGACAACCAAGCCGTTCTACGCCGCCAACGACGTGCTGTATGTGCGCGCCGTGGTGAGCGACCCGTTCGGCAGCGCCGACGTCGGCGGGGCGAGCGTCCGCCTGCTGGACGGCAACGGCACGGTGCAGCTCGCGCCGACCGAGATGACGATGGTCGCCGACTCCGGTACCAACGCCAGGACCTACGAGTACCAGTTCACGCTGCCTTCGAACGCGATGATCGGCTTCTGGACCGCCACCGTGACCGGCCGCGAGGGCACGGAAGGCACCATCACGCACCTGGTCAACCGTTCGTTCGGCGTCGGCGTCGCGCAGCTGACGCTGGCGATGTCGCACACCGGGAATTTCATCGCTGGCGCGAACGGAAGTTACACGCTGGTGGTGCACAACAATGGCGACCCGGTGTCGGGCACGACGACCATCACCGACACGCTGCCTGCGGGCCTGTCGTTCGTCTCGGGTACCGGCACGGGCTGGAGCTGCGGCGCGGCGGGGCAGGTGGTCACCTGCACCAACGCCACGGCCATTCCGACGGATGGCGACCTGCCGTCGCTGGCGCTGGTGGTCGCGGTGGCCGGCAGCGCCCCGGCGGCGGTGAACAACGTCGCGACGGTCGCCAACGCCGGCGTGGACGGCGGCAACCCGCAGAACAGCAACACCGACGCGACCACGATCCTGCACCCCGACCTGTCGACGTCCACCCTGTCGGTGCTGGACCTCAACGGCGGCGACGCCAACCCGGGCGACGTCCTGCGCTACACGATCGACTTGCACGAAACGGCCGGCGCGGCCGTATCGGGGGTCGGCGCCACCGTGCAGGTGCCGGCGGGCGTCACCGGCTTCACGGTGGTCGACGTCCCGGCCGGCAGCACGGATGCCTCGGTCGCCGGCGGCGGCGCGAACGGCACCGGGTTGCTCGACATCGGCAACATCGGGCTGGCGGCCGGCGCCAGCGACACGATCGCGTTCGAGGTCACCATCGGCGCGGGGGCGACGCCTGGCACCACCGTCGACGCAACGGCAATCGTCGCCAACCCGAACGGTCCGGGCGCCACCGCCGCCGCGTCGACCATCACAGTGTCGCAGTCGCAGGTCGCCGCGTCCGGCAACAAGCTCCTGTACCTGTACGACAACGGCAACCTGACCCGAACGCCGCAGCCGGCCGCCAACACCGCCGGCGTGACGATCGCGACCGGCGCCATCCAGAACTGGACCCTGTCGCCCGCCATTCCGGCCGGAAAGTCGCTGGTGCTCGCCGCCGGCAACGTGTCGGCCACCGTGGTCCTCAACAGCGCCGGCAACACCGTTTCGGTCACGGCCGCGCTGTTCGACGGCGCCACGCAGGTGGGCGCCACCGCGACCCAGAACCTGACCAACAACGCACCGACGCCGGTCGTGTTCACCATCCCGCTCGCCGCGTCCTACACGCTGGTCGCCGGCCGGCAGCTGGTGCTCCGGTTGACCAACACGTCCAACGGCAACCGCCCGGTCACCGCGCACCAGTACTCGGGCACGCCGAGCGTCCTGTCGTTCAGCACCGCGACGGTGGTCAACGTCGACAACGTCGCGATCTACGCCGCGCCTTACCCGGCGACCACGACGAAGGCGTTCTACGCCGCGAACGACATCCTCTACGTGCGTGCGGTGGTCAGCGATCCGTTCGGGAGCGCCGACGTCGGTGGCGCCACCGTGTCGCTGGCCACCAATGCCGGCGCCCCCATGCTCACGGGGGCGACGATGACCCAGGTCGCGGACTCCGGCGTCGCGACCCGCACGTACGAACGGGCCTACACGGTGCCGGTCGGTGCCGCCGTCGGGTTCTGGACCGCCAGCGTCACCGGGCGCGAAGGCACCGAGGGCACGGTCACGCACACCGGCAACACGTCGTTCGGCATCGGCGTCGCGCAGCTGACGCTGGCCAAGTCGCATGTCGGCGACTTCACGGCCGGCGTCAACGGCAGCTGGTCGCTGGTGGCGCACAACAACGGCAGCGCGGTCTCCGGCACGACTACTGTCGTCGACACCTTGCCCACGGGGTTGTCGTTCGTCTCCGGCACCGGCACCGGCTGGTCGTGCAGTGCCGCCGGCCAGGTCGTCACCTGCACGACCTCAACAGGCATCGCCACCGGCGCCGACCTGCCGACGCTGACGCTGACCGTCGCCGTCGGTGGCTCGGCGCCCGCCAGCGTCGCGAACGTCGCGACCATCTCCAACCCGGGCGTCGACGGCGGCAATCCGCAGAACAGCAACGCCGACGCCACGACGATCCGGCACCCCAACCTGTCGACGTCCACCCTCGCCGTGCAGGACCTCAACGGCGGCGACGCGAACCCCGGCGACACGCTGCGCTACACGGTCGCACTGGTCGAATCGGCGACCGCGGCCGCGGCGGGCGTGGGCGTCACCAGCGACATGCCGGCGGGCGTGCAGGGCTTCAGCGTGGTGTCGTTCCCGGCGGGCGCGACGAATGCCTCGCTCGCCAACGGCGGCGCGAACGGCACCGGCCGGCTGGACATCACTGGGGTCAACATTGCGGCCGGCGCCACGGCAAACGTCGTCTACGACGTCGTGGTCGGCGCGGCGGCCACGCCGGGGACCGCCATCAACGGGTCCGCGACCGTCGCCAACCCCAACGGTCCCGGCGCGTCACCGATCGCATCGACGGTCATCGTGTCGCAGTCGCAGGTGGCGGCCTCCGGCAACAAGCTGCTGTACGTCTACGACAACGCCACGCTGACGCGCACGCCCCAGGTCGCGCTGGACACCGGTGGCGTCACGATCGCGGCAGGCGGCACGCAGGACTGGACGCTCACGCCCGCCATCCCTGCCGGCAAGTCGCTCGTGCTGAGTGCCGGCAACATCACCGCCACCCTCGTGGTGAACAGCGCCAACCAGCAGGTCACGGTGACCGCGCGCCTGTTCCACGGCGCGACGCAAGTGGGGACCACGGCCAGCCAGACGTTCACGGCGAACGGGGCATCGCCGCGCATCTTCACCATCCCGCTGGCGGCGCAGTACACCGTTCCCGCAGGCGCTCAACTGGTCCTGCGCGTGGGGACGACCGGCGCGGCGGCGACGGTGCACCAGTACCGGGGCGCGCCGAGCACGCTGTCGTTCGCAACCACCACCGTGGTCAACGTCGACAGCGTCGCGGTCCATTCGGCGGCGTATCCGGCAGCCACCACCGCGCCGTTCCTGGTCCACGGAAACACCGCGTATATCCGTGCCGTCGTCAGCGACCCGTTCGGCAGCGCCGACGTCGGCGGCGCCAACATCACCCTTACCGATCCGGGCGGCACGGTGCGCGTCAACAACGTCGCAATGACGCAGGTCGCGGATTCGGGCGTCGCGACGCGCACGTTCGAGTACCAGTACAACATCCCGCCGGGCGCGCAACTGGGCTCCTGGACCGCGGGCGTCGTCGCCCGGGAAGGCACCGAAGGGACCGTGACCCACAGCGGCAATGCCGCGTTCGCGGTCCAGGGCACGATCTCGGTGGGCATGACCTGGGTGGACGCCACCGCAGGCGATTCCGTGGCGTTGACGGTCGCCGGGGGCACCGGCGCGGTCGCCGGCAGTTCGACGGCGCCATCCACCACCACGCCCGCCTCGGGCACTTCGACGGCCGGTGCCACGATCACGCTCTCGCAGGCGTTCTCGGTCGGCAGTGCCGGGAGCTACAGCCCGACGCTGACCTGCACGCGGGGCAGCGACGGCACGGCGCTGGCGGTCTCGGGACTCGGGCTGGACCGGACCATCACCATGCCCGTGGACAGTTCCGTGACGTGCACCTGGACCAATACCCTGTCCGTGCCGTTGACGGTGGTGACGGTGAACACGGTGCATTCCGACCCGTTGAACGGCACGGTGAACCCGAAGGCCGTGCCTGGCGCACTCGTGATCCACCAGGTCCAGGTCATCAATCCGGCGCCGGTGGCCGTCGACGCCGGCAGCGTCGTGGTCACCCACGCGGTGCCGGCGGGCGCCGACCTGTTCGTCGGCGACGTGGGGGGCGTGGGGTCGGGCCCGGTGTCGTTCGCCGACGGCACGCCCGCGAGCGGCCTGACCTACGCGTTCGTGGCGCTCGGGGACACGGGCGACGAAGTGTCGTTCTCGGCCGACAACGGCGCGACGTTCGGATACGTGCCCACGCCCGACGCCAACGGGGTCGATGCCGCGGTGACGCACCTCCGGGTGAATCCGGAGGGCGCCTTCGCCGCGGATGGCGGCACCTTCCAGCTGCAGTACCGCGTCAGGGTGGAGTAGGGCGCCTCACTGCAACAGCGAGCGCAACATCCAGGCGGTCTTCTCGTGGGTCTGCAGGCGCTGGGTCATCAGGTCCTCGGTCGGGTCGTCCTCGGCATCGTCGGCGATGTCGAGCACCCTGCGCGCGGACCGGCACACGGCCTCGTTGCCGACCACCAGCTGGCGAACCATCTCGCGCCAGTCCGCGGCGTCGGGCATGCCGGGTTCCTCGGGAATCGACGAGAGCCGGATGAACTCCGCGTACGAACCCGGCGCGTTGTAGCCCAGCGCGCGGATCCGTTCGGCGATCTCGTCGAGCGCGCCCCACTGCTCGGTGTACTGCGCCTCGAACATGACGTGCAGGGCATTGAACATCGGCCCGGTCACGTTCCAGTGGAAATTGTGCGTCTTCAGGTACAGGGTGAAGCTGTCGGACAGGAACACCGACAGGCCTTCGGCGATCCTGCGACGGTTGCGATCCGAGATGCCGATGTCGATGGCCGGCGCCGACGAGCCGGCGGCAGGCGATGCCGCGGGCGTGTTGCGCGCCGGCTTCGCAGGCTTCGCGGACTTCGTCTGGTTCGCCGTCTTGCGTGTCCTGGCGGTCTTCTTGGCCATGCTGCTGCTCCTGTGGTGTCGGACGCTCGGGGATCGTTACGGCGACAATACGTCGCTGCTGTTCCCATTTGAAATGGATTGTTCCTGCCGGATCGATCGATGACGTCTATCGACAAACCCCTGGTCGACCCCGGGCTGCCGATCGCGGCGCAGGCCGATCGCATTGTCGCGTTGCTGCGTGAACACCAGGTCGTGGTGGTCGCAGGCGAAACCGGATCAGGCAAGACGACGCAGCTGCCGAAGCTCTGCCTGGCGGCCGGGCGCGGGGCGAATGGAATGATCGGCTGCACCCAGCCGCGGCGGATCGCGGCGCGGGCGGTCGCGCGGCGCGTGGCCGAGGAACTGCAGGTCCCGCTGGGCGGCATGGTCGGGTACCAGGTGCGCTTCAACGAGGCGGTGGGCGAGCAGACGAAGATCAAGTTCATGACCGACGGCATCCTGCTGGCGGAGATCCAATCCGATCGCTGGCTGTCGCGCTACGACACGATCATCGTCGACGAGGCGCACGAACGCAGCCTCAACATCGACTTCCTGCTCGGGTACCTCAAGCAGTTGCTGCAACGGAGGCGCGACCTGAGGGTGGTGGTCACGTCCGCCACCATCGATACCGAGCGGTTCTCGGAGCACTTCGGCGGCGCGCCGGTGGTCGACGTCGAAGGACGCGGCTACCCGGTCGACGTGCTGTACCGGCCGCTGGAGGAAGTGCGCAACGAAGAAGAAGGACCCGGCGCCGCGTCGGTGGTCGACGGGATCGTGGCGGCCTGCGACGAGATCGCGCGTGACCGCGGCGGCGGCGACACGCTGGTGTTCCTGCCGGGCGAGCGCGAGATCCGCGACGCGCACCAGGCGCTGGAGCGGCGCAAGTACCGGCATACCGAGGTGCTGCCGCTGTACGCGCGGCTGTCGGCACGCGACCAGGACCGCGTGTTCAACCCCGGGACGCAGCGACGCATCGTGCTGGCCACCAACGTGGCCGAGACCTCGCTCACCGTGCCGCGCATCCATTACGTGGTGGACCCCGGCCTGGCGCGCATCAAGCGCTACAGCCCGCGCGGCAAGCTGGACCGGCTGCATGTCGAACCGATCAGCCAGGCCAGCGCCGACCAGCGCAAGGGCCGTTGCGGGCGGGTGGCGCCCGGGACCTGCTATCGCCTTTATTCCGAAGCGGACTTCGACTCGCGCCAACCGTACACGGATCCCGAAATCCGCCGCGCCGCGCTGGGCGGGGTGATCCTGCGCATGCTCGCGCTGCGCCTGGGCCGGGTCGAGGACTTCCCGTTCCTGGAACCCCCGGACCCGCGCGCGATCGCCGACGGCTGGCAGACGCTCGTGGAGCTCGGTGCGGTGGACGCCGACCGCAAGCTCACCGAGATCGGCCGCACGATGGCGCGGATGCCGGTCGACGTGAAGCTCGCCCGCATGCTCGTCGCCGCCAACGGGCACGGCTGCCTGCGCGAGATGCTGGTCATCGCCGCGTTCCTCGGCATCCAGGATCCACGCGAGCGCCCCGTGGACCAGCGCGCCGCGGCGGACAACGCTCACGCGCTGTTCGCAGACCCGAAGTCGGAATTCGCCGGCATCCTCAAGCTGTGGGATGCCTACCGCGAGGCGCACGAGGCGCGCACCCAGTCGCAGCTGCGCAAGTGGGCCGGCCAGCATTTCCTAGGGTTCCTGCGGCTGCGCGAATGGCGCGAGTTGCATCGCCAACTCAAGTTGATCACCGAGGCGCTGGGGTGGCGACAGGCAGGCGCGGTGGAGGCGACCGGCAAGCCTGCGGCCGCATATGCACGCCTGCATCGCGCCTTGATCGCCGGCCTGCCGACCCACATCGGCAACCGCGACCAGAACGCCGATCGCAGGAACGGTGTCGTCTTCGAAGGGCCGCGCGGCCGCCGGTTCAAGCTCTTCCCCGGCTCGCCCCTCGCGCGCAAGCCGCCGGCATGGGTGCTCGCCGCCACGTTGCTGGACACCGAGCAGGTGTGGGGCCTGACCAACGCGGCGATCGAGCCCGACTGGGCGATCGCCGAGTTGCCGCACCTGCTCACCCACCGCCACCACGACCCGCGCTGGGCGCGGTCGCAGGGGCGGGTGGTGGGGAGCGAGCAGGTGTCGCTGTTCGGGCTGGTGCTGGCGCCGAAACGGCCGGTGCACTACGGCGCGCTGTACCCGGAGGAATCGCGCGTGATCTTCGTGCGCGACGCGTTGGTGACCGGCGAGATCAACACGCGCAGCGTGTTCCTGGCGCGCAACCTGGCAACGCTGGCGGACGCGAAACAGGAAGAGGCGCGCCAGCGCCGCGCGGGCCTGGTGGTCGACGAGACATGGCAGGCGCAGTGGTACCTGGACCGGTTGCCCGCGCACGTGCACAACGTCCATGCGCTGGACGCCTGGTACGCGAAGTTGCCCGCGAAGGAACGCAGGGCGCTCGAGTGGACGCGCGACGAGCTGCTGGTCGGCGACGAAAGCGACGCCGCGCGGTTCCCGGCCTTCCTGGCGCTGGGCGATGCACGCCTGCCGGTGACCTATCGGTTCGATCCAGGCGCGCCGGACGACGGCATGACCGTCGCGGTACCGCTGCACCTGCTCAATGCCCTGGACATGGTGCGGCTGGGTTGGCTCGCACCCGGATTCGTTGCCGAAAAGGCGACCGCGCTCATCCGCTCGCTGCCCAAGGCCTTGCGACGCAACTTCGTGCCGGCGCCCGACTTCGCGAAAGCCTTCGCCGAGGCGTGGACGCAACCGGGGCAGGACAGCCTGGAGGGCACGCTCGCGCGTTTCCTGCACAAGGCGACCGGCGTTCCCTTGCCGCCCACGGAATTCGACCCGCAGGCGCTCGACGCGCACCTGCACGCCAACCTGCGCCTGCTCGATCCCGACGGCCGCACCGTGCTCGCGGAGTCGCGGGAACTGGCGGCATTGCGCGAGCGCTTCGGTGCACGGGCCGCGGCGGCCTTCGCGGCGCGCGCCGCAGAAGGCCTGGCCGACGTGGGCATGACGACGTTTCCGGAGGCGCCAATTCCGGAATCCGTGCGCGGCGCCGGCGGCGTGCCCGCCTGGCCCGCGCTGCACGACGACGGCGACAGCGTGTCGTTGCAGGTGCATGCGGAAGCCGCGGTCGCCGCGGCCGCGCACCCGCTCGGTGTCAGGCGCCTGCTGCGGATCGCGCTCGCCGATCGCCTGCGCCAGTCGCGCAAGCAGCTGCCGGTCGAGCCGAAGACCGCCCTGTTGTACGCGGCCATCGAATCCGGGGCGGCGGGCAACGCGCGCCGGGAGGGCGACCGGTTGCGGGAAGACCTGGTGGAGGGTGCGTTCATGGCGCTCGCCGACGCGCCATCGCTGGCCGGCGTCCGCGATAACGATGCGTTTTCGGCGCGACGCGAGGCGATCGCCCGCGCGCTCTTTCCCGAAGCGATGGCCCGCCTGCAACAGGCGCAGACCATCCTCGGGCTGGTCGCGGAGGTACGCGCGGGGCTCGACGCGAAGCTGGTCGGTTGGGCGAGCGGCAACCTCGACGACATGCGCGCGCAACTCGCCGCGCTGGTGCCGCCCGGGTTCCTGCGCGACGTGCCCGCGGACGCCCTGCGCGAGTACCCGCGCTACCTGAAGGCCCTGGTCCTGCGTGCCGAGCGCGCGCTGCGCGACCCGGTCCGCGACCAGGTGCGCATGCTGGAACTCAAGCCGTTCGCCGATGCCCTGCGCGTTGCGGAGGCGGCCGGTCGCGCCACGGATCCGGAGTGGCGGGCGCTGCGCTGGGACCTGGAGGAGCTGCGCGTGCAGCTGTTTGCACAGGAACTCGCCGCGCGCGGTGGGACATCGCCCAAGAAGCTCGCCGCGCGCCTGAAGGCAATGGATCCCCGCCTTCGCGGGGATGACGCACCGGCGAAGCCGCGCTGAAGCGCGGGCCGGTGCGTCACTTGATCCGTTCGACCTTGGCGCGCTTGTTGTAGCCCTCGACCTGCAGGTACCACACGTTGCCGAACACCCCGGGCGAGATGGTGATCTGTGGCGCATCGAGCTCGACGCCTTCCAGCCGCACGCTATCGGTCTGCTTCCACACCTGGCCGTTGTCGAGCGTGTAGCGCCGGTTCCTGGCGAAGCCTTCGAATCGCCCCTGGAGCCGCGCGACGATGGCCTCGTCGGACTGGAAGTGGAAGAAGCCGCGGTTGTCGTCCTTGACCTTCTCGGCGGCGACCGCGGCCGCGCGTTCGGTCTCGACCTGGAGCGTGCCGCGCAGCCAGGCGTTGAGCGCGGCGAGTTCCGCGGCCGACAGCTTCTGCAGGCCGGATGCGGCGAATTCCTCGGGCGTCATGCGCTGCTCGATCGGGCGCGTGTCGGCGGCCTCCTGGGCAAGGGCCGCGGGGGTGGCGAATGCGAGCATGAGCGCGAGCAGGGCAGTGCGGATCGGCATGGGCTGTTCCTCCGGTCGGGGCGCCGCTAGTGTACGAGTTCCCCCCCTCGCAACGCTGCCGTGTCCGCATCGCCAACTCCAGCGACTGACGACTGTCACGGCGATCCGCCGGAAGTGCTGGCCGACACCCTGGCGTTGCTCGCGCGGCTGGATGCCGACCAGGAGGCCGTCGAGGCGGCTGTCCTGCATGCCGCGCCCGCACGGGAGCAGCGGGCTGCCGAAGCCCGGGGTGACGTCTCCCCGGCCGTCATCCTGCTGCTCGAAGGCCAGCGCGCGGCCGCGCGGGTCTGGGCCCTACACGCCGAACACCGCGAAGACGCGTCCCTGAACCGCGCGAGCCCGGAAGGACTGCGCCGGCTGCTGCTCGCGATGGTCCGCGACCTGCGCGTGGTCCCGATCCTGCTGGCCAGGCAGCTCGCGCTGTTGCGCCATGCCGACCGGCTGCCGGCGCCCGAGCGCCGCAGGCTCGCGCAGCTCACGCGGGACATCCACGCACCACTCGCCAACCGCCTGGGCATCTGGCAGCTGAAGTGGGAGCTGGAAGACCTGGCGTTCCGCCAGCTCGAGCCGGAGACCTTCCAGAAGATCGCGCGCCTGCTC